>NZ_JADQBF010000004.1 GCF_016278775.1 Demequina sp. | reverse complement strand
CGAACACTCACCTCGGCGCCGCGCGCGCCGACTGACGCGAAGGATCCGCGATGACCGATGCCGCGACCCCCTCTGCCACGCAGGGAATCATGAACTCCACCTTGGCCGAACTCGACCCCGACATCGCGAGCGTCTTGGACCGCGAACTCGGGCGCCAGCGCGACTACCTCGAGATGATCGCTTCCGAGAACTTCGTGCCGCGTGCGGTGCTGCAGGCCCAGGGTTCTGTGCTGACCAACAAGTACGCGGAGGGCTACCCCGGTCGCCGCTACTACGGCGGTTGCGAAGAAGTGGATGTGGCGGAGAACATCGCCATCGAGCGCGCCAAGAGCCTCTTCGGCGCGGAATACGCGAACGTGCAGCCTCACTCGGGTGCCACCGCCAACGCAGCGGTGCTGCACGCCTTGATCAGCCCCGGTCAGAAGATCATGGGCTTGTCGCTCGCGCACGGCGGCCACCTCACGCACGGCATGAAGTTGAACTTCTCGGGCAAGCTGTACGAGGTCGCCGCCTATGGGCTCGACGAGCAATCACACCGCATCGAGATGGAGCAGGTGCGTGAGCAGGCTCTCGCCGAGCGCCCGGACGTCATCATCGCCGGCTGGTCTGCGTACCCTCGTCATCTCGACTTCGCCGCCTTCCGCGAGATCGCCGACGAGGTGGGGGCGAAGCTCTGGACGGACATGGCGCACTTTGCTGGCTTGGTAGCCGCTGGTCTCCACCCGAGCCCCGTTCCTCACTCCGACGTGGTCTCCACCACCGTGCATAAGACGCTCGGCGGCCCGCGCTCCGGGCTGATCGTGGCTCGCGACATGGAACTGGCCAAGAAGCTCAACTCGGCAGTCTTCCCCGGCCAGCAGGGAGGGCCGCTCATGCACGTGATCGCCGCCAAGGCGACCGCGCTCAAGATCGCCGCGGGAGCGGAGTTCAAGGAGCGCCAGGAGCGCGTTCTCGAGGGTGCGCGCATTCTGGCGGAGCGCCTCACGGCCCCCGACGCGATCGAGGCAGGCATCAACGTCGTCACCGGCGGCACCGACGTCCACTTGGTCCTGGTCGACCTGCGCAACTCGCCGATCGACGGCCAGCAGGCGCAAGACCTGATGCACGAGGTCGGCATCACGGTCAACCGCAACGCCGTCCCGTTCGATCCGAGGCCGCCGATGGTCACTTCGGGCATGCGCATCGGCACCCCGGCCCTTGCCACGCGTGGGTTCGGCTCCGCCGAGTTCGCCGAGGTTGGCGACATCATCGCTACCGCGCTCAAGGGGGACGCCGACATCGAGGCGCTGCGCTCACGCGTCGCGACGCTCGCCAGCGACTTCCCGCTCTACCCGGGCCTCGTTCAGTAGATGGTGGGCGTTCTCGACGGCAAGGCGACCGCCGCGACTATCAAGGCCGAGCTGGCCGTGAGGGTCGCGGCGCTCGCCGAGCGCGGCATCGTGCCCGGCCTTGGAACGCTGCTCGTGGGCAACGACCCAGGCTCCACCTGGTACGTCAACGGCAAACATGCCGATTGCGCCGAGGTGGGCATCACGTCGATCAGGGAGGACTTGCCCCAGACGGCGACTCAGGCCGAGATCGAGGCGGCGGTGCAGCGACTCAACGACAACCCTGCGTGCACCGGCTTTATTGTGCAGTTGCCGCTGCCAGCAGGCATCGACACGAATCGGGTGCTCGAACTCGTCGATCCCGACAAGGACGCCGACGGTCTGCACCCGACGAATCTTGGCAGGCTCGTGCTGCGCGTCGGCGAGCAGGTCACGAGTCCGCTGCCGTGTACGCCCAAGGGCATCATCGTGCTGCTGGAGCGGCATGGGGTGTCTCTCGCTGGAAAGCACATCGTGGTCGTGGGGCGAGGCACCACGGTGGGCCGCAGCATCGGGCTATTGCTGACTCGCAAGGCCGTCAACGCCACCGTGACGTTGTGCCACACGGGCACCGCAGACCTCGCCTCGCACACCCGCCAGGCCGACGTCATCGTGGCTGCCGCTGGAGTGCCGGGGATCATTGCGGCCGACATGGTCAAGGACGGTGCGGTGCTGGTAGACGTGGGGGTGTCGCGCGTGACGGACCCAGCCACCGGCAAGTCAAGGGTGGCAGGTGACGTCGCTCCGGATGCCCGCGAACGGGCCTCGTGGTACTCGCCCAACCCCGGCGGTGTGGGGCCCATGACCCGTGCCATGCTAGTGGCCAACGTGGTTGAGGCGAGCGAGAGGGCGCTGTGATTTCGATGGGCTCGGACAATGTGGGGGAGCGGACATTCCGACGCCTCGTCGTGATCGCCACTGTTGCGTGGGCCGCGATCATGATCGCTTGGCTCCTCATCACACCGGCATTCAGAGCGCCCGACGAGCACGTGCACTTCAATTCGGTGATTCGCCTTGAACATGGCGGGGGATGGCCAGTTCCAGGCGACGCGAAAGTAGGTCCAGGCGTCGTGACCGCGATGTCGGAAGCTGGTCTCAGTTACAAGCTTCCCAGAAGCGAGACGCACTGGGGCAACCCCCCGGTGTATCTTCACGTGCAAACGCCACCAGAGACGCACTCAACCATCGACTCGGACAACGCGCTTCCCGGCCCCGACGCGACCGTCGCCGACCAGATGAGCCAGCACCCTCCCCTCTTCTACGCGATCCAAGCGACCGCTGCGCGCATTGCGGGAATGCCAGGTGAGACTTGGTCGACACAGTTGTTCTTCGCGCGACTGCTTGACGTGCTCATGATGCTGCCCCTGCCGTGGCTCCTTGCAAGCACCGTCCGCCTGCTGGTCCCGAGTCCGGGAGTCGCGGGAGCGACCGCCTTCTTCCCCCTGGCGCTGCCTCAGGTCCCTCACATCGCCGCTTCGGTGTCGAATGACAACCTCGCAAATCTTCTCGCGGCCATCGCCGCGTGGCTCGCTGTCCGGCTGTACGTTCGCGGGGGCGGATGGCGGTCAGCTCTTGTGCTTGGCCTTGCTATGGGTCTCGCAGCGCTGACCAAGGGCACCACCCTGGTGCTGCTTCCCGTGGTGGTCTTCGCGCTGTATGCCGCGCCAGGGGTTGTGGGCCGAACACACCGTATCTACCGGCTAGCAGCGGGGCTGGGAGTCTCGTTCGTGACGGGCGGCTTTTGGTGGCTCGTGAACATCGTGAGGTATGGCGATCTCCAACCTGACGGATACAAGCTCATCGCTGGCCTGAGCCCTGATCCCGGCCGCACGCCACTGACCTTTTTCTCGCACGCGGCGCATGCTGTCAGCGAGAGTTTCGTCGGGCGCTTCTCGTACCTCGAGCTCACGTTCTCTGGGGGGCGCGCGATCTACGTGGTGGGCGCCATCATCCTCGCCTCAGTCGCCGCCATCTGGGTGGCACGTGGAAGGCGAGTGCTCGCGCTGACATTGATTGCCGCGCCGGTGCTCACCATCGCCTTCATGTTCAAGTCCTCGTACCCGTGGTACATCGACTACGGCCTTCTGCCGGGCTTGCAGGGCCGATATCTCTTTGTCTGCCTCGTTCCGTTGGCCGCTCTTGTCGCGATCACTTGGGACACCCTTGTTCGAGTTCGCTGGCTCTGGATCACGATTCCCGTTCTTGTGGTGGGAGCTGGCCTTACTGCGGCCGCCGGCTTGCGCGTGGCATTGCGTGGCTTCTACCAGGGCCGCGATGAACGCTTCCTCGATGTCGTTGTCGATCGTGCTGCGATGTGGGTGCCTGGCGGTCACGCGGCCGTGATCAGTGCCTTCGTGCTGATCGCACTCGCCCTTGCCGCGACTTGCTACGCCGCGTGGCACGTACGCAGTCGGCGTGTCTGTCTCGCCGAATAGGCTAGATCCCGTGTCAAGGTCCTGACCGCTAGCCCAAGGAATCAACAGATGCGCATCGTCACGGTCAACGTCAATGGGGTCCGCGCGGCCCTTCGCAAGGGCATGCAGGAGTGGCTCGACACCGTCGAAGCCGACGTGGTGTGCCTCCAAGAGGTCAGGGCGCCAGATGAGGTGGTGGACGACGCCTTCTCGGCCGGCTGGCACGTGGCTCACCAGGCGTGCGAGATCAAGGGCCGCGCTGGCGTGGCGATCCTCTCGCGCGAGCCGCTCACAGACGTCCTAGCGGGCTCCCAGGCGCTCGGAGGTGCCGCCGCCGTGCCAGCACACACCGGCCGCTGGCTCGAGGCCACCGTGGCGTCCGCCAGCGGTCCCATCCGGGTGGTGTCGGTGTACGTTCATTCCGGCGAGGCGGGCACGCCCAAGATGGACTCCAAGTTCGAGTTCCTCGACCTCATGACAGCGCGAATGGCGGCACTCGCTGCGTCCCACGATCGCGTCGTGGTCATGGGTGACATCAACACAGCTCACACCGAGCACGACATCAAGAACTGGAAGGGCAACCTCAAGTCCGCAGGCTTCCTGCCGGAAGAGCGTGCGTACCTGAACCGGTGGATCGACGCCGGCTGGGTCGACGTTCACCGCACCTTGGTGGGGGAGCAGGACGGCCCGTACACCTGGTGGTCGATGAGGGGCAAGGCCTTCGACACCGATACGGGGTGGCGCATCGACTATCACTACGCAACGCCGACGATGGCCTCTGCGGCTGTGGCGGTGCGGGTGGATCGCGCAGCAGCGTGGGATGCGCGGTGGTCGGACCACGCGCCGCTTGTGGTGGACTACGAGCTCGGCGCCCGCTAGCCCCGGACTTCTAGAAGAACGCGAACGCCGGGCGGGGCAGGCCACCGGCAACGAATGCGGCGTCAATGAGGCGCGCCGTGCCCGTCGCCTGTGCCCGGCGTATCAACGCCACCGCCGATCCGCCACGGCCAGAGCCCGTGAGGCGGGCCCCCAGCGCGCCCGCTCTGAACGCCTGGTCGACCGCAAGATTCAGCGGCTCGCAGCTCACATCAAAATCCGTCTCGAGCGAGGCGTGCGAGCGGTACATGGCCTTGCCGACCGCCACGAATCGCTCGTGAGCCGGAGCGGTCCCTGTCAACTCGTCCCGCACTACCTCCACGCGCTCGTTCTCTGTGAAGACGTGGCGAGCACGCTTGCGCAGGATCGGGTCATCGATCGCTTCGATCCGCGCCAAAGCGCCGGGCACCGCGCGCAGGGCACCAATGCTCTCGACACCCAGCGCGGCGGCGGCCCTACCTATCTGCGCCATGCGTTCACGCACCATCTCGTTCTGATCGGGATGGGGAACGCCCGTGTCGATCACCAGGAGCCCCAGGCCGTATTCGGCGAAGGTCAGCGGGCACCCTGTGGCACGTGGCGGTGACGTGGCAAAGTCGAGGTGAAGCGCTTCCCCTGGGGCGCCTCGCATGATCGCGTGTTGGGCGAGGCCAGCTGTGGCTCCGCCCGCAATCTCGTTCTCCGCATCGATGCACACGTCCGCAAGCTCGACCGCGGTGATGTCGGTCGCGAGCGCGAGACCCCACAGCCCGTTCGCAGCCAACGCCGTCGCGGCGGTCAGCGATGTCGACGCACTGAGGCCGGCAGACAGTGGCACGCACGAGGCGAAAGCCAGGTCGATCCCCGTGCTCGCAAAACCGCGTTCGATGAGCGCCCAGAGCACGCCAGCGGGATATGCCATCCAGCAGTCCTCGCCCACCAGGCTCTGCAACGAGTCCAGGTCGCCCTCCCACACCGCCTCATCGCCGCACGCCGCATCGGCCCTGTCCGTGACGAGGCGCACCACCCGATCCGAGCGGCGAGCCGCCGCCACAAAGGTGCGGTGAGGAATGGGCGTCGGGAGCGAGACCCCCTGACTGATGTCCGTGTATTCGCCGACGATGTTGAGACGCCCTGGCGCCGACCAGACGTGGCGTGCCTCGACCCCGAAGGCTTGTCGCATGCGAGCCCTGGCGCGACGCTCACCCTCATCGAGCGACCATGCCGTCGTCCAGCGAGGTTCGGTAAGATCCGACGAAACGGGCATGTGTCCCATCATGCCAAACGCTGACCTCCTCACCACGCCATGGTCGTGCCATGATGAGGGAGGAAATGCCGACTATTCGAGGAGCAATCACATGGCCGCCCGCAAGACGACTTCCTCCGCTACTCCAGAGCCACAGCCGACGCCCCAGACAGCGGCGACCACGCCGCCGCCTATGCAGCAGTCGCCCTCCGTGTTGGGACGGTTGCGCGACAACCGCATGGGCGCGGTGCTTGGAGGGCTGATCGTCGCCCTCGTGGTGGGTGCGCTGCTGTCGATCTTGGTGCCCGACTCGCAACTCTTGCTCGCCCTTGTGTTGCTAGGACTTGGCGAGGCCGCGGCTGTCGGCTTCACCGTGCGCTACCTGAGCGATTGCCGCGGCCTGAGGACGCAGATCTCTGCGTTCGTGCTGACCGCCATCGGCGTGCACGTCCTCGCGACCACCGGATACGTGAACCAGCAGATTGGGGACATCGGAGGCATCGTGGGAGGCCTTGGCGGTGGAGTCGGATCGGGACTCGGCTGGGACGATGCCCTGCTGACCGCATTGGCCACGCCTGCGGCGTCGACCGGCGCCGTGGTGTGCGGGCTGATTGCGGCGATCATCGCTGGTTGGGGTCCACGAGGTGACGGACACGCTCGCTCGGCCGACGCCGCCTAGCGTTCGCTAGGGCGCGACGGGGGACACGCCCAGCGACCGCCCCGCAAGGCCCCGCTGGCGAGCGCCTAGAGTGCGAGCCATGTCGCGGAGCGCGACGGCGGCGGGGGATTCGGGGTCGGAGAGGACCACGGGGGTGCCCACGTCGCCGCCCTCGCGCGTGCTCATGTCGAGGGGGATCTGACCGAGCAGCGGGACGGTGGTGCCCAGCGTCTCGCTGAGGCGATCCGCCACGCGCTGGCCGCCGCCCTCGCCGAACAGGTGCAGGCGGCTGCCGTCTGGTTGGTCGAGCCAGGCCATGTTCTCGATGACACCGACGACGGACTGCGAGGTTTGCGTGGCGATGGAGCCCGCGCGCTCCGCCACGCCAGCGGCCGCGACCTGGGGGGTCGTCACGACCACCAACTCCGCGTGGGGCAGCAGTTGAGCCACGGAGATCGCGATGTCGCCTGTGCCTGGCGGCAGGTCGAGAAGCAGCACATCAAGGTCGCCCCAGAACACGTCGGCCAGGAACTGTTCGAGCGCTCGGTGCAGCATCGGCCCGCGCCACACGACGGGTTGGCCCTCCGGAACGAACATGCCAATGCTCACGGCCTTGACCTCGTGCGCGATCGGCGGCAGCAGCATGTCATCCAGTCGAGTCGGCTGCGCGGTAATCCCGAGCATGCCAGGGATGGAGAAGCCAAAGATGTCCGCGTCGAGCACTCCCACCTTGAGCCCATCCGCCGCCATCGCGGCGGCCAGGTTGGCTGTCACGGTGGACTTGCCGACGCCACCCTTGCCGGAGGCGATCGCGTACACGCGCGTGAGGTTTCCCGGCTGGGTGAAGGGGATGACGGGCTCTGGCTTGCCACCGCGCAGCGCCGTCTTCAAGCCGTCGCGTTGCTCGTCGGACATGACGCCCAGTTCGACCCGTACGTCCGTCACGCCGTCAACGGTCTGTGCCGCGGCCTCGACGTCGCGCGTGATGCGGTCCTTCATCGGGCAACCGGAGATCGTCAGGTCGATGCCGATCACGGCGATCCCGTCGCCTTCGACTTCGATGCTGCGCACCATGCCGATCTCGGTGATCGGCCTCCTGATCTCGGGGTCGATGACCTTGGACAGTGCGGAGCGGAGAGCTTCAATCGTAGGCATGCCACCATCGTAGGCACCCTTGCGCACGGTCGAGTCCGTCCGCTAGTGTCCGAGCACGCAAAGCTGCGTCAACTTGAGGGGGAGTCATGACAGAGTTCACGCCAGAAGTGCAAGGCCCGACGGCCTATCCGGACAGTTCTCAAGCGGTCGGCGGTCCTGAGTCGGCACCTGGGGTCGAAGAGCCGGGAGCCACCGGATCCTGGCTGCTCGCGGCCGCGTCGGCCCTGGTCGTCGGTGCGATTGCGGCCTTTGCCTATGCGGCAATCTCGTTCGCCATGCAGCGTGAGTTCCTGATGCTCGTGATCGGCGTCGGCCTCCTGGTCGGCGTGACGGTGGCTATGGTCGCCAAGCGCACCGGATTCGTCACTGGCGTGATCGCCGTGCTCATTGCTGCTGTGGCGGTGCTCGCGGCAGACGCCCTCATGGTCGTCTTCTTTGCTGCGGGCTCGATCCCCACCGGGCTCTCTCGGCTTGCGAACGTCGATGTGGGCACCGTGATCTCGGCGTACTTCGAGGATCCGCTGGGGTACTTGTGGTTGGCCGTGGCGTTGATTGCGGCCTTCAGCGCGGGGTCAGGGATGGGTGACAAGAAAGATTCGTAGGCGCGTCGGCAGTCGCCGCTACTCGGCGCTGGTGGCGCCGTCGCGCTCGCGGTCCTTGTCGTCCTGACGCAGTTCATCGAGCAGCGATCGCAGTTCCGAGCGTACGAAGTCACGGGTGGCCGTCTCGTTGAGCGCTTGCCGCAGTGCGGCGACCTCCCTGGCGAGGTATGCGGTGTCCTCAAGCGAGCGCTCGGCCCGCTGGCGGTCCTGCTCCGCACTCACGCGGTCGCGGTCGTCCTGACGGTTCTGGGCCAGCAGGATGAGCGGCGCCGCGTAGGAAGCCTGGAGAGACAACATCAGGGTCAGCGCGGTGAAGTAGTACGTCGCCGAGTCGAACCGCAGGTTGACGGGGCCGAACGTGTTCCACGCCAACCAGACAATGACAAACACCGTGAGGTACACAAGGAATCGTGGCGTACCAAGGAAGCGGGCGATGCCTTCGGAGATCCTGCCGAACCTGTCCGCGTTGCGCGGCGACGTGGGACGCGAACCGAAAAGTCGGCGCTCCCCCTTGGGTCGATCGAGTCGCTCAGCCACGCTTGCCCCCTTGCGCGGGTCGCTCCGGCGCGCGAGGGTCGCCAGCGTCGTGCTCGCGCCAGTCGCGAGGCAGCAAGTGGTCCAAGACATCGTCAATGGAGATGGCGCCCAACAGACGGTTGTCCTCGTCCACGACTGGCAGCGCCAGGATGTCGTACGCGGCCATGCGGCGGGACACGTCGGACAGGGTGTCGGCCGGCGCGAGAGTCGAGATGGCGGGATCCACGAAGTTGCCCACAGAGTCGTGTGGCGCCTCGCGCAACAGCCGCTGAATGTGCACGAGGCCGACGTAGCGTCCGGTGGGGGTCTCAAGTGGAGGACGCACCACAAACACCATGGACGCCAGGGCCGGGGGCAATGCGTCGCGTCGCACCAACGCAAGGCACGTGGCCACGGTGGTTTCCGGCCCGACGATGACGGGCTCGGTGGTCATCAGGCCGCCAGCGCTGTCGTCCTCATAGCCGAGCAACTGACGGACCTGGTTGGCGTCGTCTGGCTCCATGAGTTCCAGCAGGGCAGCCGCGTCCTGCTCGGGAAGGTCGCCGAGCAGGTCGGCGGCGTCGTCGCGTTCCATCGCCTCGAGCACGTCTGCTGCGCGTTCGGGGTCAAGGGTGCGCATGAGGAAGATCTGATCGTGCTCCGGCATCTCCTCGAGTACGTCCGCCAGCCGCTCGTCGTCAAGCGCGGCGGCGATCTCGGCCGTGCGCGCTGGGCTCATCTCCATGAGCGCCGCGGCCAGGTCGGCGGGCTTGTAGTCCGCAAAGGACTGGATGACGAGGGCAGCGCCTTGCAACTTGTCGCGCGTCGCGAGGCCCGTCACGGCATCGACGTCCACCACAGTGGAGGCGCCGCGGCGAGAGAAGCCGAGCACCCCGCGTCGGCGTTCCCCGCTACGCACGTACAACTTGGTGACCTGCCAGAGCTTCCCGCGCGTCTGCTCGATCGCGATGTCCTCGATGTAGGCGGTCGACTTGTCAGTCCTCAGGGTCACGGAGCGATCGAACAGTTCGCCGATGGCGAGTGTCTCTGAAGGGCGCGCCTGGAACCGGCGCAGGTTCACTACGCCAGTGCAGATCACCTGGCCGGGGACGATCGACGTGACTCGAGTGAGCGGCATGAAGACGCGGCGCCTGCCCGGGACCTCGACCACGAGGCCAACGGCCGTAGGGACTCCCGTGCGGCGCACGACGAGGACGACGTCCCGCACTCGACCCACCGGATCGCCGAGTGGATCGAACACAGTGGTGCCAGCAAGGCGTGCCACGTAGACGCGTTCGGTGCCGATGCTCATGGGGCACAGCCTACTGTCGGAGCGCCCAGGTGCGGCTGAAGTTATCGGGTGCGGTGCGCGACTCCCAGCGCCTCAAGGCCAGCCCATCCTGCGGCGGCGCGGGGCCCTTTCATCTCGGCGGCGAAGGAGAGGGCAAGGTAGACGCCCTCGGCGCGGGCGCGGGCGAAGGTGCGGGCGTCGATGGGTCCGTAGCCGATGGTGAGCGCGTCCCAGCCATCCTGGCCCACCAGGACAAGCGCCTGACCCAGGTCAGCAGCGGGGTCTCCCGCCGCAGACTCGCTCCAGTCGATGATGCCTGCCAGCTCACCATCGTCCGTGAGCACGTTGCCCGGGTGGAGGTCGAGGTGGGTCCAAGAGGCGGCGGGACGGGGGGTGATCGCACCGTCATGAAAGACCCGCGCGGCGGCCTTGGCGTTGAGGCGCCACGAGGAACTCGCGGAGGCGGAGGCGAGCGCTTCGAGGCGTTCAGAGACCCGGTCGGAGCGCTTCAGCAGCGAGAGCGAACGGGTGGGGTGGCGAGGAGCCTCTGCTGGCGCTGGCACGTGGAGCGCCCGAAGAGCCGCTCCCAACTGTGCCACGCCCAAGCGATCCAGGGGTGAGACGTGGGCGGGGGTGCCGTTGATCCACGGCACTACCGTCCAGGCCCACGGGAAGTCAGCGGAGGGTCGCCCGACACGGACAGGTACGGGAGCCGCGAACGGCCACGCCTTGCCGATGTGCGCCATCCATGCGGTCTCGGTGGTCTGCTTTGCGGCAGCCTGCTGGTGAAGCGGCATGCGCATGGCCCACTGATCGCCGAGGCGCCAGACGATGCAGTCTCTTCCCTCGAAGTGGGCACCCACCGGCAGGGCCTTCGCCTCGGGGAACTGGGAGTCGAGAAGTTGTCGGACGAGTGCGGCGTCGATGGTGACGTCTTCCCGGTTGCGGGCCCGTACCACAGTGTTGACCACCCTTTGACGGTAATCGTCCTCAACCGCGGCCGATATGGCATGTTGCCACAACGAGTCCTGCCCCTCATTGTGGGGGTTCGCTCACACAAAAGGTACGTACCTCGCACCGGCCCACAATCCCACGAGCCAGGGCGTCAGAAGGTCGCGCGGACCGCCTCCCAACACGCGACGATGGCGTCGACGGAGGCCCGCACATCGTCGGCCGTGGTGGCGGCGTCCGACACGGAAATGCGCAGAATCGTCCGGCCGTTCCACACGCTGCCGCCTGCCCACAGCGTGCCCTCCTGGGCGATAGCCCGCGTGACGGCTGCCGTGACGGCGTCGTCGCCCGGCGCGCCCGGCTCCTGGCCGAATGTCACGGGAACCTGGTTGAGCGCGGGCTCAACGATTACCTCCGCGCCCGCCTCGCGGAGCAGGTCGGCGAACAAGGAAGCCATGGCGCACGAGTGGTCCACGAGCTCTGCGATCCCCGAGCGACCTCTTGCGGCGAGCAGCGCCCACGTCTCGACGCCTCGGGCGCGCTGAGACATGTGAGGGCTGAGGTGCATGAGGGGCCGGGAGTCCGTGCTCGCCAGGTAGGGGGCATGCATGGCCATGGCCCGGTACAGGTCTCTGTAGTCGCGGACGATGACGACGCCGGAGTCGTACGGCGCGTTGAGCCACTTGTGGGCGTCTGTCGCCCACGAGTCTGCCTGGTCCACTCCCCACACCTGTTCCCTGAGTGTGGGCGAGGCGGCTGCCCACAGGCCGAAAGCACCGTCGACGTGCACCCACCCCCCACGCTCGCGAACGCCGGGAATGATGCGGTCGAAGGGGTCGCTCGCGCCGGTCGTGACGTTGCCCGCCTGGAGGAGGACCAAGGTGAGAGCGTCGGTGTCGGTCGGAAAGGCGTCGGCGTCGATGGCGCCACGCGCGTCAACGGGGACGCGCTCCACCAGGCCGGGGGCCAGCCCCGCCAGCCGCAGCGACTTGAGCGCGGAAATGTGCACCTCGTCGCCCACGACGACGCGGATCGGCGGGGCACCGATGAGGCCGAGTTCGTTGACATCCCAGCCCGCGCGGGCGAGCAGGGCATCGCGCGCCGTCACGATGCCAGTGAAGTTCGCCAAGGTGGCGCCGGTGGTGAAGGTGGCCACGGCGTCGTGCGGCAGTCCCAGCAGGTCGACGACCCATGCGGCCGCGACCTCATCCAGCACCGACGCGACGGGGGATTGGGCGGGCAGGGCGGCGTTCTGGTCCCATGCCCCGGCCAGGATCGAGGCTGCGGCCGCCGCGGGCTCCACGCCGCCGTTGACGTAGCCGAAGTAGCGGCCCATCGCCTGCACCGTGGTGGCGGGAGAGCCCACCTCGTCGAGCTCGCGCAGCACGTCGTGAGCGGTGCGTGGGGCGTCCTGCAGGGGGCGACGAAAGGCCTCAAGCCCTGCCACGGCGTCGGCGGTGGGGGCGATGGGCCGATGCGGGGCCGCCGCAAGGTAGCCGCCGGCCCTGCGAGCGGCCTCCGTGGTGACGGCGATCCTCTCCCGCAGTCGCGCGAGGGCCATCGGGTGGGTGAGAGCTGGGGTGAGATCGGTAGCCATGTGACCATGGTCTTGCGACTGGCCCCCTCGATCCAGTGCCGCATCAGATGCCACTGGCACTAGGCAAGAGGGTCCAGTTAGCGGCATGCTGGCCCGCATGCGTACTACGGCCGAACAACTCTCCGACGTGCTTGACCATTGGCAGACGGGCACAGGGCCGCTGTACGTCCAATTGGCAAACGCCATCGTGTCGCTCGCCGAGTCAGGGTCGCTCGAGCACGGCGCCCGGATGCCCTCCGAGCGCGCGCTCGCTGGCCACCTTCACCTCTCGCGCAATACCGTGACGGCCGCCTACCAGCAGTTGCGGGATGCGGGATGGCTCGAGGTGCGGCCCGGTGCGGCGCCGACGCTCGGCGTGAGTTCGCGAGGGGTGCTCGGGCTGAGCCCCCAGGAGCGCTTCGCGCAGATACTTACGGGGGAGAGCCAGCCCATCGTCGCGTTCAACACCGCGTCGCCGCCGCCTGCGCCCGTGGTGACGCGGGCACTGGCTGACCTGTCGGCGTTCCTCGGCGGCTCACCCGCGGTGGGCAACGGGTACGCGGCGCTTGGCGACAGGGACCTGGTGCTCGCCGTGACCGAGCACTTGCGACGGCAAGGCGTACCTGCGCGTCCAGAGGAGGTGGTGATCACCTCGGGTGCGCAGCAGGCCATTTGGCTCGTGGTGACGATGCTGGCCACCTCGCGACGCCCCGTCGCGCTCGAATCGGTCACCTATCCAGGCGTCTTCGACGCTGTACAGGCCTCCGGTTCCCGTCCGCTCGCCTTGCCGATGGGTCCAGGCGGGTTGGACGTGGCCGGCTCCATCAAGTTGCTGCGCGCCGCGCGGCCCGACCTGGCGTACACCACCACCTTCCACAACCCCACCGGCACCGCCATCAGCGACGACGACGCGCGAGTACTGCTCGAGGCGTCGGCCGGGCTCGCGACCACTCTGATAGATGACCGCACCATCGGCGACCTCGCGCTCGACGGAAGCGCGCGCACGCCCTTTGCCGCGATGGGGACTGACGCCTCGGTCATCACCGTGGGAGGCATGTCGAAGGTCTTCTGGGGCGGACTGCGCATCGGCTGGCTGCACACCAACGCGACGCTTGCGGCCCAACTGCGACACCGGCGTGCCGCGATGGACCTCGGCTCGCCCGCGCTGTTTCAGCGGGTGGCCGCCAGGCTGCTTGCGGAGCACTTCGAAGAGACCCTGCGGTGGCGGGTGGCGTCGATGCTGGACTCCCTCGACGCGGTGGACGAGGCCGTTGCGGAGCACGGACTGGACTGGGAGTACCGGCGGCCAGTCGGCGGCCCTGCGCTGTGGGTCAGGCTTCCAGACGGTGGTGCCACGCGGTTCGCCGCGCGGGCCGCTGAGGCGGGCGCCCCCGTGGCTTCAGGCACCGCGTTCGAGGTGCTGCCTGGCACGGGCGCAGACCGCTTCCGGCTGCCGTTCTACTTGCCGCCGGAGGAGATGAAACTGGGCATCAAGGTGCTGGCCGAACGCGCGGCGTAGGGCCGGGGGATCGGTGGCGCCTCGTCACCGACTCTGGTCGGACGCCGCGTTGGCCTCGAGTTCCGCCTGATCTGAGCGGGAGTCTCTCACTCGCTGCGTCACGGCGTGGATCACTGCGGCCAGTCCGAACGCTCCGGCGAACAGCGCGAGCGCGGCCACAGGGTTCTCCATGAGCGCGGGGTCGATCACCATGACCGCGGCGAGCACCAGCATGGTGACGCCAGCGAACAGCTTGAGCAGTTCGCCGTGCTTCTCTTGCATCTTCATGGCGCGCATGGTCCAGATCGCGACGGCGAGCACCAGGAACTCATCCAGGAGGAACGGCACCATGTATGCAAGGAACAGCCCCGCAGTCTCCAGGGCGCCGACGTTATTGGCCTGGAGCATCCCCGTCCACAGCACAGGGAAGCCCGCGGTGCACGGGGTCTCAAGGAGCGACACGGCGACGGCCAGCGCAACGGTCGCCGCGAGCGCCGGGATCAGGGCGCGTTGACTCGCTGCGGCTCGCATGCGCTGGTAGATGCCGGGTTTGGCCGAGTCGCTGATGGTGAACGACAGGCCCTTCTTGAACGCGAAGTAGTCCTTGACACTCACCGTTCCGAAGACTCCAGCGACGATCGCGACGGCGATTTGAATAGCCCCGATGAAGCCCACCACGGCGAGCGCCGAGTAGATGGCGCCCATGTAGAGGGCGTACATCCCCGCGGTGACTACGAGGAAAGTGGAGCCGATGGCGACGACGCGGCGCCGCGATCCCGTGCGCAACACGATGGTGAGGAGCACCGAGATGGCCCACAGTGAGCACGGGTTGACGCCGTCGACGAAGCCGATGATGACGGTGGACACCAGGAGCGAGCGGTCCCCCAGGGACACTTCGCCCACGAGCGGCACCTCGATCAGTTGGCCGTCCTCCTCGACGGTACAGAAGGCGTCTTCCTCCGAACATGTGCCAGCGCCAGCGGTGCCGTAGATACCGGCCCGTGGCTCCTCGCCTCGCGAGGTTTGGTCGATCGCGGCCGCCATGTCCTGCTGAATCTGGCCGGTCCAGCCGATCCACACGCGCTCGCCCACGATGGTAGTGGGTACGGAACTCGCCGCGAAGCCCAGGCGCTCGCCCTCTGCCACAAACAGGTCTCTGTTGTCGGAGTCGTTCCACACCTCGTACTCCGCGATGACGAGGTCCGGATACTGGTCCCGGACCTCTTCCAGCCAGTCGCGCTCGACCTCGCAGTTGGGGCAGCCGTCACCCCAGAACAGGACGAGATCGGCCTCGGGGTCGACGCCAGGGGTGACCGCTGCAGATGCCTGGCTCGTCAAGCCAAGCACGCTCCAGGCGAGCACGGCGAGAGCCAGGACGAGCGCGCGCACGAGCCTGACGCGACTGGGCGCGGGGGTGACGGGCATGGTGGGGATCCTACCGACAAGGCGACGCTGTGGACCGTCAGTGTAGGCACAGACCAGGGCGGTGACGTGGGCATTAGGTCTGGCGATGCCGATAGCCGACCGCGCCGCTTCCCGTCAGTCGATTCTCGGTGCGGCGAGGCGAAGGGAGCGCTCGCGATCATCGACACCGAGCGCCCCGTGCACCGTGATGACCTCGTCGGCGCGGGCCTCCGCCGCGAACGCCTCCAGGTACTCACGCACGTCGTCCGGCGTGCCGATCGCCGTATAGCGGGCCATCTGCGCGATCTGCGCGCCGCCGGGGCTCAGCAAGAAGGCATCCACCTCGTCGTCGCTGTACTCGCGGGCGGCGGGGCCGCGCGGGATGAGTGCCCGCACACGGAACCTGCGCGAGGCCGCGAACTGGACCGCAGCGTCGTCCGCGTCGTCGGCCGCGAAGACGCTCACTCCCGCGATGACGTACGGTTCCGCCAGGGCCTCGGAAGGGCGGAACGTGTCGCGGTAGACGCGCACCGCCTCGTGGAGCGCGGCGGGCGCGAAGTGGGAGGCGAACGCATACGGCAGGCCCAACGCCGCGGCCAGCTGGGTGCCGAACAGCGACGATCCCAGGATGTACAGCGGCACCGCGTCGGCGGCCGACGCTGCGGAGGGGACCGCTCGCACGCCCGGCACGCGCGAAGCTCCGGCGAGGTAGTCGCGCAGTTCCGCGACGTCGTCGGGGAAGCGGTCGGAATCGGTGGGGGAGCGGCGCAGTGCAGCGAATACTGCGCGGTCGCCGCCGGGAGCGCGGCCAAGGCCAAGGTCGATGCGACCCGGGTGCAGCGCGCCCAACGTGCCGAACTGTTCCGCGATGGTCAGCGGCGAGTGATTGGGCAGCATGATGCCGCCTGCGCCCACCCTGATGCGCTCGGTGTGCGCCGCCACGTGGGCGATGAGCACACTCGTGGCGCTCGACGCGATGGAGCGCATGTTGTGGTGCTCGGCGTACCAGACGCGCGCGTAGCCCGCCTGGTCGGCGGCCTGCGCCATGCGGACGGTATGCGCGAGCGCGGCCGACGCTGTCTCGCCCGGGGCGATGGGGGCAAGGTCGAGCACGGAAAGGCGGAGGGGCATGCTGGGTCAACCGCCGACGGGGCCAGGCGCTTCCCGTCCGATGCCGACCCGATGCCCCCGACCCTCGGCCTGAACAGTTCTGACCGCGTCCGTTGAGAGCGCGCGGTGGGCCGGATGCTGGTCCAGGCGTGGCGCCGGCGCGCGCGGTCAGAACTGTTCGCCTCGCGGCGACGGTGCCCTACGATCGTGCTCGAACGCGCTTTGGAGGCCCACATGCTGCTTGTCGCCCTCGTCCTCGCTGGCCTCGCGGCCGCACTTCACATCTACATCTGGGCCATGGAGTCCTTGTGGTGGACCACCCCTCGAGTGCGCGCGACCTTCGGGACCACTGTCGAACAGGCTGAGGCGACCCGGGGGCTCGCGTTCAACCAGGGCTTCTATAACCTCTTCCTGGCCCTGGTGACCCTGGCTGGCATCGTCGGATATGCGATGGGGTCTGACGGGGTGGGTGCTGCACTGGTGCTCGCGGGCGCCGGATCGATGCTCGCGGCTGCGATCGTCCTGATCCTCTCCGACCCCACCAAGGCGTCGGCCGCTGTGAAGCAAGGCGCGCTGCCGCTGGTGGCGCTGGCGCTTCTTGGAGTTGCCGCGCTCGCGTGACGGCGGGCACCGACGCTGCGAACCAGATCAACGGATGACACGCCGAGAGCGACCGCTCATCGTCCTGCCGCGCGGCGTGTCGTGAGCGAGATCGGTTCGCACTGTCTGGCGGGGCGGGCGCCTAGCTGCGGCGCGATCCGCCGTCGGGCCCGGTGCCCTACGATCGGGCTCATAAGGGGGCGCCGATGCTGCTGTTCTACGTGGACGAGTGCGGAGACGCGAAGGCTTGGCCTCGTGCCGGGTCGAAGGCTCCGACGCCCAGCGACTACCTTGTGCTCGCGGCGGTGGGCATCCACGACTCGTCGAGGGGTCCCTTGGCGATCGAGCTTCAGGCCACCAAAGAGCGCTACTTCGGCAAGCACGCGCGCAACCCTGACTGGAGCCTCACCGAACTCAAGGGTCGATACCTCAAGCACGCCGCCGCGGGGCATGGCGTGCCAATGGTCCCCTCGGGCTACGCGGCTCTCATTCAGTCAGGGAACCTGCACCTGCTCGTGCGCGATCTTGGTCAGATCTTCGCCAAGTTTCGCCCCACGATCTTCTCTGTGGTGGTCGACAAGGCTGCGCTTCGGGCCGCAGACTCGGCGGTCGAGCCGTTGGGCGCCGCCTATTCCAAGCTCTACGAGCGCGTCGCCCTGACGCTCGGCCACGTCAATGCAGGCGAGGGCGGCATGTTTGTCGCAGACCAACAAGAGTCGCATGAGAACTACTTCAAGAGTGGGGCACTGCACGACGCTCGCAGGGCTCTGCGACCCAAGGGCTCGAACCGCCCGGACTTTGACCTCCTCATGGACAAGCCGCTCTGGGTGGACACCGAGCGAAGCTCGTGGGACAGGGAGATGATCCAGCTGGCGGACATCGTGGCGTACTCCACGTACGAGTGGTTCAAGATCCAGTCGCCCCCGCAGGCAAATCACTACTTGTGGGACAAGATCGCGCCGTGCTTCGCGGCGCACTGGAACACGACCAAGGCGCAAGGCGGCGGGATCATGATCTATCCGGAGCCCCGCACCTACCCGCCGATCGACTGAGGCGCTAAGGAGCGGGGTAGCTAATGGGGAGGATCAGCCCCAGCAGCGGAATGCTGCGGCTCTCGCACTGACTGTCGCCTGCGACCGACGCGGCCGTCTCAGCGCAGCTTCCCTGCTGTCCGATGGGCGCGAACAGCACACCGGCAAGCAACGCACCCCAACCCCACCGCCACACGCGGAGCCGACGCTCTGACCAGGTGCGCATCGCCATGCCCCGACGCTACAACTACCCCCGCAGCCGCGCCATCCACGCCTCGACGGCGTCGGGGTCGCGGGGTAGCGCCACGGAGAGGTTCTCGCAACCGTCCTCAGTCACCAGCACGTCGTCCTCGATGCGGATGCCGATGCCACGTAACTCTTCCGGAGCGATGAGGTCGTCAGGCTTGAAGTAGAGGCCCGGCTCGATCGTGAAGACCATGCCGGGTTCCAGCACGCCCTCCATGTAGAGCTCGCGCTTGGCGGCGGCGCAGTCGTGCACGTCCAACCCCAAGTGATGGGACGTGGAGTGCACCATCCAGCGGCGGTACAGCTTGGACTCAGGGTCTTCCGAGGGAGGGACGATGCCCCACTCGGTGAGGCGCTTCTCGATGACCTCCATGGCGGCCATGTGGACGTCAAGAAACTTGGCGCCTGGGCGGGCCACCGCGAAGCCTGCGTCGGCGGCCTCGAGCACCACCTCGTAGACCTTGCGCTGAACAGGGCTGAACTGGCCGTCCACCGGCAGCGTGCGCGTGATGTCGGCCGTATAGAGGCTCTCCACCTCCACGCCTGCGTCCAGCAGGAGCAGGTCGCCGTGGCGCACCTGGCCGTCATTGCTGATCCAGTGCAGCGTGGTCGCGTGGGCGCCAGACGCGGCGATGGTCTCGTAGCCCACCGCGTTGCCCTCCTCGCGGGCGTGGCCATCAAAGGCAGCCTCGACCACGCGCTCGCCCCGCTTGTGCTCGAGAGCGCGGGGAAGTTCCTTCACGGCACGCGCAAAGCCGTCGATGGTGGCGTCCACGGCGTCTCGCAACTGCTGGATCTCGTAGGCGTCCTTCACGAACCGCATCTCGCTGAGCGCCTTGTGGACCGGCTTGGTCGGTTGAGCGCTCAACCGCAGGCCGCTGGGCAGGTCCGTCAGCGGCGCAGTCGCGATCCCCGTCATAGCCTCGAACTCGGCCAACCCTGGGCGTCGACCGATCCAGAACTCGCCAGAGCGGGGGTCCGCGTAGAAGCCCTCGTCGTCGTGCCCGGCGGGCGGGAGCAGGTAGAGCGTCGCGTCGTGCCCCGGCCGTGGCGCGTCGGCGGTGCCGCGCGGCTCCATGACAAGCACGGCGCTCGGCTCGTGGTCCGCGCCAAGGCCCGTGAGATACGCGAAGTCGCTGTCAGGACGAAAGCGGTAGTCGGTGTCGTTGGAGCGGACCTTGAGGTCGCCGGCAGGGATCACGATGCGCTTGCCGGAGAACATCGCGCTCAGGCGTTCGCGCCGGGCGGCGGCGTAGGGGGCGGCGGCCGACCGGGTGGTCCGCACGTCGTCGGGCTCCGCCCAGCCGGTGCTGAGAAAGTCCTTGAACTCCTGCGACGTGGGGCGGGTCGCGCGCGCCTTGTTGGTGTCCTGAGCCTGCTTGTCGGTGTTGTCCACCCCAACATCGTGGCACGGCCGGGGCGGGACTCGACACGCGAGCCACGTAGGCTGGCCGCGTGCGCATTGACCTCCATACCCACTCATACGTGTCGGATGGGACCGAGTCGCCCGCTGACGTGATGCGGGCCGCGCAGGCAGCGAACCTCGACGTGGTGGCGCTCACTGACCACGATTCGATGGCGGGTCTCGAAGAGGCTGCCGAGATGGCCGGCGGGCTCGGCATCAACTTTGTGCCCGGCATCGAGGTCTCGTGTACGCACCGGGGCATCTCGATTCACGTGCTCGCCTACTGGCCAGATCCCTCGCACCCCGAGATCGTCGCGATGCTGGAGCGCACTCGCGCCGCACGCATTGCACGAGCCCAAGAGATGGTGCGGCTCATCGGGGCCGACTACCCTCTCACCTGGGACGACGTGGTCGCACATGCGGGGAGCGCTGACACGGTGGGGCGGCCTCACCTCGCCGATGCGTTGGTGGCCGGGGGAGCTTTCGTCACCAGGGACGACGCGTTCGCCGAGGTCCTCGCCGGAAACTCGGCCTACTACGTTCCTCACTACGCGCCAGACGTGCTCGACGCGGTTCGTACCTTGCGCGCGACCGGCGCGGTGCCGGTGTTCGCGCACCCCGGCGCCGACGGCAGGGGTCAGGTGGTGCCCACGTCAGTGATCGAACAGATGGCCAGCGCGGGCCTCGTGGGCCTTGAGGTCGAACATAGGGACCACTCCGAGGTACAACGCGGCCGCTTGGCGCGCGTCGCCGAGAGGCTCGACCTCGTGCACACGGGCGCGTCCGACTATCACGGCACCGGCAAACTGAACCAGTTGGGCGAGAACGTCACGTCGCCTGCCGCCTACAAAGCACTGCAGGCGCTACGAGGCTAGCGCGTCGGCGCTCCCGCGCTACTCCGCCGCGGGAGCGGAAGAGGCTCCCTGGCCACCGCCTGAGCGACGACGCTTGCGGTTGCGATTGCGCTTGGGTGCGCCTTCGCGGGGCTGACCCTCTGCCGATGCGCCCTCGCGCGGGCCGCGAGTCTCACCAGCTGGAGCTTCGCGACGCGCACGGCCCTCGCCGGAGCCGCGACTGCTGTCGCCACCGCGTCGTCCCTGACCGCGTCCGCCACCAGGGCCCCGTCCGCCCCGATCGTCTCCACGCCCGCCACCGGAGCCGCGTCCGCCCCGATCCGAGTGGTCGCCGCCTGGGCCACCGCGCTTGCCGGTCTCTCCCAGGTCCTCCACCTTCTCAGCGTCGAGGCCCTCGCGCACCCGCGCGGAGCGCGGAAGCGTGCCTTTGATGCCCGTGGGGATGCTGAGCTGCTCGAACAGGTGAGGCGAGTTGGAGTAGGTCTCCTCCGGCTCGGGGTAACCCAGGTCGAGCGTGCGGTCGATCATGCCCCAACGCGGCATGTCGTCCCAGTCGACGAACGTGACCGCCACGCCCTTCTTGCCCGCACGGCCGGTGCGGCCGATGCGGTGAACGTACGTCTTCTCGTCCTCAGGGCACTGGTAGTTGATCACGTGGGTGACGTCTTCGACGTCGATCCCGCGGGCGGCAACGTCGGTCGCGACGAGTACGTCAATCTTGCCCGCCCTGAAGGCGCGCAGCGCCTGTTCCCTGGCTCCCTGCCCGAGGTCGCCGTGCAGGGCGCCAGCAGCGAAGCCTCGCTCGCGAAGGTCATCGCTCACCTTGGCGCAGGTGCGCTTGGTGCGGGCGAACACGATGGTGAGTCCGCGATCCTTGGCCTGCAGAATGCGCGCGAGCACCTCGATCTTGTCGAGCGCGTGGGCGCGATACGCGAACTGTGCGGTCGCCTTGACGGTGGCCCCGGTGTCATCGGGCTCCGATGCGCGAATGTGCGTGGGCTGCGTCATGTAGCGGCGGGCAAGGGCCACCACTGGACCGGGCATCGTGGCGGAGAAGAGCATGGTGTGGCGCCCGGCGGGGGTCGATGCGAGCAGTTTCTCCACGTCGCCGAGGAACCCGAGATCAAGCATCTCGTCGGCCTCGTCCAACACGACGGTGCGCACAAAGCGCAAGTCCAGGTGGCCCTGGTTCATGAGGTCGATGAGGCGGCCAGGGGTGCCCACCACGACCTCGACGCCCTTGCGGAGCGCGTCGATCTGGGGCTCGTAGGCGCGGCCGCCATAGATCTTGAGGATGCGGGTCGAGCGCTTCTTGGACGCCATCTCAAGGTCGTTGGCAACCTGCACAGCCAATTCGCGGGTGGGAGCCACGACAAGCGCCTGAGGCTTGCCGGTGGCGTCGCCCATCTCGTCGAATCCCGGCTCGCCAGGCGACACCGCACGGTGCAGCAACGGGATGCCAAAGCCGAGCGTCTTGCCGGTGCCGGTCTTGGCCTGGCCGATGATGTCGTGGCCGGAAAGCGCTACGGGAAGCGTCATCGACTGGATGGGGAACGGGGCAATGATGCTGTGGTCGGCGAGCGCGTCCACGATGAGTGGGTTCACGCCAAAATCGGCAAAAGTCTCGGAAGTCATGTGGTCCTTCAAATGCGAGGCGACGATACGTCGCGGGCTAGTAGCCGATCGCGCATTTCCGTTAAGAAGCGGCGTCACGCCGCGCATCACATGCGACCGGTCAACCATGTGGTCCCATCCAGTCTAGCGGCTCGCGCCGTGCCGTCCCTCAGGCGACTCGCGCCGCGGCGTCTAGGCTGGCGTCATGCGCGTGGTGGTCATGGGTGTGACGGGTTGCGGCAAGTCCTCTGTCGGTGCAGCGCTGGCCGCAGCTTTGGGCTACGAGTTTGCCGACGCCGATGACTTCCACCCGCCGGAAAACGTGGATGCGATGTCTCGCGGAATCCCTTTGACCGACGACGACAGGTGGCCGTGGCTGGACGCCGTTGGCGCGTGGATGGCGCCTCGCGCCGACGGCGTCGTCGCGTGTTCGGCGTTGCGTCGCGCTCATCGCGACAGGCTTCGCGAGGCGGGAGGGCCCATGATCTTCTTGCACCTCGCGGCTCCGCAAAGGGTGATCGAGGAACGCGTCCGCCAGCGGACCGAGCTGGAGGACCACTTCGCGGGCGTGGAGCTCGTGGCGACGCAGTACGCGGTCCTTGAGCCCTTGGGCTTCGATGAGGCGGGAGGGTCGATCGATGTGTCCCGCCTGAGCATCGCGCAAGTCGTAGCGGAGGCCGCCGAGATCGCCGCGCTTCAGGACGACTAGCGCCGCACGGGGCCGTTACGCACCGAAGCCGACTCGCCGCTTCTCTTCCTCGCCAATGTCGATGTAGCCCAGGGAGCCGACCGGCACGATGATGCGACGCCCCTTGGCGTCGGTGAGGTCGAGGGTTCCTCCCTTGAGGGCTTCCTTGACCATCGCCGCCACGTCGTCAGACGTCTTGTCCGTCTCCACGATCAACTCGCGGCTGACGTTCTGAATGCCGATGCGGATCTCCAACGTGACCTCCGTGAACGCGATATGCCCCTGTGGGAACTATCGTAGGGGGGTGCTTTCGCGGGTGAGGTCGATGTTCGCGGGCAGGGGAATCTCCTTGCCCGGGATCGCGGTGACCGCCGCAGTGGTGGCGGCGGCCTTCGGATTGGGGCTGCTGGCAGGGTGGGTCACCGACGGGCTTCCTGAGCGGCTTCGGGCGGAACCGACGCCGACGGCGTCGCCGAGTCCCACCTTCGCTTTCAGTCCTACAGTCGAACCGTCTGTGCCGCCGCGTGAGCCCATCACCCGCGACCTGACGGCCGATGACCGTGCTGCCGGGGTCGTGTCCACCGACTATGCGTTCCGCGGGGACGGGACCTTCACGGTGGTACCGGGGACGGACCAGCCGGACGCCGACAAGGGCGACGTGCGGTGGGTGTCCGTCGCAGTGGAGGATGGGGTCTCGGCCGATGACGGTGCCTTCCGTGCCTACGTGCTTGAGGTGCTCAACGACAACAGGGCATGGGGAACTGACGGCACACTGCAGTATGTCGCGACCGATGGTGTCGCTGACTACCGGGTGCTCCTTGCCAGCCCGTACACCACGGCGGCCGCGTGTGCTGACCCGCACGTCGCGGCGCAGGTGGGACCCGTCACCAACACGAGCCCCACGCCAGCGCCTGACGCCGAGCCGGCGGTGGCGCCACAGGCGTCTGGCGAGTCTGTCAACGGCCCAACCGAGTCACCTGCCGATTCTCCGTATGACAACTTGTGTTCGGAGGACGGGGTCATCGTGCTGTCTATCTACGACTGGACCGCAGGCTTGCCAGCGTACGAGGACGACTACTCGGGCGCCCGGAACTACATGCTGCTTCACCGTGTGGGTCACCTCATGGGTCGCGAGGACTCCGAATGCACCAGCGGGCGCGCCGCCGTCATGGACCTACAAAGAGACGGCTTCCCAGAAGAGTGCGAGGTCAACCCCTGGCCCTACCCCGACGCACCGGCGGTTCCTCCCGGGCCGACGCCAAGTCCCACGCCGACGGAAGCCGCACCGTAGCGTCGTCGCCGCCGGTGGCGACCCTCTCGCACGAGCGTGGGCCTCACCGGCGATGTCCGGTGGACGTGGTGGGATAGGCGCATGACCGCCCTCACCCTGGTGCCGCCCAGTTCGCGGGCAGCTGAGCCTGAGCCGTCACCAGGGCAACGCGCCGTGCTCGACCACCTGGATGGGGGATCGGGCCATGTGGTGGTGACCGGGGGCGCGGGCACAGGGAAGACCACTCTGGCTGTCATGGCGGCAGCGCGTGCTGTCTCGACGGGACTGCCAGCGGACCGGCTGTTGGTGCTCGCGCCGTCGCGCGCGGCGGCGTCCTTGCTGAGAGACAGGGTGTCACTCGCCATCGGGGTGCCCACCTCCACGCCGGTTGCTCGCAGTGTCGCCTCGACGGCGTTCGCGATCCTGTCCGCCGAAGCGCAGATACTGGACGAGCCCCCTCCCAGTCTCGTCTCCGGTGCGGAACAGGACGTGGTGTTGCGCGAGCTGCTGGAGGGTCGCATCAACGGCAGGGCGCCGTCTCTCGCGTGGGGCGGCGCGCTTCCAGAAGAGGCGATCCTGCTCCCTGGGTTCCGCGAAGAGCTCCGCAATCTGTTGATGCGCGCGGCGGAGGCGGACCTCTCGGCAGAGGACTTGGCTGCTCTGGGCCGGGCGCATGGCCGCGAGGAGTGGATCGCGGCGGCGGACCTGTACGCCGAGTACGAAGGCGTCATGGCGCTACGCAGCTCCCCAGTCGACCAGGGCGGCCGCTACGACCCCGCCACGATTGTGGCCCGCGCTGCCGACGCCCTCGCCGACTGGCCCGAAGGCAGCCCGGCTCCCTCGTGGGGGCTGGTCATCGTGGATGACTATCAGGACGTGACCGCTGCCGGCGCGGCGCTGCTGCGGCAGATGGCCGCTCAAGGAGCGCGACTGCTCGTGCTTGGCAACGCCGACGAATCTGTCCAGGGATACCGGGGCGCGCGCCCACAAGGGCTGGACGAGGCAGTGTCCGAATGGGAGGCAACTCACATCGAACTCGACCAAGGGCTGCGACAGTCGGGGGCGCTCGCTGCGGTGACCGCCGCCGTGGCGGGACGCATCGGAGTCAAGGGGGTGGGAAGCGCGCGTCGGGCCGCGAGAGCGGCAGGGGGCTGGACGTCGGCTGGTGTCCCGCCCGGCGCACCTGACCGGGACGGTGGCGCATCGGTGGTGGTCCTGACCGCTCCCCACCACTACGGGCAGTCGCGCGCCATCGCGGCCGAGTTGCGGCGTGCGCGGCACGGCCTGGACGGTGAACCCGTTGCGTGGGGGCGGATGGCCGTGGTGGCCCGCTCGGCCGCGCTGCTGCGCCAGATCCGTTCGGACTTGCTCGCCGCCGACATCCCGTGCGCGTCGTTGGGCGATGGCACGGCGTTGCACAAGGAGAGCGCGGTGGCGCCGCTCATGAGAATCCTGCGCGCCGCCTTGGGCGAGCCGTGGACGGAAGACGACGCCGTCGAGGTGCTCACGTCGCGTGTGGTGGGCCTCGATCCGGTGGGAATCCGGCGTCTGCGTCGCGAGCTCGTGCGTGAGGAACGAGCGGGCGGAGGGGCAAAGACCTCCGGCGAGCTGCTGGTCGAGGCGATGGTCGATCCGGCTCGGTGGGCCTCGCTCGCGGGGCCGGAGGCCGCGGCCGCTGCCAAGGCGTCGCGCGCTACTGCGGCCGCACAGTCCCGCGCCGACGCTCCAGCGGCCACCCCCGGCGCCGTGATCTGGGCCGCCTGGCAGGCGCTTGAAGTGGCCGACGCATGGCGCGAAGCGGCGCTCGCCGGATCCGCGCGTGACGACGCCGACCTCGACGCAGTGATCGCCCTGCTGCGCGCTGCCCAGACGTTCACCGAGCGGCTGCCGGAGGCCCGCACGGCGGCCTTTGTCGACTACCTGGAGGGCCAAGACTTCGCCGCTGACACGCTCGGCGCCAGGGCGCTCGCCCGTGACGTCGTGGCGTTCGCAACCCCTGCGTCTGCCGCGGGGGGCGAGTGGGACGTCGTCGTCATCGCCGGCGTCGAGGAGGGCTTGTGGCCGAACCTCAAGCTGCGCGACTCGGTGCTGGGCGCCCAGCACCTCGCGGATCTCACCGCGGGCATCCTGACGTCGGCGCCAGGCAAGGCGGCAGCGCGAACGGCGAGGGCCGCCGTTCTTGACGACGAGACGCGTGGGTTTCTCGTGGCCGTATCGCGAGCGCGCACGCGCCTCGTGGTCACGGCCGTGGACGACGGCGAGTCGCGGCCCTCCCGGTTTGTGTCCCTCGTGGAGGACACTGCCGGCGTGGCGCGCGTCGACGCGGCACTCTCACGCCCCGTTTCAGACCTGCGCGCGGCCGTCGCGGCGGTGCGGACGCAGGCGCAGGAGTCGGCCGATGCCACTGGTCACGCTCGCATGCTCGCCTTGCTCGCGCGCGCGGGAGTGCAGGGTGCCAACCCAGATGAGTGGCACGGCGCCGCCGAGGCATCCACCGACCAGGGCTTCTGGGATGACGACGTCCCAGTGCGAGTGTCGCCCTCGAAGGTCGAGTGGGTCGAGAAATGCGCGCTGAGGTGGGCCCTCGAATCCACGGGCGGCACGCGAGAGGCGACGGACGCTCAAGAGATCGGCACGCTCATTCACGCCCTCGCCGAGGCGCACCCCCACGGGGGCGAGCGCGAGATCATGGCCGACTTCGACGAGCGCTGGTCTGCGGCGTTCGGCATGACCACGTGGCCGGAGCGCGTCGCCTACCAGCGGGCGCGGGACAAGGTGGTGCGCCTGGCGGCCTACCTCGACGGGCGGTCGGACACAGAGGTGCTCACCGAGCATGCTTTCAAGGTCGAGGTGGGCCGCGCCGTGCTCGCGGGTTCCGCCGACCGAGTTGAACTTCGCGACGGCGCCGCGTACGTGGTGGACCTCAAGACGGGCCAGGCGGTGCCGAGCGTCGCCGACGCCGCGGACAACGGTCAGCTGGCCATGTACCAGTTGGCGGTGGTGGAGGGCGCGGTGCCGGGAGTGACCGCGTCTGCTGGGGCGGAGCTCGCGTACGTCTCGACCGGCAAGGCCGGTGCCGTGAGGAGCCAAGACCCGATCGACCCTGAGGCCGCTCGCGAGCGCCTGGAGGCGGTGGTCGACACGATGGCCGGACGCACCTTTGTGGCGACAGTCAACGAGGCGTGTGGTTCGTGTCCCGTGCGCAGGGCGTGTCCCGCACATGCGGAGGGGGCCCAGGTGAGCGAGTCGTGACCGCGGCCGAGGTGGGCTTGCACGAGGGCCTGATCGAGGGCCTGGGTCGGGGTGTCGCCGAACTGGCGGCAGCGGTGGACCCCGATCGCACCGTGACCGCTGAGCAGGCAGCCATCGTGGGCGCAGGACTCGGCCCGGCGTTGGTGGTCGCAGGGGCAGGATCCGGTAAGACGGAAACCCTGTCGCTGCGCATCCTGTACCTGCTCGACAACGCGCGGCAGCTGTTTGGGCGAGACATCAGCCCGGACGAGATCCTGTGCCTCACGTTCACCCGCAAGGCGGCGGCCGAAATCGCCGAGCGAGCCACCAGCCGCATCGGCACGGTGTTTGGTCCTGACCCGGCGCGGCCGCCAGTGAGCGTATCCACCTACAACGGCTATGCGGCGGCGCTCGCGGAGGAACACGGCCTGAGGGTGGCCGTCGACCCGGGCTCGACGGTGCTCACCGGCGCCGCGCTGTGGCAACTCGCCCAGTCCGTCGTCGAATCCTGGGATCGGGCCGTGGAAACGGACTCGGCCGTCAGCACCGTCACCGCCGCCATCCCGCGGCTCGCAGCCCAGGCGCGCGACCATCGCCTGAGCCCCGAGCGCCTGCGGGACTGGGCCGAGCAGGCGCTCGCCATGATGGAGGACCTGCCCAAGAAGGCGGGGGACCAGGTGCCGGGAACCTTCACTCAAGACCTCGCCAGGCACGTCGGCAAGGTGCGATCGCTTGCCGCGATGGCCGACTTGGTGGCCGAGTACGACAGGCGCAAGCGAGAGGGCTCGTTCCTCGACTTCTCTGATCAGGTCGACGTGGCCGTCAGGCTTGCCCACCTCGAGCCAGTGCAGGAACTCGAGCGTTCTCGATACGCTGCCGTGCTGCTCGACGAGTTCCAAGACACCTCGCCTCCTCAGCTCGACCTCTTCGCCAGAATGTTCGGGCCGACCCATCCCGTGATGGCCGTGGGCGACCCCAACCAGGCGATCTACGGCTTTCGCGGGGCCTCGGCCGACGCCCTCAGGCAGTTTGTCGACCGTTTTGGTGCAGGCGCCGTCGCAAGGCACACGCTGTCAGTGAGCTGGAGGAACGAGGCCACCATCCTGACGGCGGCGAATGCTGCCGTCGCTCCGCTCACCGCGGCGCCGGTCACGGGAGTTCCGCTGCGCTCGCGAGGAGAAGAACTGGGGCGTCCGGAGCCGCGCCGCGCCGCGCCGGGAGTGATCGCCAGCAGGCTCGTGACCGCCGACGATGAGGCGAGGGCCGTGGTCGGCTTCATCCAGGCAAGGCGCGCGGAACTGGGCCACTCAGACGCGACCCCCGTCACAGCGGCCGTGCTGTGCAGGCGACGCGCCCAGTACGACGCCATCACGGACGCGTGCGTGACGGCAGGGCTCGACTACGAGGTGGTGGGCCTTGGCGGGCTGCTCGACGTGCCGGACGTCGCGGACCTGCTCGCCTTGCTTCAGGTGGCCCATGATCCGTCCAGGGGAGACTCGCTCATGCGGCTGCTCGCCGGAGAGCGGCTCGCTCTGGGCCCGCGGGACCTGGCGGCCGTGCACGACCGTGCAGAGGAACTCGCTGGGCCGCGCTCAGAGCGCGAAGGCACCGCGAGCATCGTCGACGCCCTCGGGTCCTTGCCGCGCTCCGACTGGGTGTCGTCACAGGGACGCTCACTCACGCTGGCGGCACTGGCGCGGCTGGGCTCGTTGGCACACGTGGTTGAGGCGATTCGGCGGCACACGTACCTGCCGTTGCCAGAACTGGTGGCGTTCGCTGAGCGCGCCTGGGGGCTCGACATCGAGTCGGCCGTCGCACGCCAGGCGACTCGGGCGAGGCGGGCCACTGACGCGTTCATCGACTCAGCACGCACCTTCCAGGCGGGTGCTGAGCGCGCGACGTTGGGAGCGTTCCTGGCGTGGCTGGACGCGGCGCGCGCAGAAGAGAACGGGCTGGATGCTCCCGTCCGCGAACCCGATCCTGCGGCCGTGCAAATCCTCACCGTCCACGGCGCCAAGGGCCTGGAGTGGGACATCGTGGCGGTGCCTGGCCTCAACGACGGCCACTTTCCCTCCGTGGGAGTGCCGTCAGCGAGCAACCCCGACTACACGGACAGCGGATGGCTCGATGGCGTCGGAAACGTCCCCTTCGAACTGCGGCTCGACCGCGACCAGTTGCCACAATGGCACTTCCGCTCGGCGCGCGACCACAAGGAGCTCGCCGCCACGCTTGCCGAGTTCAAGCGTGAGTCCGGCGGCTATCGGCTCGACGAGGAGCGCCGCCTGTTCTATGTGGCGCTCACGCGCGCACGCTCGCACGTGCTGCTCAGCGGGTCCTGGTACTCCGGCGGCAAGCGACACCGCGAACCCTCGCCCTATGTGCTGGAACTCCTGAACGATGGGCGGGTGGCGGCTGGCCAGTGGGAGGACCTTCCCGAGGACGACGCTCCCCCAGAGATTGAGCGGCCGCCAGGGCTATGGCCCAGCGCCCCGACGCCCCAGCAGGCGCAGCGGCGCTCGCTTGCCGCGTCGGTGCTGGACGCCATGACGCGGCAGGGAGCCGACAGCGAAGGGGACGCTGGCACTCCAGTCACCGCGTGGGACCCTGATCTCCCCTTGGCCCGCGAGATCGCGGCGATGCTCGCGGAGCGTGCCGACCGTGGCCGCGGTGCCGACACCGTCCAGCTACCTTCGCACGTGTCGACCTCGGCGCTCGTCGCGATCAGACGAGACCGTGCCGCTTTCGCTGCCCAACTGCGTAGGCCTGTGCCGGTGGAGCCCACCAGCGCCGCGCACAGGGGCTCGGCGCTGCACGCGTGGATCGAGGCGCGCTACGGCCATGTCACCCTGTGGGAAGACGAGGATGCCGACGACGATGCTGCGGCGGAGTTGGATGCGCTCAAGGCCACGTTCCTCGCCTCCGAGTGGGCCTCCCGCACCCCCACTCACGTGGAGGCTGACGTGGAACTACCGGTCGGCGGCGTCACAGTACGCTCGCGCATCGACGCCGTCTTCGGCGCTGGGGCCGGTCTCGACCGCGTCACGGTGGTGGACTGGAAGTCAGGCAGGCCCCCGCGCGATGAGGCAGAAACGGCCGCGAGGGAGGTGCAACTCGCGATGTACCGCCTCGCATGGTCGGCGCGCACGGGGACGCCGGTCGAGCAGATCGACGCCGCGTTCTACTACGTTGCAGACGACGTGACCGTGCGCCCGCAAATACTGCTGGACCGTGACCAGATCGTGGGGCTTCTCGAGGGGCGCTAGTTGCGCCACCGTCATGCGATACCCACGGCGGGGAGTGCCGCCGTTGACCCAACCTCCTTACACTGGCGTGACATCGGTCGATGGTGTGGGCAAGTGCCGACGGCGTAGTCGGACGTGAGGAGAGCTCATCGTGACGCTTCTCCTCTCGATTGCGCACATTGCGACGATCCTGGTCGCAATCTGGGTTGGCGTCACTGTCCTGCGCGGAAACCGCTTGACGTTGGCTGGTCTCGCCGTCGCCACCGTGTTGGTCGCCACCGTGATGTGGTCGGTCATCTCGCTCGTGGCGCTGAAGTATCCGTTTACCGCCACGAGCGAGCATCCCGTGAGGGTCCTGTTCTGGGGCGCACTGTTCGTGGGAGGCGTTCGGAGCCTCGTGAAAGTGCTCGAGAACCCCACGTGGTCGCCGCGACCGCTCGACGTGATCAACCTCGTCGCTCATCCCGCTGTCGTGGGACTCATCGCAGCGGTGCCCGCGCTCCACCCTGTGATGGTTGTCGCGGATGACGACGGCACGCTCTCCTACGCGGTGGGGTTCTGGATCCACACCGCGGTCCTCCTTGGCCTGTCGGCCAAACTGTTGGCGAGCGTGTTCGACCGACATCGGCACCTTGCCCGCAGTTCGAAGAAGACCCGGATCGCGGTGTTCCTTGCCGGGGCCTTGCCCTCGGTGGGCTACGTCGTCTCTGTGTTTGTGTGGGGTCCGAGCGGCCCCAGTCTCGCCCCCGTGCTTTTGGTGATGCCGGTCGCGATGATCGGCTCAGCGGTCGTCAGGGACGGCCTGGTCGACAAGGTGCCGCTTGCGCGAGGCGAACTCTTCGAGAGCCTCGCTGGCGCGGTCTTTGTGACAGACAACTGGGGACGAGTGATCGACGCCAACGCGGCGGCGCGAGACTTCGCGTTGGAGATCGACGGGGCGAAGGACTTCTTGGGAGAGTCTCTCGGTCGGTCGTGTCCCCGCACCGCTCACATCCTGGAGTCCGAAGGCGACGTTGACGTGCCAGGGTTGGCCGAGCCCCGCGTGGTGAGTGTGGTGACGACGCTGATTCGCGACGGCAGGGGAGGCACCGTGGGCCGCTGCGTCATCCTGCAAGATGTGACGGAGTCCGTCATGCAACGTCGGGAGCTAGAGCGTACGCGCGACGCTCTGTCCCGAGAGGTGGAGGTGAGCGAGGAGCTGAGAGCCGAGCTGGGAGACCAAGTCATTCGCGACAGTGCCACAGGGCTCTACAACCGCCGTTTTCTCGCGGAAGCGCTGCCAGAGATCGTGCAATCCTGCATCGCCATGGGGTCACCTCTCAGCGTCGTCGTCGTCGACATCGATGACTTCAAGTCCGTCAACGATTCGCTGGGGCACGTCGTGGGCGACAGGGTGATCGAGGCCGTGGCTGAGGTCCTTAAGCGCGGCGCTCCAGGCGGCCACGCGGTGCGCTACGGCGGCGACGAGTATTTGGTCCTCCTACCTGGGTCGACCGCCGAGCAGGCCCACGCGGTCGCGGAGGCGATGCGAGACGCGTGCGCTGAGCTTCGCGTGGAGACGCGTGACGGCCCTGCCCAGGTGACAGTCAGCGCAGGCGTGGCCACGCTGATCGGCGAAGACATCGAGACGGGCGAGCTGCTGGAAGTGGCCGATCTCGCGCTCTACCGCGCCAAGCAGGCGGGCCGCAACCGGACGTGGAGTCAGGCAGACGGCGGGGCGTAGCCGTCGTCGAACAACAGCGCCTCGAGGTCCGAGAGCATCCCCCGACCGTCCGCCACGACATTGTCGTTGTCGGTGCGCACGCCATACATGAGCCACCTGAGCAGCGCCAGTTCGGAGGCGAGGCGCGCACGGTCGTTGAGGTGAGGGTCGCGCGTCTCGCGCCTGGCCATCACGTACGCCTCCATGATCGACTCGTAGACGTCGTCTGGCGCGGCGGCCGCAAGCCAAGCGAGATCATCGGCCGGGTCGGCCACTCGCGCATCCATCCAATCGACGATTCCGGCGACGGAGCCTTCGCGTACCAGGATCTGCTGTTCGCCGAGGTCGCCGTGCGTGACGGTGGGCTCGAACCGCCACCACGCCACGTTCTCCATCTGGCGCTCCCACCGATCAGCTAGCCGCGGCGGTACGAGGCCTGTCTGCACCCCCGCGTCGAGTTCGGAAAGACGCCGCAAGCGATATTCGTCGGCGTCGTAGGTGGGCAGACCCTGATCCTCGACGAGCGAGGGCGGGAGTTCGTGAATCTGGGCGATCGCACGGCCAACCGATGCTGCGAGGCCTGGCCCTGGCTCGATGGCGGCCAGGTCGAGCGGCGCGCCGCGCACTTCCGTGTAGACGACGGCGCGACCGCCCTCCTCGCCCGTCATGGTGGCTGCGCCCTTCGGCCGAGACACGTCAAACTCGATCAGTCCGGCGTCGTGCGCCCGCGCGAGGGCCTGCAGCAGCCCCATCTCCGCCTCGAGCGCGGCTCCGGCAGCGGCGCGTTTGGGTGCGCGCACCACCCAACGTTTGCCAGTGGCGTCCTTGATGATCACGATGTCGAAGTCGGCATCGGAGTGTGGGCTGCGCAGTACGTCGTACACGTCAAGGCCAGGAACGGCTACCGAGGCGAGGGCCGCAAGCGCGAGAGGTGAGCGAGGCACGCAGTAACCGTACGGCGAAAACCGCCTTCCGTGCGCGTTCCACGCCGCCTGCCAGGCGACGCACACGGGGAACAAGGGCGCACGGGTGCCACTCGCCGTGCGCGCGACGGCGCTGGCGCGCCTCCAGGTAGCGTGGGGCGTGTGACTATGTGGGCGTTGGGCGAGCCATTGCTCGTGGACCGGGCGGCCGAGCGCCGCGACCTTGCGGATCTCGCCTCGCTCCACGCCGTGGTCGTGCGCAACGGTTCCATATTGGCTATGGACGGCCGCTTGGCGATCCTTGCACCGGCCGAGCAACCCTCCGCCTCGCTGCGCGTGTACCTCGGAGTCGACGCGGGCCGCGATGTGGTGGCGCTCGTCCCCGAGGACTCGGCCTTCGGCACCGACACCGACGGCATCGGCGGCGATGGCATGATCCCGTTGCGTGCCCTGCTGGGACAGTTGGCACAGCGTGGTCGAGAAGGCGCAAGGGATCGAGAGCTCGCTGCGACTGCGGTGGCGCTCACCACCTGGCACGCCAACCACCCGCGCTGTGCCGTGTGTGGCGGCCAGACGGAGCCCATCAAGGGTGGGTGGGTGCGCTACTGCGAGCGCGATAGCAGGGAGCACTATCCGCGCACCGACCCGGCCGTGATCGTCGCCATCACCGACCCAGAGGATCGACTGCTGTTGGCGCATGCGTCGTACTGGTCGCCGCGCAGGTTCTCCCACCTGGCGGGCTATGTCGAGCCGGGGGAGAGCCTTGAGCAGGCCGCCCATCGGGAGGTTTTTGAGGAGGCTCGGCTTCGCTTGCGCGACCTCGCCTACGTCGGGTCTCAACCGTGGCCGTTTCCGGCCTCGATCATGGTGGGGTTCACCGCCTCGGTTGACTCGTCGGAGTTCGTTCTCGATCAGGACGAGATCAGCGAGGCCATGTTCGTTTCGCGAGAGGAGATCGTCGAACTCGTGGCGGACGGCACAGTCATCCTGGCGCCGCACGGGTCGATAGCGCGCCGGTTGCTGGAGGAGTGGTACGGCGGGCCTATCGACGACGCCACGCGGGCCGAGCGCATCACGGTGTAGCGCGGTCGTCGTCTGGGGATAGCGTGCTGGGCGTCACCCCCGCCTGACACAATGGCGCCAATGTCTGCCGACGAGATTCTCGAAGCCCTCGACCCTGAACAACGCGAGGTCGCCACCGCCCTCCACGGTCCCGTGTGCGTCCTCGCGGGTGCAGGCACGGGCAAGACGCGCGCCATCACGCACCGCATGGCGTACGGGGTACGCGTGGGGGCGTTCAACCCCCAGTCAGTGTTGGCGGTGACGTTCACGGCGCGCGCGGCTGGCGAGATGAGGCAACGGCTGCGCTCGCTCGGGGCCGATGGCATCCAGGCCAGGACCTTTCACGCCGCCGCTTTGCGCCAACTCAGCTACTTCTGGCCGCAAGTGGTGGGCGGTCAGGTGCCCCAACTGGTGGACCAAAAGGCGCCTTTGGTGGGGCGAGCGGCGCGCGCGGCTGGCCTCAGCCCCGACCGCCTGACGGTACGGGACCTTGCGTCGGAGATTGAGTGGGCGAAGGTGACCCTGGTGGCCGCCGACGACTACGCCCGCGTCATCAAGGCGAAGGGTCGTCCGGCGCCCGCTGGCATCGACGCCATGCAGGTGGCCGACGTGATGCGGGCCTACGAAGAGGCGAAGACGGACGCCGTCGTGCTCGATTTTGAAGACATTCTGTTGCTGCTGGCCGACATCATCGGTCGCCACGACGAGGTCAGCGATCAGATCAGGCGTCAGTACCGGCACTTTGTGGTCGACGAGTACCAAGATGTCTCCCCCCTGCAGCAGTACGTGCTTGACCAGTGGCTTGGCGGCAGACGCGAACTGTGCGTGGTGGGGGACCCCGCCCAGACCATCTATTCGTTTGCCGGGGCATCGCCAGAGCACCTGCTCGGCTTCACGGGACGCTACGAGGACGCGACGGTGGTGCGCTTGGTGCGCGACTACCGGTCGACGCCCCAAGTGGTCAACCTCGCGAACGGCCTGATGGCCCATCGCGGAGCCTCCGCGTCAGGGGTGGAACTGGTGTCTCAGCGGCCCTCCGGTCCCGCCGTGGGCTTCCGCGCCTATCTGGACGATGCCGCGGAGGCGGCCGCCGTCGGGGATCGCATCGAGGCGCTCGTCTCTGCGGGCGTCGCCGCCCGTGAGATCGCCGTCCTGTATCGCACCAACAGCCAGTCGGAAGAGATTGAGGACGCCCTAGCGAGCCGGGGTATCGGCTACCTCGTGCGTGGTGGTCAGCGGTTCTTTGCGCGAGAAGAGGTCCGCAAGGCGATCGTGCTGTTGCGCGGCGCTGCCGTGGTGGGGTCGGACGATCCGCTCGGTGCGCAAGTGCGTGAGGCGATCGTCGACGCGGGGTGGTCGGAAGATCCTCCCGCTGCCCGCGGTGCGGTGCGCGAACGATGGGACGCTCTCCAGGCTCTCGTGGAGTTGGCCGACAACTTCGATGTGGATGCGGTCACGGCCACTGGCGAAGCCGCCACCATGCGCGACTTCGTGGAGCACCTGGCCGACCGTGCCTCCGCGCAACACGCGCCGTCCGTGGATGGCGTGACGCTCACTACCATCCACGCGGCCAAGGGCCTCGAGTGGGACGCTGTGTTCCTGGTGGGGATGTCGGAAGGCCTGCTGCCGATCTCGATGGCGGAGACAGACGAGGCGATCGAGGAGGAAAGGCGCCTGCTGTATGTCGGTATCACGCGGGCACGAGAGCACCTCCACGTGAGCTTTGCGCGGGCCCGCAAAGAAGGTGGTCGCGCCACCCGCAAACGCACACGCTTCTTGGAGAAGTGGTGGCCTGACGCGACCGCCTCGCTGCAGCGTCGGCCCGCCCGTGTCGCGGCACACGATCTCGATGCCGACGAAGCGAAGCTCTTCGAGGCGCTGAAGGCCTGGCGGCTTGAACTCGCGCAGGCCACATCCAAACCCGCCTTCACGGTGCTGGTGGACACCTCACTCGTGGCGATCGCTCGCCATCGCCCGCAGTCCCTTGGCGAACTGGCGAAAGTGCACGGCGTGGGGGCCTCAAAGTTGGATCGCTACGGTGCCGACATCTTAGGGATTGTCGCGGCGCACTGAGCGCACGCGGCTGCGGCGCATCACGAGGCGCCAGGCATCCGCGCCCTTCGCGCGGCGAGTTCGTCGCCAACGGGTCCCGTCGCGCCGCATCCGCAGTCGGGATGTGGTGCCACCGCGGTGGCATGAGGGGGGCGGTGGCGATCGATGGTCCACAAGGTGTCGAGCCAACCTGGTGCCGAGCCGGTGCTCCGGCCACCACTCGAGCGCCACCACTCGAGCGCGCCTGCGACCAGTGCGACCGCCTGTGCGGCCGTGTCAGGGCCGCACAGGGCTAGCGGGCGCCCGGCAGTGAGCTGGAGTGACAGCACAGGCCACAAGGGATCGGCGAGCGTCCGCATGAGCCCTGCGCACACGCCACACGCGCTGCGCCCCGGGATCACGACAGGCCCCACCTGCGCACCGCGTTCGTCCGTCGTGACGTAGAGGTGTGGCACGTCCCCCGCCATGAGCGCCACCGCCGCCTCGATCAACGGGGCCCCATGAGAGACGATGATGGACACGTCCGATCGTTCCCGTCCCGCGTGCACATCGGCGTGGGGCAACACTCGGCGGATCGTGTCGGCTGCGGCTGCTTGGCGCGTCGCCGCTAGAGAGCCGGGATCATAGGTGCCACGCGGCGTCTCGACAGCGCGACCGTCATCGTCGATCGCCACCGCCCAGCCCGCCCGCGCGAGCGCCAGTCCTATGCCGCATCCGACGGGGCCGCCGTCGTTGATAGTGGCTCGCGGGGCTGGGTCTCGTGACCGGGGAGCGTCTTGCTCGATCAACCCCGCGGTCACGAGCCTTGTCACCAAGCGGGCGTAGCGCGTCTGGTCGGCCAGGGAGATGTTCGCCGCGGTGTCGAGCCGTTCGAGGAACCTGCGCTCGTGCAGGCTGAGGTCGCTCACGATCAACGGATCCCTGACGCCCACCTGGAGCACGCCGTCACCACGAGTCAGAACGCGGGCGCCGGCGATCAGTCTCATGGTGCGAGCGTGCCACCGCTACCCACGCCAACGGGCTCTATCCACAGGCGCGAACGCCCCCAACGGCGTCGCTCATGCCCGGGTACGACGAAGGCCGGGCACCCGCGAGGGCACCCGGCCTTGACGTCGGTTGGCGCGAGTTACGCCTTGCCGAGGATGCGGTTCAACTTGGTTCCGCACTCGGGGCACGTGGCCTTCGCCATGCGGCGCCCGTTCTCCGAAACCACAACGTCACCCTCGGTGGTGCGCTTGGCCTTGCACTTCACGCAGTAGAACTCGCCTTGGTACTTGTCGGCCATGAGCCTTCTCCTTATTGCTGGTGTGCGGCGTGTGCCGCTGGCCCCCAGCCGGGGGTCCGTTGCGTCAAGCGTAGACGCGGAAGCCGACAATACCCGCTAAGCGCCACTCGTCGTGTCGGATTCCCCGTCTGGCCCCTCGTCTGGCCCCTCCCAGGTGCCGCTCAACAGAGCCTCGATTTCGCGGTCGATGTCATCCGCACGCTTCTCACCGGTGGCCCTCTCAACCCAGGTCTTCCAGTCGGCGAGGTTCTCGGCCTCAGGTAGCAGATCGGGGTGGCGCCACAGTGCGTCACGTGCGGACGTTCCCAACCGGTCTGTCAGGGTTGCCCACATGTCGGCCGCGTCGCGAAGCCGCCGAGGTCGAAGCGTGAGGCCCAGCAATCCGGAGAAGGTATCCTCCGCTGGCCCCCCAGCGGCACGCCTGCGTCGCATCATCTCCCGCAAGGGCCCCAAGGCGGATAGGTGTGGGGCGGCGGCGCGAGCGGTGACCTCGTCAACCCAGCCCTCGATGAGCGCCAGCCACGTCTCAATGGCTGCGAGCGTCTCGACCTGTTCGGGCGTGTGGGTAGGAGCGAAGATCCCGGTGGTGAGCGCCTTCTGAAGTGCCGCTGGGTCGCCCATGCCTGCGTCGCGCACGGCGTTGTCGAGTGCGTCAAGATCCACCGTGACTCCGCGCGCGTAGCGTTCAATGGCGGCGTGCAGTTGGCCAGGCAACCACGGGGCGGAGGCAAACAGGCGCACGTGTGCCGCCTCGCGCAGCGCGAGGAACAGGCGCACGTCCGCCATGTCGATGTCGAGGCCCTCTGCGAACTCCTCGACTTGCTGCGGCACCATCACCACGCGGGCCTCATCGAGCAACGGGATGCCGAGGTCGGTGGCACCGAAGGCCTCGCGGGCCATCGCTCCGGCGGCCTGTCCCATGTGCATTCCGCAGACGGTGGGGCTCACTGAACCGATCAGGCCTTGGGCGTTCGGCCCGTCGAGCATTCCGGAGTCGTCGCTCAGCACGCCCCCGAGCGCCAAGGACACTGACGACGCGACGGGCCCCGCCAGGAACCGCCACTTGGGCAACGTCGCCTCCACCCACTCCGCGCGGCTCCATACGGCGGGTTGGGCTCGGGCGGGGTCGAAGTCCGTCGCAGCGTCGAGCCACAATTCGGCCTCAGTCACGGCGGCGCGGTACTCGCGGGCCTGAGCCGCACTGATCATGGGGTCGCCGCCTTGAGCCGCGACGCCGCGCGCCACGTCGTGGGCAAGCGTCCAGTTGACGTCTTCGCCTTGAGACTGACTCATGAGGGCGCGAATCTGGCTCAGCATGTGGTCCATCATCCCTGGGGCATTGGCCATCCCAGATGCCTGAGCGAGGGCCGACGGGTCCATTCCCATGTGGCGCATCTGGTCGAGCGCCTCCTCGGCGTCGTCGCCAAACAGCTCTCGGAGCAGCTTCATCCACTGCTCTTCCGCGTCCGCCATCTCGTCTCCTCGCATCGGCGCCCCCTACCGTTCCCCACGGTAACGAACGGGGAGCCCGATTGGGGCTCGCGTTCGCTATGGGCAATGATGGGGGCGTGAGTGAGCCACTAGACGACGTGTACCTTTCGCTGTCGGAGCAACCGCCGTCCCGTCGCGCCAACGTGATGGCGGCCACCGGTTTGACGGGATCGCTCTTGCTAGCCGTGTTGACGGTAGCGCCAGCGCAGTACGCGATCGAGGGGCCTGGTCCCACGTTCGATACCCTCTCGACCGCCGACGACGTGCGCCTCGTCCAGATCGAGGGCGCGACGACGTACACGTCGACGGGAGAACTGCGCCTGACGACCGTCTCGGTATCGGACGCCAGTTCCAAGAGGTTCACCGTGGGCGCCGTCATTCAGGGGTTCTTCTCTCCAGCCAGGACTGTGCTCCCTGTCGAGGCGGTGCTCGGCAGTCCTGAGGACCAGGAGGAGGAGCAGGAGCGAAGCGAGCTGCAGTGGATCACCTCCCAAGAGGCCGCGACAGTGTCCGCCCTCGAGGCGCTCGGCGACGAGGTACCCGCGACCATCACGGTGGTGGAGGTCTTGGACGAGTCGAACGCCGCTGGAGTTCTTCTCGTCGGCGACGTGTTGGCGTCAGGCGACGGTGAAGAGTTCGTGTCCTACACCGACCTCTCGGACTACGTCTCCGTGCGCGAACCTGGCGACACGGTCACCATGACCGTGATGCGCGACGGTGAAGAGCAGACCGTGTCGTTCGACCTCATCGACTACGAGGGTCAACCGCGCATGGGCATCACGGTCGATCCCCAATTTGATCCATCGATCGACGTCACCGTCGCGATTGATAGGGTAGGCGGACCGAGCGCGGGACTGATGTTCGCGCTGGCCATCATGGACCAGCTCACGGCTGAGGACGAACTTGCAGGCGCGCAAGTGGCTGGCACAGGGGTCATCGACGTGGATGGTCAGGTGTATCCGATCGGCGGCATTGCCCACAAGATGTACGGTGCTCGTTCCGCAGGCGCCGAGCACTTTCTCGCACCGGTCGAGAACTGCAGCCAGGTCATCGGGCACATTCCAGACGGCCTCGACGTTTACGCGGTAGATACGCTGGAAGACGCCTATGCCGCCATCGTGGCGATCGGCGAGGAAGACACTTCGGACCTGCCGCGTTGCAGTGTCGACAACAACAAAGAAGAGGATCTCCCGTGAGTTTTGACGAGGACCGCCCCACACCGCGCAATAGGCCCGTCTCGGTGCCCAAGCGACGCTCGCCCATGGCCATCGCGATCGCCGTGATGGCATTGTTGGTCGTCCTCACAGTGGCGCTTGCCAACGTGTGGACGGAAGCCGCCTGGTACGACCAAGTGGGCTACTTCAACGTGTGGCGCACCCAGTGGATCGCACGCATCGTTCTGTTCGCCATCGGCGCCGTCATCGCTGGCACCGCAGTGTGGGGTTCGTTGCGGTGGGCCAAGTCGGTGCGGCCCGCGTTGACCGCAGCGCGCAACACGCCACTCGATCAGTACCGGGAGCAGATTCGGCCCATCGAGCGCATCGTGACCTTGGTGCTGCCAGTGCTCGTGGGCCTCATCGCAGGTGGCGCCATCGCATCTCGGTGGGACCAGGTGCTTGCCTTCATGAACCGCACGTCGTTTGGCTATGCCGACCCCCAGTTTGGCCTCGACGCGTCCTTCTACGTGTTCACGCTGCCCGTGCTGCGGCTCGGCGTGGGATTCGTGCTCGCGATTGCGATCATCTGCACCATCCTTGCCGCGTTCGTCCACCTGCTGTACGGCGGCATCTCTGGTGGCGGGCGGGTGTTCGTAGCGAGCAAGGGTGCGCGCACTCAGCTGGGCATCTTGGGCTTCATCGTGATGATCGCCATCGCAGCCAACTACGTCCTCGACCGTTTCTCCTTGGTACTCAACGAGGGAGAGCGCTTCTCCGGCGCCAGTTACACCGACGTCAATGCGATCCTCCCCGCTCGGTCCATCCTGGCGGGCATCGCGGTGCTGGTCGCCTTCATGTTCTTGCTGGTGATCTGGAGGGGCGACTGGCGGATTCCCGCCACCGGTGTTGGCCTCATGGCCCTGTCGGCCATCGTCATCGGCGGCGTGTACCCCGCGATCGTTCAGAACTTCCAGGTGGATCCGAACGCGCAGGAATACGAGGCTCCCTACATTCAGCGTGACATTGACGCCACTTTGCATGCCTACGGGCTCACCGACGTTGAGGTCAGCCAGTATGAGGCCCGCACCGAAGCCGACGCGGATGCCTTGCGCGCGGATGCGGACACGACGGCGCAGATTCGCTTGCTCGACCCGAACGTGGTCGCGCCGACGTTCCAGCAGCTGCAGCAGAACAAGCAGTACTACTCGTTCCCCGAGACCCTGACCGTCGACCGCTACCGTGTTGGCGGCGAGATTCGCGACACCGTCATCGCCGTGCGTCAACTCAACCTTGACGGTCTGAGCGCAGAGAACCGCTCGTGGGTGAACGACACCACGGTCTTCACGCACGGCTTCGGGGTGGTCGCCGCCTACGGCAACAAGGTCGCCCTTGATGGTCGCCCGCAGTTCTATCAGTCGGGGATCCCCTCGACTGGCGAACTGGGCGACTACCAGCCGCGCATCTACTTTGGCACGAGCGTGCCGGCGTACTCGATCGTGGGTGCTCCCGAGGGTAGGGGGCCGTGGGAGCTCGACTTCCCCGACGACGACGCTGGTGGACAGGTCAACAACACGTACGACGGCGATGGTGGGCCCGTCATCGGCAACGCGTTCGCCAAGGTGATGTACGCACTCAGGTTCGGTGAACAGCAGATCCTGTTCTCTGACCGCGTCACAGAAGAGTCGCAGATTCTCTATTACCGCGATCCGATCGAGCGGGTGGCCCGCGTGGCGCCCTACCTCGACCTCGATGCGACCACCTATCCAGCCGTGGTCGATGGCCGCGTTGTGTGGGTCGTGGACGGGTACACCACTACCCCTGACTTCCCCTACGCCGCGAGCATCTCTTCCGCGGACGTGTTTGCGAACACCGACACCCTCAATCCGGCGGTGCTCAACTACATTCGCAACTCGGTCAAGGCGACTGTGGACGCTTACGACGGCACCGTGACGCTCTACGCGTGGGATCCGGAGGACCCGATCCTCCAGACATGGCAGAAGGTCTTCCCGTCGACGGTGGTTCCGTACTCCGAGATGAGTGCGGACCTCATGAGCCACATGCGCTATCCGGAGGACATGTTCTCGATCCAGCGTTTTCAGCTCACGCGCTACCACGTGGAGGATGCGTCCGACTTCTACTCGGGCCAGGACTTCTGGGCTAACCCGGCCGACCCGACCGCCGAAGCTCAGTTGCAGCCGCCGTACTACCTGACGCTACAAATGCCAGGGCAAGACGATCCCGCGTTCTCGCTGACGTCGACGTTCATCCCGGGAGGCAACTCGGATCGTCAGGTGTTGACCGGCTTTGTCGCGGTGAACTCCGAGACGGGCGACCAGGCAGGAGTGAAGCACCCCGACTACGGCCAGTTCAGGCTGCTCGAGTTGCCGCGCGACGCGACTGTGTCCGGTCCGGGCCAGGTACAAAACCAATTCCGCTCTGACCCAGAGGCGCAAAACGTGCTGAACCTGTTGCGCCAAGGCGAGACCGACGTCATCAACGGCAACCTGCTTACCTTGCCGGTGGGCGGAGGGCTCCTGTACGTCCAGCCCGTGTACGTGAGGTCTTCCGAGGGCACGCAGTTCCCGCTTCTGCAGAAGGTGTTCGTGTCCTTCGGCGACGAGGTGGGTTTTGCCGACACGCTCTCCGGCGCCCTTGACCAGGTGTTCGGCGAGGGGGCGGCGCCGACGGATCCGATAGAGCCGACGGACCCGACGGACCCGCCGACGGATCCCACCGAACCAACGGAGCCGGTGAATCCGGATGTGAGCGCCGCCAGAGACGCGCTGCGCACCGCACTCGCCGACGCACAGCAGGCGCTGCTCGACGGTCAGGCCGCACTCGCAGACGGTGACTTCGCCGCGTACGGCGAGGCGCAAGACGCGCTTGCCGAGGCGCTGGGACGGGCCTCCACCGCCGAGGCCGACCTGGATGAGGCGACCGGTGTCGACGGGGATTCCGACACGGCGGCGTCGCCGTCCGCCTCACCGGCGAGCAACGAGTAGAACCGGCATGAAGAGGGGCCGCGGGATATCCCGCGGCCCCTCTTCATGCGCGGTGCGCGCTGGCTAGAGCGACGCCCTGGCGCTGTTCATCGCATCCGCGGCTAGCGTCTTTTCGGCAGCCGTCGTCTGGCGAATGAGGAGCGCGAGGAACACCCAGGAGACGGCGAGGGTCAGCGCACTGGCCCACGTGAGCGGCACGAGCACGTCGAAGGCTTCAAGGTTGGTCACTTCCCCAGTCGAGTAGTCCATGGCCGTGAACGTGGGAACGATGGATGCCCACGCAAACACCCAATAGAGGCAGAAGGCGAACCACCAGCCCAGGATGATCGCGAGGCTGGCCTTGCGCCGTGTGATCGCACGCATGCCCAGGTACGGCAGGACGAAGTCGGCGAGCGGGACGAACCAGCCCCACCACTCAACGGCGGGGGGCCCGCCAGGGACCTCGCCGCGGTCAGTCATCGCCGAGCGCACCTTCGACATCCACAGCGCCACTAGCACGAAGCTGGCGATCCACAGCGGGTAGGAGAGCAGATCCCACGGACTCTGGCCCGCGAAAGGTGAAGCACTCTCCGGATCCGCGAGTATCGTCTTCAACTCTTCCACGCGGTCCGAAGCCTGGAGGGCACTCACCAGACCCAGGGCTGCGACCGCCCCGGTCAGAATCGTTGCCCACAAGGCGAGGGCTGTCGGTGCCGAAGACGGCGTCACCACGATGTGTGGGGGAGGGGCGTAGGCCGGGGGAGGCGTCTGCGACTGCGCCTGCGGCGGCAGCGGCTCGCTGGGACTGGTGAACGGGTCTTGAGGTTCTTGAGGTGTAGTCATGACACGACCGTATCCACTCGCGGGCGGGCGTGCATCCTCCATCGGAATGATGCTGCGACCCTCCTTGCGGACGATGGGCCGCCGGGAGGTGCCGAAGGGGCGATTTGGATGCCCTGTCCCGGCCAGGTAGGATGGGATATCTACTGACGCGGGGTGGAGCAGTTCGGTAGCTCGCCGGGCTCATAACCCGGAGGTCGCAGGTTCAAATCCTGTCCCCGCTACGAGAAGAACCCCCAGCCTATCGGCTGGGGGTTTCTCGTTTCTTGTGTGCCTCCTGAGCAGCGTCGCGTCGCGAGCCGGGCGGTCGTGACGCTGGCCGAATGTCTCAACTTCGTCCCTTCGGTGTCGATTCTCAGGCATGAGTGATTCCGAGGTGCAGCGGTGGATGTCAGTCGGCACGTCGGACGACCCACGCCCCGATGCCGCCGCAGAACAGGCGGTCGCTCACGCGATTGCCGGCAGGCCTGCCGCGCTCGTCATGATCTTCGTCTCGCCCTCTTACGACATGCATGAGGTGGCGTCGTCCGCGGCGCGGGCGGCTGGCGATGCTCCCCTGGTGGGGTGTTCCACCTCCGGTGAGATCGCCGAAGGCCGCGGTGGCTCCGGGCGCATCGTCGCGGTGGCACTGGGCGGAGACGGACTGGAGGCACACACCTCGATGGGCCTGATTGCCGATGGCGCATCCGAAGCGGGAGGCGCGGCGGCTCAAGGGCTCCTTGCTCTCACCCAGCCGCACCGTGCACTCATCCTGCTTCCTGACGGACTCGCTGGCGAACAGGTGTCGGTAGTGCGCGGCGCGTACGCGGTAGGCGGAGCCGCGGTGAAACTCGTGGGTGGCTGTGCCGGAGACGAGTTGCAGATGGCCGGTACCTGGCAGATTCTTGGCGACCGCGCGTACACGGGGGCAGTGGTGGGTGCGGCGATTGGGTCGGCAGGGCCCATCGGTATCGGCGTCGGCCACGGGTGGCAGCGAGTCGGCGAGCCGATGGTGGTCACCGAGAGCGACGGAGCGCAGATCTTCAAGATCGATGACCAACCCGCGCTCGACTACTACTTGAAGTTGACGAACTCGTCGCCGGAGGCATACTCCGATCCGTTGGCCTGGCAAGGCCATGCTCTGGAGCGTCCGCTGGGCCTTCCGCGGCCAGGAGGCGATGAGGTGCGCGCGGTGCTTGGCGCGGATTTTGAGAGTCGCTCACTTTTCTGTGGTGACGTCCCGCAAGGGTCGATGATTTGGGTCATGGAGGGCAACGCAGAGTCCGTGCTGCGCGGCACTGAGGATGCGTTCGACCAGGCAATCGAGGGCCTCGAAGGGGCGACTGCTTTGGGCTACGTGGCCTTTGACTGCGCGGCACGGCGTAACATTCTTGGCGACGATGGCCTGGCGGTCGAGACGGCTCGACTGGCGCAGCGCGCGGGCGAGGTGCCTCTGGCGGGCTTCTACACCTACGGTGAGGTCGCGCGTCGCTCGGGCTCCCGCGGCGTGCACAGCGCCACCCTCGTGTTGCTCGCCCTAGGTTGATGAATGACAGATTTCTCTGCAGTCTCGCCTCAGCGGCTCGTGGTGTTCCTCACCGAGTTGGGCAGGTGCGCGACGTCCGCAGAGCTGGTGCGACAGGCCGCAGAACTCGTTGCAGAGGAGTTTGACGCGGAGGTGGGTCTCGTCATGTCCTCCGATGGAGTTCTCGCTGGCGTGGGTTTCGGTAGCGCCGATCTACCCACCGATCTGTTGCAGTCGATACCCTCTGGCGTCGCACTAGTGAGCATTCCAGGCATAGGGCGTTGTCACACGATGACCGCCGCGTGTGCCGCCTTTCCCTCTGGGCGCATCGTCGCTGGCCGAGTGAGCGCGCGCTACACCAGCTCCGATCGAGACCTCCTTCTTGGTATGGCTGGCGTCCTGGACTTGGCCACCCGATCCATCCGCGCCCTCGAACGAGAACGCGCGCGACACCGGGCGCTCGAGATTCTCCTTGCGCTCCAGCGGTCCATCTCCCACCGGGCGCCGCTCGCGAAAATTCTCGCATCTGTCACAGAGGGCGCCTCGAGCGTGATGCGGGGCTGTCCCGTCGCTCTCGTGCTGGACGACGCGCTGGATCCCACCCGCCCCGTGCACGTGGGCGCCGCCGTAGAGACGCTCGTAGATCCCGTCTCGATACCGGTCCACGTCCAAGGGGTCACCGCTGGGCATCTCCTTGCGGGGTCCCAGGACGGAACGCCACTCGGCGAAGAGGACCGCGCGCTACTGTCCACCTTCGCCGAGCACGCCAGCCTGGCACTGACCGACGCTCGCACGGTGGAGGCCATGAAGGAGGCCTTCCACGACCCGTTGACAGGGCTTCCGAACCGCCCGTTGTTCCTGGACCGACTCAAGGCAGCGCTCGACAAGAGAGATCCCAATCCGTTGGCGGTGCTGTTCGTCGACCTCGACCGCTTCAAGGACGTCAATGACACGATGGGCCACGCGGCGGGAGACGAACTGCTACTGCAAGTCGCGGAGCGCATTCGTGCCACCACGAGGACGGAGTCTTCTGCGGCTCGGTTTGGCGGCGATGAGTTCGCGCTTGTGGTGGAGTACGGCTCCGAACCCGGAATCGTGCTACAGGTGGCGGAGCGCGTCATTGCGGCGGTGGCCAAGCCCTTCACGGTGCGTGGCAAGACCGTTCTGATCGGCGCCACGGTGGGGATCGCCTTCAGCGGTCACGGTCGCGATGCTTCGGAACTGTTGGCCGACGCCGACCTGGCGATGTACCGGGCGAAGCGCGCGGGCGGGGGGCGCAGTGCCACCTTCGAGTCCAAGATGCGCGATGAACTCACGTCCCGGCTGGGCCTCGCCTCTGATCTGACGGGAGCCCTGTCGCGGGACGAGTTGTCGGTGGAGTTCCAGCCCATCTTCGACCTCACGACGGGACGCCCCATCGCCGTGGAGGCCCTGTTGCGGTGGCACCACCCGGTCCGCGGAATAGTGGCACCCTCTGAACTCATTCCGATCGCCGAGTCGACCGGTCTCATCGTGCCAGTCGGGCGGTGGGTTCTTGAGCAGGCGTGTCATTGGGCGTCTCGCTGGCGCGAGTCTCTCCCTGATCTCAAGGTGAGCGTCAACGCGTCGGTCCATCAGTTGCGCGAGCCCGGCTTTGCCGAGGACGTGGTGGCGGCCATCACGCGGGCTGGCCTGCCGCCGCTTGCGCTCATCATGGAGGTGACGGAGAGCGCACTGATTGCGGATCACGACGGCACCATCGAGACGCTGGAGAAACTGGAGAAGGCCGGAATCACGATCGCGCTCGACGACTTCGGCACCGGCTACTCCGCGCTGAGCTACCTCCACAAGTTGCCGCTGGACATCCTGAAGATCGACCGCAGTTTCGTCTCAGGGGGGCAGGGCGAGCAGGGCGACCAACTGGTGCGCACCATCATTGACTTGGGCAAGGTCTACGGACTCGAGGTGGTTGCGGAGGGCATCGAGGATGAGGCGCAATTGCAGCGTCTCATTCAGGCAGGCTGCACCTTGGGCCAGGGATACTTCCTGAGCAGGCCAGCGATCCCCGAGGGCCTCATCGAGAAGCTAGAACACCTGGACCAGGGCCACGAGGTGTTGACGGAGTTGGAATCTCACGTCGGACAACCTCGCGGCGGTTTCGGCTCCACGATCGACGAGGCAGCGTGGGAAGAACGGCCCGGATACTGACGGGCTCGCGGCGAGTAACGTGGGTGCTCGTGCGCGCCGGGGGCGTGACGTATCGCGACCGGAGCAGCCATGACACGGACGGCTGTGCACGAGGTGGGTGTGGGCCGCTCCGGCTGGTGGCACGGGCGTACAGTCCTCCTGATCGCCTTCGCGTTCTCGGTGATGGCCGACCCTGTGTCCTCGGTGGCATATGCGATAGAGGCGGCACTGCGCGCACTCGACGGTCGACTCAGCCTCTTGCTCCCCGCCATGTTTCTGGTGCTAGTGATCGTCGGGTTGGTGGTGGCCTCCTACCACCAGCTCGTCGCGCGATTCCCTGAGGGCGGCGGCGCCGCCGCGGCCACCGGCAAGGCGTTCGGCGAGGGACTGGCGTTCGTGCCAATGGGCGCGCTGGTGGTCGACTTTGTGCTGACAATCGCCATTTCGGTGTCCGCGGGATCCTCCGCGATCATCTCCTACGTGCCTTCGCTGTCCCCATATCGGCTGTGGCTCGCGCTGGGACTGCTGACGCTGGTGGCGGGACTCATGCGCTTCGGACACCTGGGGAGAGCAGTCTTTGCGCTCCTGACGATCGCGTTCGTCGTCACCGCCGTGGTCGTGCTGATCACCAGCGCCGGGCAAGACACCATCACCACCGTCGTGGAACCGTCGCTGACCTCGTCCGCGCCGCTGACGGTAGCTCTCGCGTTCCCCGTGGCCATGGCTCTCGCCACCGGCGTGGAGGCCCCCTCCTCGGCGATTGCCCAATTGGCGCAACTGGACGATGCAGGGCGCAGGTCTTTCGGACGGTGGGCACTGTGGCTCACTCTCGGCATTGTGTCTGTGCTCACGATGGGGCTCGCTGCCGCGGCAGTGCACCTTGGCGTAGGGGTGCCTGGCGAAGACACCACGCTGGTGGCGGAGTTGGCGCGGGCCGGTAGCTCCCACGCAGTGTTCACGCTATTCCAAGGCACGACGGCCTTGCTGTTGCTGTCTGCGGCGAGTTCCTCGTTCCAGGCCGGGCCCGGCCTGCTGAAAGCCCTCGCGCGCAACGAGGGCAGCGGACCTTCGCGGCACGGGGTGCTGCCGTCCGTGTTGGGAACCACGAACGTTCATCACGTGCCCGTCGTCGGCGTGATGGTCTTCTATGGCGCGTCGGTGGTGGTCGTGGTCGCCGCAGGCGCACGTGATCAACGGCTCGTGCTGTTCTACGCAGTCGCTGTGTTCGTGAGTTTCCTGATGGGATTGCTCACTATGGCGACCTTCGCGTGGCGCGAGCGTCGCGTGGCATGGGTGGTGCTCAACGCTGTCGCCGCCACCGCCGTGGGCTTCACTCTCGTGGCGAACGCACTGCGCCCTGCCGCGCTTGGTTCGCTAGCGGCGACTGCGCTGGTAGGCGGAGGGCTGTACATCGCGTGGGTCAAGGCGGGACGTCCGCGTGGAGCGTCGCATGCCGTCGCGGAGGCGGAGGTAGTGGCAGAGGTCGAGCCTGACGCAGGCGAGCAAGGTGCGGCGTCCCGCTAGCATTCACGCGTGAGTACCCGCGCCGCGCCCGAGCGCCGCCTGGGGCTCTTCGGCGCTGTCGGCGTCGGCGTCGGGTCGATGCTGGGCGCGGGCGTCTTCGTGGTGTGGGGCCCTGCGGCAACGGCGGCAGGTCCGTGGTTGCTCGTGGCGATCGGGCTTGCCGCAGGCGTCGCCATCATCAACGCCATGTCGGTCTCGCTGCTGGCGGCGCGCCACCCAGTGGCCGGTGGGGCGTACACGTACGGTCGGCGCGAGTTGAGCCCCACGTGGGGTTTTGTGGCCGGTGTGGGATTCGTGGTCGGGAAGACCGCGTCTGTGGCCGCCATGGCGCTCGCCATTGGCTCCTACGCGTGGCCCGCACACGTGCCCGTCGTGGGGACCGCGGCGATAGTTGCGGCGTGGGCAGTCAACGCCATGGGAGTGACGCGCACCGCGCGCGCCACCACGGCGATTGCGGTGGTGGTGTTGGCGGGGCTTGCGGCCGTGATCGCGGCGTCCCTCACCGCACAGGCAGAGCTAGAGGCTGCCGCGTCGACCGGATCCGTCTCCCCGAGGTCCGTGGCCTCCGCCGCGGCCCTCGTGTTCTTCGCGTTTGCGGGATACGCCAGGCTCGCCACTTTGGGAGAGGAGGTACGCGACCCGCGCCGCACCATTCCGCGTGCGATCGCCATTGCCATCGGCATTGTTGTGGTGGTGTACCTGGCGCTCGGCGCCACGCTGCTGAGGCGACCTGGGGTCGACGCGCTTGCGGGCTCCTCCGCGCCATTGTCCTTGGCGGTGCCGGACGCGCGCGGTGCCGCTGCTGGCCTCGCGTTGCTCGCGGCCGTCGCGGCCATGGGCGCCATGGTGGCGCTGATGGCTGGCATCGGACGCACGGCGATGGCGATGGCCCGGGAGTCGGACTTGCCGGCGTCGCTCGCGCGAATCGGGAGGTCTGGGGCGCCGCAGCGAGCCGAGGCCGTGGGTGCGCTCGGGTCGATCACGCTGGTGTGGTGGGGCGACCTCGGCTTCGCGCTCGCCATGTCGAGCGTCGCCGTGCTGGTCTACTACGCCGTCGCCAACGCGGCGGCGTACCGCGCCACGCGTCGAGGCGAGGGTGGCGCGCTCCAGGCGGCCCGCATGGTCCCGGCCATCGGATTCGTGTGTTGCGTACTCCTGGCACTGTCGCTCGACGTGGCGCCCACGCTCGCGACCGTGGGCTCGCTCGCAGTCGCCGCCGCAATCCGCGCCGCCGCACGCCGCCGATCCGCGTGACCATCCGGAGTCCCTTTCAGGCCGGCGATGTTGAGCTCGCGAAGGCAACACAGACGACGCCGCAAACCAGCGCCCTCACGCGGAGGCGAGCCAGGCGTCGGCCGCCGCCAACTCCTTCGGCAGGGCCTGCCCGATCGCGGAAGCGACCGCCCTTTCGACCATGGCCCCGACCAGTGGCACGGAGGCCTGCACTTCCCCTGATACCTCAAAGTCTGCGCCGGTGCCCGCGGGGGTGAGCACCACCACTCCTCGCGCGTGTCCGGGCGTACCTGGAATCTCCATGGCGAAGGTTCCCTCGCGCCCGCCGTCTTCTCGGGAGGCGTCTGGCGCGTCCCAGGCCTCCGTATAGCGGACGTGGATTTGGGAACCCACAAACGCCCGAAACTCGGCGGGAATCGTGGTGGCGGGAATGATGCGACGAATCACGACAGTGAACGCGCCGTCTTCATCGGCATCCACGAGCACGTCGCTGCCTTCAGCGCCGGTGGCGCGAGCACGCTTCGCCGCAAACTCCTCGTTGCTGAACATGGCGACCACGTCGTCGATCGACGCATCGAAATGGTGTTCGTGGTTGATCTTCATGGTGCCTCCTCCCGCTGTGATTAGGGTATCGCGGCGCCGGACGCCCGTGGCGCCTCATAGGCTTGAGCCGTGGCCACCTTGTCGGAGATAGCTCAGCAGTACGGGCCGATGCCCCTGGACGAGGCCGACTGGCTGTCGGAAGTGGTGGCTGATTGGCAGATCATTGCGGACCTTTCCTTTGCCGACTTGGTGTTGTGGCGCAAGGTAGACGAGGGCTTCGTCGCGATCGGCCACTGCAGGCCCTCGACGGGACCCACTGTTCACCAGGAGGAGGTCGTGGGGGTCAGGGCAGCGGCTGGCAGGATCGGCCATCTTGAGACGGCGTTCACGGAGCGTCACGTCGTCGTGTCACGGGAGCCGCGTTGGGATGAGACCTATGCCGTGCGCGAGGAGGCACTCCCTGTGGTCATGCGTGGGCGGGTGATTGCGGTGCTCACTCGCGAGGCGTCGATGGCCGCCTTGAGGTCCTCCAGTCGCCTCGAGATCAACTACAAAGGGGCCGCCGACGACCTGCTGAGCATGATCACTCGCGGCGAGTTCCCCGTCCGCACCTCCGTGACCGGCCCCAGACGGGGTGCGCCACGCGTGGGCGACGGCGTCATGAGGCTCGATGCCCAAGGCATCGTCACCTATGCCAGCCCCAACGCGCTCTCGTGCTTCCACCGCCTCGGTGTCACGGGGTCGCTCTTGCACCGGGCGCTTCCACGCGTGGTGACCGCGATGGTGTCCGACAGGGGGCAGGTGGACGAGACGCTAGCCATGGTGACGGCTGGGCGGGCGGCGTGGCGGACCGATGTCGAGGCCAATGGAGCGGCGTTGTCTTTGCGTGCCATCCCCGTGACCGACAACGGCAACCGTGTGGGAGCCGTGTTGTTGTGCCGCGACGTGAGCGACTTGCGTCGCCGTGAGCGCGAACTCATCACCAAGGACGCGACCATTCGCGAGATTCACCACCGCGTGAAGAACAACTTGCAGACGGTGGCGGCCCTGTTGCGGCTCCAGTCGCGCCGCGTCGAGGCACCCGAGGCGAGGGAAGCGCTATCGGAGGCGATGCGCCGCGTCGCGACCATCGCGATGGTGCACGAGACCCTGTCCGGCACCTTGGACGAGCAGGTCCACTTCGATGACCTCGTGGCGCGCGCCGCCCGGATGGCGGCCGACGTGGCGTCGCCTGGCGTTCAGGTCAAGATCGTGCGCGAGGGTGACTTTGGGATGATCCCCGCGCAGTACGCGTCATCCCTCGCGTTGATTCTCACGGAACTGGTGACCAACGCGGTCGAGCACGGCTTCGAGGGCCGCGAGCATGGCTCCATCACGATCTTTGCCGAGCGGGACGGCCCTGAACTGCATGCCCGCATCACCGACGACGGCAAGGGCATTGCTGCGGATCCGACCGGTTTGGGATCTCAGATTGTCCGCACGCTCGTCACCAACGAACTCCATGGCCAGATCGAATGGCACTCGGTGCCCGGCGGCTCGCGCGTCGATCTGACCGTCACCGTCGACGGTGACTAGGGGCGACCCTGGGCAGGTCTACTTGGCGGCGCGGCGAGCGCGGGCAGCGCGGCGCTTGAGAGAGCGACGCTCGTCTTCCGACAGCCCGCCCCACACGCCGGAGTCTTGGTTGTGCTCCATGGCCCATTGGAGGCACTGGTCGCGGACCGTGCAGGAGTTGCACACGGTCTTTGCCTTCTCAATCTGCACGAGCGCTGGCCCCGTGTTGCCGACTGGGAAGAACAGTTCCGGGTCGTCAACATCGAGACACGCTGCGCGGTCGCGCCAGTCCATGAAGTCTCCTCACAAAGAAAAAGGCGGCGACCTACGCTTGGGGTAGATTCGCCGCGTCGTCGCGGATCACTAAGGTCCATGGTCGCATTGTTAACAACAGATGACAAGGGTTAAAGCATGTAACGTCTGTCACAATTCCCGTGAGCGAGGTGGAGAGCGATGGACAAGAGGCGGGGAGCGACTGCCGTTCTCGACCTCGTCGCGCTCGTGATCCTCGTAGCGGAGACCGTCCTGGTGGGCTTTGTGGCGGTCGGCTACTGCATATATGCCCTACTAGATGGCGAGAATCGGCAGATGTCTGCGGCGCTGGGGGCGGTGATGGCCATCTTCGCCGTCGGCGTCGGAGCGTTCACGTGGGGCTTCGCGAAGCGGCGCAGGTTCGCTCTGAGCGGAGCCCTCGCGTGGCAGTTGATGCAAGCGAGTGTAGGCGTGTGGCTACTCACCGTGTGGCCGCTCGTGGGGGTGGTGCTGATCGTCCTCGCTGTGGTCGTGACGGTGTCCGTGGTGCGCAGGCTCGCGGACTATGGCAGAAGCGGTGAGATCGCCGCCTCCTGACGGCCCCGATTCGCGACGACGCCCCTCGCCACGGCGTCGGCGAGATGAGGAGCTGGGGTGACTTCGGCGCCTGCGAGGTGAACGCGCGGCGACCGCTCCGCCGTGGGCAACGCCACCTGAACTCGTGCCAGAGCCCCAAGAGTGCGTGCCACCCCGCGGCCGGGATTGTCGTCCCACCGCGCGGCGTCCGGCACGCCGACCACGCCGAGAGAGTCGGATTCCGAAGCGCAACGCAGCGCCACCGCGTGGGCGCAATTCGCCCTCAAGGAGGCAGTGATGGCACCTGCGGGGCGGTGTGTCGCGAGCGCCACGTGCACGCCCACAAAGTCTTGCGAGCCGGTGAGCGCCTCGATCGCGGCCGCGGCGGCGTGCGAACTGCCGGTCGCCTCATCGAAGTCGTCGACCACCACGAGCAGTCGGCCGGGGGCCCCGCCGGACGACTCCCACGTCCGCCAATCGGGCAGGCCCGATGCGAACAGGGCCTCGCGACGGCCTCGAGCCTCGTGCACCGCTCCCTCCAGCACGTGCAGGGCGTCGCCGCCACCTGACGAAACGGTCGCACAGGTGACGTGCGGCAGGTTCGCGCATGGCGCGAGCGGGCCTTCTGTGCCCGTGCCAATGAGCGTCACCCGCAAGCGGCAAGGGTCGTAGTGAGAGGCCAGCCCCGCCACGAGGGTTGCCAAGAGAGTCGATGCTCCGCTGCGCCGCGCGCCCGCTACCAGGAGGTGAGGGGTCGAATCGTCAAGGCGAAGAGTCCACGTCTCCAGATGGGGAGAGCTGAGTACGCCTAGCGCGACGCGCAGCGGCGGTCCTTCCGTTGCGAGTTCGCCCGGCTGGTCCAGGTCGGCCCACCGAACGGCCTTGGGCCACGGAGGGGGCGCAGCGCCCGCAATCGCTCGCGCGAGGGCGTCCGCGCGATCGCGCGAGACCGCGATCGGTAGTCGCGGCTCAGTGTTGGCGACCCCTGAGATGAGGGTGGAGGTGGCGCGCGCCTCAAGGCTCACATCGGCGGGCTGCGACGAGCCGCAACGGATGGTGCCATCGGTCGGCAGCGCGGCCGGCAGCCAGCGGAGCCATTCTTCTTCGAATGGTGCTGGCGAGGGTGGGCGGCGTCCGCGCGCCAGGATCATGGCGCGCGTTGCCTCGCGGGCGTGGGGACCGGTGATGGTGGCGGAGCCGGTCCATGCGCCGACGGTCGTCGGGTCCGGCAACCCTTGCCAGTCAGGGGTGGGAGTCCAGGGCAGGGCGGCGAGCCATCGGGCGAGGGTCAGGGACACGCGCCGACGGAGGTGGGCCTGCGGCGCGCTGGCGCCTCCGCGCACCTGCAGGGCGGTGGTGCCGATGCCGATGACGTCTCCCTGATGAGCGGTGAAACGGCGCCTCGAACCCCACCACCACCAACGCTCGCCGTCATGGCGCCACCACACGGTGCCGTTGGTTGAGCCCGCGTCCGCGCACGAGAGCCCACCGTCAGCCGCTGGCTCGACCACGAGGTGTGAAGGATTCATGGCATCGTCCCGGATCCCCTGGCGGCCTGACGCAGACCCCACTGTCACGGGGCCGTCGACGGCAATGATGACGCCCGCGTCTGGTCCAGCGATGGCGGCAAGATGCAGCCCCGCGAGGGGGGCGGTGTGCTCGCCTGGCCCGTCCCGTAGGCGTGCACCCTCCAGCAGCGGGTGATTGCCCACCCGGTGCGAAGGTTCGAGCAGTGTTGATCCGCACCAGGCGCGCTTGGAGGTGTTGCCGCCGAGCACCTCGGCCAGGCTGGTCCCCACGGCTGCGTGGAGCTCGACATCGTGAGTGTCGGTCAGCGAACGATCGATCGTGAGGCGCACCTTGGCACCGTGCCACAGCGCGTGCTTGCCGTGCGTGCTCGGCGAGGGATCTGTGGAGAACCGACGCCTAGGGCACGGGGGAGCCGTCGGCGGTGAGGGGCGTCAGGGTGCCGTCCGCCGCGACGACGCCAGCGAACCACGTGTAGTCGCGTGTGGAGGCGATCTGGGGCATGTGTTGCAACGCGTACTCGCCCTGAACAGTCTGCGACGTCACCACCGGTGTGGGCGGGGACTCCCAGAACCAGTCGCTATCCCGAGTGAGGACCACCGGCGCTTCGCCCCAGAGGTCGGTGGCGCGCCGCAAGGTGTCGGGCGTCGGCTCCTCCAGCGCGAGCACCACGGGAACGTCGCACATCACGCGGAGCGATCCGAAGTGGGAGGAGGTGCCGGCGAGGATGATGGGCCGACCGTCCGCCACCGCGCACAGCGCGTCAAGTTGGGCTCTGGCGCCGTGTTGCTCCCTCAGGTAGGTGTACGTCGCGAACTTGACGGGGTAGTCGTCCCCAGGCCGGATGCTGACGTACGTGGTGACGGGCATAGCGACCATGACAATGGTCGCCGCCGCAACGAAGCGGTGTCGCAAGTGTGGCCATCGTTCGGCGAGGAGGTGTGCGAGCCACCACGCGCCCACGCCCGCGGCGAGCGCGAGGCCCGGCAGCGTCGCCGGTTCCAGCCTGCGGATGGCCCACAACTGGTCCGGCACGATCTGGGGTCGCGAGAGGTACAACAGACTGGGCGCGAGCACCGCACCGAGGAAGACCCACGACTCGAACCTGGCGGTGACCGCCCGGTAGGCGATCACGGCCAATCCCACCGTGGCGAGCACCAGCAGGGGCCACGTGAGGTAGTAGCTGAGCCACGTGACGGTGTGCTCGGCGTAGGTGCGCGTCGGCTCGATCGCGTAACCCTCCGCCTGTTGAAAGGAAGCGACGACGGTGTTGGTGAACTCGTCCGTCTCCGACGTGGTGCCGCGGTGGACTGTCAGCCACAAGGGTCGGGATGCGAGGGTCACGCTTGCACCGGCGATGACGACGGCGACCACTTGCCCCGCAGCGGTGCTGTGCGCGGCCAGAACCTCGCGAAGGCGCCTCGCGAGCACACTCGACCAGGTCACCGCCCACAGAAGAAGAAGGGCCACGACGACGGCGTAGGCGGTGCCCAGCTGACGGGCCTCGTCGCCAAGGCGCTCAAGGTACGCCGCGCTCCACCGCGCGAGCGAGGCGTAGCCAGCACCCACGAGCACTGCTTGCGCGAGCCCAAACACCATCAAGCGGGAGCGAGCACTCGGCCCCTTGAAAGCGGCCGCGATGGAGACGCCCACGAGCACCCCGAGCGCGTAGGCGCCTCCGTCGATGCGCACCAGGGTAGTGGCGCCAGACGCAACGCCTGCCGCGATCAACGCCCAGTGACGTCCCTCTTCGAGGCCCCGCCACGCCCAGTGGATGGAGGCAATCACCAGCAGCAACGTGAGTGGCTCCGAGTACGCAGCGCGCGACAACCCGAGGTGCGACACGGTCAGCGCGAGCGTCGCCGCAGGGGCGAGGGCCGCAAGGGGGCTGAGGAACCGGCGCGCAAGGTTGTAGACGGCGAGTGCGCCGACGCCCCCCACTACGACATTCGCTGCGAGCACGCCGGGCACCCCCGCGATCCACCCGCCCACGGAGATCAGCGCGGGGAGCGCCTTCGCGCCTTGCGGCTGCACTAGGTCGCCGTCCAGGTTCCAGGCCTGCCAGGCATCGGGGAGAAGGTTGTGCTGGAGTTCGGCGACAGGTATGGCCCCGAGCGTCGGTATGTCCGTCGAGGCGTGGTCGATGAGCCAGACGCCTGACAGGGTGAGGAAGCCGGGGTCGCGGCTGACAATCAGATACTCGGCCGAGAGCACGATGCCGACGGCGATCCACACCAAGACACTCAGCATGGCCCACTTGCCCGCCTGCCGAGCGGCGGGGGTGTGCCGAGCGGTGCGCGGTCGGACCGCCGCCCACAACCCCCAGGTGGCCACGGCGGCAAGCGGCAGCGTCGTGTAGGGGCGGTGAATGCCTAGCGAGGCGGTGGTGGCCGCGGCGAGCGCGAGGGCCACGAGGGCCACCACGGCGAACTCGGGGGCGCCGTTCCACCCGAGGCGCGCCACAGGGGCGAGGACTGTCCCCAGTCTTGATGGCGTGGTGCGCGGCGCTATGGTCACGTCGGGACACTACCAATCGTGGCGGCGACCTGCTGTGCCGCTCGGCGTTGCAAACTCCGCCGGCGCGGGTAATGTTGCCCCATGGCGAGAATTGTCTTGGTCGAAGATGACCCGACCATTTCAGAACCCTTGACCCGGGCTTTGGGACGCGAGGGCTATGACGTGGAGTGGCACGGCACCGGCCAGGGCGGGGTAGGGGCTGCTCACTCGGCCGATCTGGTGATCCTCGATCTAGGGCTCCCTGACATCGACGGCGTGGATGTGGCCAGGCGCGTGCGGGATCAAGGCCTGACCGTCCCGATCCTGATGCTCACCGCCCGCGCCGACGAGGTCGACCTGGTGGTGGGCCTCGATGCTGGAGCCGATGACTACGTGACCAAGCCGTTCCGCCTCGCCGAACTCCTCGCGCGGGTGCGAGCCCTGTTGCGCCGCGGCGCCGACGCCGAGTTTGCGGGCGAAATCGCCGCCGGGGGCGTCAGGGTGGACGTGGCGGGACACCGCGCGTACCTCGATGACAAGGAACTCCAGTTGAGCGGCAAGGAGTTCGACCTTCTTCACGTGCTCGTGGCGCACGCGGGTTCGGTGGTGTCGCGCGAGCACCTCATGAAGGAGGTGTGGGACGCGGATCCGCACGCGCCGTCCAAGACGCTCGACATGCACGTGTCGTGGCTGCGCCGCAAGCTGGGCGACGATGCGGCGAAGCCGCGCTTCATCACGACGGTGCGGGGCATGGGTTTCCGTTTCGAGAATGACTGAGCGGTGCGACGTCGCGTCCTAGGAGCTACGCTCTCCGCCTTGGCAGTGGCCATCTTGTTGCTGGGAATCCCCTTGGCCGTGTTCGCCTTCCAGTTCGTCAGGGACGCCGCCCTGCGCGACCTCGATTCCCGTACCGCGACCGCCGCGCGCGCCATCGAGGCTCGCTACGTCTCTGGCGAAGTGCTCGACGAGTCCATTCTCGAGAACTTCCTCGGCACCGCCTCTGGCGCTCCTCGCCACATCACCGTGCGCCTGCCGGACGGCACTGAGCTCACCGCTGGAGAGGAACCCCAACCGTCGTTCAGGGGTAGTGAAGTGACCGAGTCCGACGTGGTCGTCCTGTTGTCGATTTCTCAGTCAGACGTGTTCTGGGAGGCGGCGCGAGCGGACCTCTTGGTGTTGGTCGTGGGAGCCGTCGCCGTGATCGCCGGTACGGCCATGGCGTCGTGGCAGGCGAATCGTTTGGCGGCGCCGCTGGTGTACTTGGCTGCGTCTGCCGAGCAAATCGGTTCTGGTCAGACTCGCCCGCGGCTCGAGCCGAGTGGCGTGGAAGAGATTGACCTGGTGGCGGAGGAGTTGGTGCGCAGCGCGGATCGCATGGCAGCTCGGCTGTCTGCGGAACGCCAGTTCGCCGCCGACGCCTCACACCAATTGCGCACGCCGCTCACGGCCCTGATGATGAGGCTCGAGGAGATCTCTGCGTCGACCACTCAAGACGAGGTGCGTGCAGAGGCGGAGGCGTCTCTCGAGCAGGTAGACAGGCTCGTTGGCGTCGTAGACGAACTGTTGGGCCGCACGCGCAGGGCGCTCGGCTCCGGCACGGAACTGGTGGAGCTTGAGGACGTTCTGGAACAGCAGCGTGCTGAGTGGGAGCCCGCATTCGCCAAGGCTGGCAGGGGCCTCCACATCGCGAGTACCGAGGGGACGGTGTTCGCGACGCCCGGTGGCCTGTCGCAAGTGTTGGCGACGCTCATCGAGAACTCTTTGCACCACGGCGGCGGCACGACGGCCATCGTCGCGCGTGAATCAGGGCCCAACCACGCGATTGTGATCGAGGTGCGCGATGAGGGTGACGGGGTGCCGGAGGACTTGGCTCCGCGCATCTTCGAGCGGTCGGTCACGTCTGGCAAGGGCACCGGTCTGGGACTCGCGCTCGCGCGCGACCTGGTCGCCGCAGACGGAGGACGGCTCGAACTGTCTCAGCGCGCGCCTGCCGTGTTCTCCGTGTTTCTTCAGGGCGTGCCACGCATGGTCGACCTCGACACGGTGGTGCCGCACCGCCTCTCGCGTTCTCAGCGCCGTCGCTGGCTCCGCCGCTAGTCGTCTGCGTCGTCCGTTGAGCCCGCGTCGTCCGTTGCGCCCCCGGCGAAGACCAGCATCGTGAAACCGAAGTAGCGGATCACGGTTCCCAGTCCGATTCCCACGAGCGACGAGGCGTTGTCTGCCAGCAGCGACGTCCATCCGAATCCGTGGTGAGTGAGCGCGACGAGCGACGCCTCGACCGCGATGGCGACGGCGTTGACCGCTCCGAAGAGCATGAGTTCCTTGGCGGCACGGTGACGACGCTGACCCTTGAAGGTCCAGCCGCGGTGGGCGATCCACGCGAACACGATCGACGCGATGGTGGCGATGACCTTGGCGGTGACGACGCGGTCCTCGTTGCCAGCCACGGTGACGTCGGGGCCGAGTGGTCCCAGGCGTAGCGCATTGAAGACGCCCAGGTTCACGACGATGCCAGCGACGCCCACCGCACCGAAACGCGCGAGGGTTCCGGCGCGTTGGCGCAGCCACGCCACGATGGCTCGGATGCTGACGCTCATGAGGCACGAGCGTAGCGGCCGGTAGGTTAGTCGCATGACGACAGTGGCAGTGGTGGGAGGCGGGCAGCTGGCTCGCATGATGGCTCCTGCCGCGACCACGTTAGGGGTGACGTTGCGGGTGTTGGTCGAGTCGCCGGAGGCGTCGGCGGCACTCGCGGCGCACGAGACGGTGGTCGGACTCCCCGGCGATCCAGACGCGGTGCGGCTGCTCCTGGCTGATCCACGGCCGGATGCCCTCACGTGGGAGCACGAGCACATTCCCGACGCCGTGTTTGACGTGGCGGCCGAACTGGGCGTGCCCGCGCGCCCTGGTCGCGAGGCCCTGCTGTTCGCTCGCGACAAGATCGCGATGCGGCAACGCCTCGAGGCGCTCGGCCTGCCGATGCCAGCGTGGCGGCGCGTGGAGACCGAGGACGAGGTGGAGGCCTTTCTCGCGGTCCACGGCGGCGTCGGCGTACTCAAGACGTCACGGGGAGGCTACGACGGGAAGGGAGTGCGCATCGTCCGCAATCCCTCCCACGCCGACGAATGGCTGGCGGCGGCGGCAGAAGGTGGGGCCGCGTTGCTCATCGAAGAAATGGTGCCCTACACGCGCGAGCTGGCCATTCAGGTGGCGCGCAGCCCCTCTGGCGAGGTCAAGGCATGGCCGCTCGTCGAGTCGATTCAGCGCGATGGGGTGTGCTCAGAGGTGATCGCGCCAGCCCCACGGCTCACGCCCACGGAGCAGGCAGATGCCGAGACCATCGCGCGCACGATCGCCGAGGCCCTGGACGTGACCGGGATGCTCGCGGTCGAGTTGTTCGAGGTGGGCGGCAGGCTGCTCATTAACGAGCTCGCCATGCGACCCCACAACTCGGGCCACTGGAGCATCGAGGGATCGGTGACCAGCCAGTTCGAGCAGCACCTGCGCGCCGTGCTGGATTGGCCGCTGGGGGACACCGCGGCGCTCGCGCCCGTGACGGTGATGACGAACGTGCTGGGCGGGTCGCGGACGGTCTTGGAGACGGCATGGCCGCAGGTGAGCGACCCTGGAGCCAAGGTGCACCTGTATGGGAAGGGTGTGCGTCCAGGTCGCAAGGTGGGACACGTGACCGTCATGGGTGACCGGGTAGACGATGTCAGGAGGCGCGCAGCGCACGTTGCCGCCGTCGTGAGGGATGGAGAGCAATCGTGAGCATTCGCGTGGGTGTGGTCATGGGTTCGGACTCCGACTGGCCCGTCATGGGCGAGGCGGCCGCCGTGCTCGAGGAGTTCGGCATCGGTTACGAGAAGGACGTGATCTCGGCTCATCGCATGCCGGAGCAGATGATCGAGTACGGCCGCACAGCCGAGGATCGGGGCCTGCGCGTCATCATTGCGGGTGCGGGCGGCGCCGCGCACCTGCCCGGCATGCTGGCTTCCGTCACCGCGCTCCCTGTGATTGGGGTGCCCGTGCCCCTCACGTACCTCGACGGCATGGACTCCCTACTCAGCATCGTTCAGATGCCTGCAGGCGTACCCGTCGCGACGGTGTCCATCGGCGGCGCGCGCAATGCGGGGCTGTTGGCGGCGCGGATCCTGGGTTCTGGGGAGGGGCAGGAGGCCGCGGCGCTACGCGAGCGGATGAGGGCGTTCCAGGAGGACCTGCGCGCCGCGGCTGAGTCGAAGGGTGCGAGGCTTCGCGACGCGTAGCCTCATCGAGCGATGCCTAGTCGTGTCGACCTCAGCCGACCGAGCAGGCGTCGAGGATTTCTTGCTCGGTAGCGGCCTGTGAACCGCCGGTGGCGTCCGGCGTCCCAGCGGTGGGCTCCGTCGGCACCACGGCACCGTCGTTGGCCGGCGAGTTTGACTGGGCGTCGAGCAATGGGGCGATTGGCTGGTCGGCCTTGAGCGCGTCCCATACCGCCGGCGCCTTCGACGTGAGAACCACGCGGAAGCGAATGTTGGGGTCGTCCATGACCGGCGCGGTCGCGAAGGTGATGTCCGTCGACGGGTTGAGGCTGCGCAGTGAGAAGCCCAGCCCCGCCATGTAGTCGAGGCTGCCCAGTCGCTCATCGAGGGTGAGGGAGCCAGCCACCGCCTTGATGAAGTTGGTGATGTCTTGGGGTCGGTACAGCATCTCCGCGCTGAGCACCTTGCTCGCGAGGTTCTTCAGAAACTCCTGTTGGCGGTCGATCCGGTCGAGGTCGCCACCGTTGGTGTTGAGACCCTTGCGCATCCGCACGTAGGCGACTGCCTGCTTGCCGTCGAGCTTCTGCGGCCCTGGCTGCAGGTAGGTGCCGGACAGGGGATCGTTGTACTCGACCGGGATGCACATCGGCACTCCGTCGACGGCATTGACCATGTTGACGAACCCCACAAAGTCGATGACCGCGTAGTGGTCGAAGCGAATGTCGGTGATTCCCTCGACCGTTCTCATGGTGCACGCCGCTCCGTCCGAGTCGAGGTCCGTGGTGCGCACGCCGTTCGCAAAAGCCTCGTTGAATTGACCGTAGTACGGCTTCTGCGTCGAGCCGTCGGATCGCTGACATTCAGACAGGTTGACCATGGTGTCGCGGGGAATGGACACGACGTCGATGCGGGATCGGTCGGCGGAGATGTGCATGATGAGGGTGGTGTCGCTGCGCTTTCCTGACTCCTCACCGCCGATCGCTGCGTTCCCGCCGCTGCGGTCGTCCGAACCGATCAGCAGGATGTTCAGCGCCGAGCCTGAGGACCCGTCGGTGGGCGGTGGCGGCGGGGCCGGCCGGTTGGGACCGAGTAGCGGGTCGATGTCGGTGGTCGTCACGGTCGCATCCCACTTCGCACTGAAGGCCTGAGTGAAGACCAGGCCAAAACCTGCGGCGGCAGCGAGCGCCCAGGCGAAGCCCGTCATCACGACGTGGCCGCGCGAGGACCGGGCGTGGCGCGTCACGAGTGCCTCCACGGGACCCCCTCCCTGCTCGGTGTTGTCAGCCAGCAGCGCAGGCGTCGAGGATGTCGTCCTGCGACGGAGCATCAGAGCCGCCAGAAGTCTCCGGCGTGCCGGGGCTCGGTGCCGTCACCACGTTGGATTCATTGGCGGGGGAGGCCGACTGGGCATCCAGCAAGGGGGCGATCGGTTGATCGTCGATGATGGCCTGCCATACCGCGTCTGCCTTCGAGCTGAAGATCACGTGGTTGCGGTTGTTGGGGTCCCCGACCACGGGTGCCGTAGCAAACGTCACGTCTGACGAGGGATTGATGCTGCGCATGGAGAACGCAAGGCCGATGAGCGTGTCCAGATCGCCAAAGCCGTCGTCCATGGTCAGGGAGCCAGCAACTTCGCGGATGAAGTTGGTGAGGTCTTGGGGCTTGTAGAGCATCTCCGCGCTCAGGATCTTGCTGGCAAGGTTCTTGAGCAGCTGCTGCTGACGGTCGATGCGGTCGAGGTCCGAACCGCTAAGTCCCGTGCCGTGGCGCATGCGCGCGTAGGCGAGTGCTTCTCGCCCGTTGAGCACTTGAGGCCCGGCGGCGAGGTTGGTTCCGGAGTAGGCGTCCTTGACGGCGTGCGGGATGCACATGGGTACCCCGCCGATGGCGGTGACCATGTCTTGGAAGCCCACGAAGTCAACGACCACGAAGTGGTCGATGTGGATGTTGGTGAGCGACTCCACCGTCTTGATGGTGCACGCCGCGCCGTCGGAGTTGGATCCGTTCGCGGCGCCGTTCGCGAAGGCGATGTTGAACAGGCCGGTCCAGCCGCGTTGCGAGGTGCCGTCGGAACGCTCGCAGTCCGCGATCCGCACCGTGGTGTCGCGCGGGATCGATACGACCTCGACTCGCGAGCGATCGCCGGAGATGTGCATGATGAGGGTCGTGTCGTTGCGCTTCCCGGCCTCTTGGCCGCCGATCTTGGCGTTGTCACCCGAGCGGTCGTCTGAGCCCATGAGCAGGATGTTGACGGCCGCGCCTGAGGACCCGTCCACGGGTGGTTCGGGAGCGGCGGGGCGGTCGGGGCCGAGGAGGGGCTCGACGTTGGCTGTCACGAGCTCTGCTTCTAGCTTTGTCTTGAAAGTCATGGTGAATACCAGGCCAAACCCTGCGGTGGCTGCAAGGATCCACGCGACTCCCTGCAGCACGCGATGCCTGCGGACAGTCGTGGCGTGACGGACCCGAACGTATTCGGTCGAACTCATGGTACAAACCCCCAAATAGGCGCGAGGAACTCATTGTAAGTCCCCGCGGTGGTCGCGCTTCTGAGCGTAAACGTCACGGCGCCACGCTCGGTTCCCGAGCGAGATGCGTCACAGTGCGCTACATTCGACTTGACGGGCACGGATTACACGGGTGTAATTCACTTCGAGTGTGTGTCGATCGGAGGACGGGCAATGTGGAATCTGTATACCGGCTCCGTGCCGACCGATGTGGGCACCACGCCGGGCTTGGCCCCTGTGGTGGACATTTTCGGCGGCGAAGCAGACGGACCGCTGTCGTGGCAAGACCGCGCGCTGTGCGCGCAAACGGACCCAGAGGCATTCTTCCCCGAAAAGGGAGGCTCGACTCGTGAGGCCAAGAAGGTGTGCACGTCGTGCGAGGTGCGCTCGGAGTGCCTCGACTACGCGCTCGCACACGATGAGCGGTTCGGCATCTGGGGCGGCCTTTCAGAGCGTGAGCGTCGCAAGCTCAAGCGTCGCGCGGTCTAGCGCACGTCCCCGCTGCGGCGGAACCCCGTGAGCACGCCCTACGTGAGGGCAGTGCTCGTCACCGACGGTCGATCTGAGCACCTTTCCGCCACCCTGGCCGCGCTCGTGGCACTCGACGAACAGCCCTCGATCCTGCACATCGTCGTCACTGGTGGCGCCAACGTCGACGTTCCAGAGGCGCTCGCGGCCGACGTTCGCCGAGTCGACGCCCCCACGTACGCCGACGCGTTGAGCGGACTGCTCGACACAGCGGGCGCGCGCGAGGGCGAGCTGCTGTGGCTCCTTCACGACGACACCGCGCCACACGCCGACGCCTTGGCAAGGCTCGTCGCCACGGCCACCAAGCGCCCTCGCGCCGCGGTGGTAGGCGCGGGTCACGTGCGCTGGAACGACGCGTCCCGGCTCGTGAACCTGGGAACCACGGTGTCCAAGGTGGGGGCGCGCCGCGTGGCGCTCGTGGTCGAGGACGACATCAACCAGGGTCAGCATGACTGGCGCGAGGACGTCATGGCGGTCTCTCTCGCGGGAGCCTTGGTGCGTCGTGAAGCCTTCGAAGCGCTCGGCAGGCTCGACGCCGGATACGAGGGATTTGGCGACAGCCTCGAATGGTGCAGAAGGGCGTGGGCCGCTGGTCACGATGTGGTGATCGAACCTCGTGCGCACGTGAGGCATGCCCAAGACGGCCTCTATGGAGCGCGCTCCCGGCGAGGCGGCAGGGGATCGACACACGCCCGCAGACGTGTCAGCGAATGGCATCATGCGTTCGCCTGGGCCCCGTGGTGGGCCGTCTTGCCGTTGATCCTGCTCATACCCCTGAGCGTGGCCCTGAGAATCGTGGCGCGCCTCGCACAGAACGTTCCGCGGCGTGCTCTCGCCGAGCTCTCGGTGCCGTTGCTGCTGATCGCACGAGCGCCCGCGATCATGCGGACGTCGGCCGCCCATCGCGCCGTGGGCGCGACGGGGCCCATCGAGGATCGCCTCTTCGCGAGCGTCAGGCAAGTTATCGATGCCGTGAGGCACCGTGAGTTGGGGACCTTTGAGCGCTCGCGCGCCTCGCGGGTGCCGAGCGAAATGGTGAAGGCGGAACTCGACGCAGCGGCCGCTCGCCAACGCCTCAGCCTTCTCACCACAACCGCGATCGCCGCCCTAGCGTCGGTAGCGGTGGGACTCGACTACATGCGCGCACTTGTTGCCGGAAAGATGGTGGCCGGGCCGGGTATCGGCTCCACCGATCTGGCCTTCCAGACAGTCTGGACGCGAGCCTGGACCGGGTGGGCGGACGTCGGCTTCGGTTCGGCCGGTATCGACGGCGCGTACGCGGGCCTCATGGCTCCCTTCGCGGCTTTTCCCGGAGGCTTGCGCGTGGGAATCGGCGTGCTGCTCATCGCCTCGCCCTTCGTGGCGGCACTGCTCGCATGGTGGGCCGCTGGCCATGCCACGCGCGGGCCGTGGATTCGCGCGGCCGTAGCGCTCGTGTTTGGGTTCTGGCCCCCGTTCCTCGCAGCGGTGGCCGACGCCCGTGTGGGCCCAGTGCTCGCTCACGTGGCGCTCGTGGCGGCGGCCGTGGCCCTTGCGCGCGCCGCGGGGTGGCGCCGTGGAGAGTTGGTCGCTGGGCGCATCGAATCTCCGACCCCCGCGCCTTCGCCTTCTGCGGGACTTGCGGCGGCGCTTGCCGTGACCGTCGCGACCGTTGCGCAACCGGTCCTGCTGCTCCCGGTGGCCGTGATCGTCGCCGTCCTCGGTGCCATGGCGGGCCGACTGCGGTGGAGGGTGTGGGCCATCGCCACAGTTCCGATCGTGGTGGGGCTTCCCGGCCTCGCCGCCGCGGCCAGGCTTGCACCCGACGCCAACCTGGTCGCCTCCGTGCTTGCGCGCGAGCCCGGGCCTGGGGAGGCCTTCACCGGGAGCGCATGGCGCGTCGCCTTGGGAATGGCCGACACGTCCCGCTGGCCGTCGACCCTCGGCGCCGCGTGGCCCATCGGCATCGTCGGTGGTGTTGCGGTCGTGGCGTGCGCGATCGCCGCGATCGCATCGCGCAGGGCATGGCAAACCGCCGCCGCCGGCCTCGTGGTGATGGCCGCAGGCGGGGCGGTGGCGGCCTGGTCAGCGCATGCGACTGCGGCGTGGCCGGACGGGGCTGGCTCCGGCGCGATCTCGGGATGGCCGGGAACCGGCTCCTCATTGGTGCTGGTGGGCGCGCTGGTGGCGGCCGCGGGGGCGCACGGCACTCTGCTTGCCGGAGACGGCACTCGGTTTGCGGTCGGGAGGGTCCTTTCGGCGGCCGTGGCGACGGTCGCTGCTGGCGCCTCGGTGGCCGTGATCGTCTTTGTGGCGTGGCCCGGCTCCCAACCCGGTTCTGCCACCACGGTCGGCACGCACGTGTTGCCGCTTGCCGTGCCGCTCGAGCAGGAGGGGCTGGCACGTCAGCGCGTCTTGGTCCTCGCCTCTACTGGCGACGGCGAGGTCACCTACTCAGTGCTGACGCACGACGGTTCGTCTCACGCGATCGGTAGGGCTGAGTGGGGGCCCGAAGGGGAACCGCTCGGCGGATCGGGAGGCGAGACCGTGGCGATCGACACTCTCGCGCCGACGGTCGCGGAGGCGGTTCGGTCGGGAGCCGCGGACCTGTCTGCTCTGCGTGAGTGGGGCATCGGCACCGTGGTGGTTGCCCCTGGCGGCACCCGGATACAAGGCGCGCTCGACCAGAACGCCAGCCTCACGCTGGTCGGCGGATCCGAAATTGGCACCACGTATCGGCTGGACGGCGGCAATGTGTCGCGAGCGTGGTTCGCGACGGATGACGAGAGACTCGCCGTGAAGTCGTTGGTCACGTCGGGAGGGCCAACGGAGTCGCCTACAGAAGGCGGGACCCTCGTGATCGCCACTCCCTCGGCCATCGGGTGGACCGCACAGCTAGACGGACACGAACTCGACAGAGTTGACGACCCCTTGGGCCGGGTCGCCTTCGATGTTCCACCGGGAGGAGGCGCGGTGACATACGAATACCGCGACCCCGCGCAACGCTGGTGGTGGTGGGCGAGCTTGGCTGCGGTCGCGTGGGCCCTCATCGGCTCAGTGCCCCTCAGGCGATCCAAGGAGGTGGCCGAATGATCCGCCGCATCGTGGTGTCCGCCGGAGCGCTCGCCGTGGTCACAGCGTCGGCCGCCGCGACCATCATCGTCGCCTCGCCGCCGCTCGAGATGCCCACGCCGATGTCTTTCGAGATCGAACCACCCGCGCCCGTCGTGGCCTGTCCAGGGGGGCAAACCGTCCCCGTGGGGGACGTGGGCACAGGAGGCGACCTGGCCTCAGAACCGACGGTGCGCACGCTCGACGTGTGGGGACCCACGTCAACTCGCGCGGTCGGGCTCGGCCTCGGAGCGGACGATGCGATAGCCGTGCAGACGGAGCGAATCGCTGACGGAGATATCGAGGGTTGGGCGGCCCTCACGTGCGCGCAGCCTTCCTTTGACCAGTGGCTCGTGGGCGGCGCGACCACCCTTGGGTCGAGCACACGCCTGGTGCTCTCCAATCCCAGTACGGCGCCCACAGAGGTCACCGTGACCATCTATGGACCGTTGGGGGCTCGGGAGGATCAGGTGCTGCTCCCGATTGCGCCTGGCGACTCGGTGCAGAGGCTCATCGAGGGCGTTGCCACGCAGATGAGCGCGATCGTCCTGCGGGTCGAGGCCACTGGTCCCGGCGTGGTGGCGGCGCTTCAGGACTCCCGGCTGGAGGGTTTCCAACCCGCTGGCACCACCTGGGTGGGTGCGAGCGCGCCAGCGACAGACTCGGCCATTCCGGTGGTCAATGCCGACGCGCAGGCGGTACGCAACGACGACGCGGCGAGCGGCAACACCGACACTGGGTCCGCCACCCCTGCCGTAGCGATCCCAGGACCGGCGGTCACCGTGCGGCTCATGGCGCCGGACGGCGCCCGTGTGGAGCTGTCGCTCGTGTCCCCAGAGGGAATCGAATCGTGGTCGGTGGGCCAAGCGATCACGCTCGATCCTGGAGTGGTCACCGACATCGACGTACCCACCGACAGGCTCGGAGCCATCGAGGTGCGTTCCGACGAGCCGGTGCTCGCCTCCGCCCGCACCGTGGTCGCGCGTGCGCCGCGCGAGGGCCTCGCGGCAGACGTTGCCTACGACCACACCTGGGTTCCCGCCATGGACGTGCGCACGCCCACCACACTGTCGGCAGTGGTTCCCTCCGACGGTGCGCGGCTTGCCGTCTACTCGCCGGTCGCGGCGCAGGTTGAGGTTCTGGGCGACGCCGACGAGGTGGTGGGATCCGCCGACATCGCCGCCCGCACGGTCCAGTGGGTACCGATCACCGCAGCGCAGGGCGCACGCATTCACATCGAAGGCGTCTCGGCGTGGGCCTTTGTCATGACGTCGCCCGATGGCTACATCGCGTCCGCCGCGCCCGTCGACATCAGCACGACGTTCTTGACGGCGACGGTGCTGCCCGACACCTACCCGGCGTCTGGCGGAGGCTAGTCGGTCGCCCCGTAGTCGGGGTCCACCTCGTCTGGCCTCATCGACAACAGGTGTCCCACCTGCTCGGCGAGGATGTCCCGCACCAAGCCGGGAAGTTCGTCAGCAGACGCCCGCTGCTCGAGGGGTCGCCGGTACAGCACCACCCGCGTGGGCGCCCCGTACTCGCCAGGGAACACCCGCCCCAGGGGCACGCCGTGCTCCCACGGCGCGGGTTCAGACGGCGGCACGTCCTCGACGCCAAACTCCACCCGGCCCCATTGCTTCGACCACCTGCTCGCGAGGCGCTCAGAGCCTTCGGCCGCAAGTTCGTCAAACACCTCCGCGCGCGTGCGATAGCCGGGCAGCGTCGGCGGAATGAGCGGCCTTCGTGGCCCCCTGCCGTGCGTGTCTCGCCTCATGTCGTGACCCTAACGCCTCGGTGGCGGTAGCGGACGAGGCGACGCCCGGCGTGGTGACGGCTCGGGGCCACCGCCGAAAGGTAGCGTCACTGCTGTGATGGCAACCAGGCAGTGCTCCAAGACGGCGTGTGCACGCCCCGCCGCGGCGACACTCACCTACGTCTACGCGGACTCCACCGTTGTTGTCGGGCAACTCGCGACCGAAGCCGAGCCTCACAGTTACGACCTGTGCTCCTCGCACGCCGAGCGCTTCACTGCGCCGCGAGGCTGGAACGTGGTGCACATCCACCAGGATTTCGAGGAGCAGGGGCCGTCGCCTGACGATCTTGACGCTCTCGCGAGGGCAGTACGTGAGGCTGGCAAGCCCGTGACCGCCCCGCTCGCTGACCCTCGCCCTCCGCTGGCTTCCGAGCCGCGCCGCGGCCACCTGCGCGTGGTGGCGTCCGACGGCTAGAGCGGCCCGCACTGCGGCGGCGGCTCGCTAGGCTTGACCGCGTGAACCCACCAGATCTGAGCGGCCTCATCAAGTCCTATGACGTGCGAGGGGTGGTGGGAGAGGACCTCACTGACGACGTCGCCCGCGCGATCGGCTCCGCTTTCGCCGACGCCATTGTGTTGCCTGACGGCGAGGACACCGTCGCCATCGGCTACGACATGCGAGACAGCTCGCCTGGTTTGGCCGACGCCATCACAGAGGGCCTGACCGCCCGCGGCGTGAACGTCACCCGCATCGGCCTGTGCTCGACAGACGGCCTCTACTTTGCCTCTGGAACGCTTGATCTACCAGGCATCATGATCACCGCGAGCCACAATCCAGCCGAGTACAACGGCATGAAGATGTGCCGCGCGCGCGCCAGGGCGGTGGGCGAGCACTCCGGGCTGGGGCAGGTGCGCGAGCTGGCCTCCCGCTATCTGGTGGAGCCGCCAACGCCAGCGGCGCACCTTGGTGCCGCCACCGAGCGAGACATGCTCGCCGACTACGCGGCGTTCCTACGCAGCCTTGTTCCCCTGGAGGGCGGGCGCCGACTCAAGGTGGTGGTGGATGCCGCCAACGCGATGGGCGGCTACACGGTGCCAGCGGTGCTCGGAACCGCCGCGGGCCTGCCCGAGCTGCCGCTCGACATCATCCCCTTGTACTTCGAGCTCGACGGCACGTTTCCCAACCACGAGGCAAACCCCCTCGACGAGGAGAACCTGCGCGACCTCCAGGCGGCGGTCAAGGAGCACGGCGCCGACATCGGCCTGGCCTTCGACGGCGACGCCGACCGCTGCTTCGCGGTGGATGAGCGCGGCGAGATTGTGCGCGCGTCCGCCATCACGTGCCTCGTGGGGTTGCGAGAGACGGCCAGGGAGGCCGCGGCCGGGCGCACTGCGAAGGTGATCCACAACCTCATTTCTTCGCGAGCGGTCCCTGAGCAGTTGTCGGCTGCCGGTGCTGAGCCCGTGCGCTCCAAAGTAGGCCACTCCAACATCAAGGCGCAGATGGCCGACGTGGACGCCGTGTTTGGGGGAGAGCACTCGGCTCACTTCTACTTTAGGGACTTCTACTTTGCCGACTCCGGCATGCTCGCGGCCATGCACGTGTTGGCCGCGCTGGGGGAGTCGGACGCGTCGCTGTCCACCCTGTTGGCGACGCACGACCCGTACCCAGCCTCGGGCGAGATCAACTCCCGCGTCGGCTCAGTGCCCGAATCCCTCGAGCGCGTGCGGGAGGCGTTCTCTGGCGAGGGTGTCGACGTCGACGACTTTGACGGGCTGACGTTCACCCACTGGGGATCTTCAGGGGAGTTGTGGTGGTTCAACGTGCGCGGCTCCAACACGGAGCCGCTGCTGCGGCTCAACGTGGAGGCCGCCGACCGCGAGGTGATGGAACGCGTCCGCGACCGTGCGCTCGCCGTGATCCGCGAGCGGAACTAGGAGCGGCTGGTGGACGCATACGACTCCGGCTACGCCTTCGGCCAACTCTTCATGGGGCTACTCATTCCGCTGGTCATTATCGGTGGCATCGTCGCCGGAATCATTGCGCTGGTGAGAGCGTCGAAGAAGCCCGCGGTTCAGCCCACGGTGAGCGCCTTCTACTTCACCAAGTTCGGCCTTCGTCCGGGCGAGAGATTCGGCACGGTGTGGTGGGGGGCGCATCGAACCGGGTCACGACTCGTCGTGACCATCACCTCGGCGGGCGACCTCGTGATGAATCATTACGAGCAACAAGGCGCGCCGGTGCGCATTCATCAACCGTCAAGCACCGTCAAACTTGGCGCCGTCATGGCCGTCAACGGTCCTGCCTCCCCGAGCATGGCCGAGGTGACGCTGGCCAGCGCCGAACACCAGCCCTTCACGATCTACCTGGAGCCCGCCGCTGCTGAGGCGGTGGCGCGCTGGGCCGCCCACCGCTCGTGAACCCACCGAAAGAAGACCCCCATGATTGAGCACATCGTCGCCGACCTCGCCTTGGCCGACTCCGGCCGCCACCAGATTCGCTTGGCCCAGGTGGAGATGCCTGGCCTGATGGCGCTCCGCGAGGAGTTCGGGGACGCGCAGCCGCTCAAGGGCGCGCGCATCGCCGGATCGCTTCACATGACCACGCAGACGGCCGTGTTGATCGAGACCCTGACGGCGCTCGGTGCCCAGGTGCGATGGGCGTCGTGCAATATCTTCTCCACCCAAGATGACGCGGCAGCGGCCATCGTCGTCGGCCCTGGAACCTACAGCGCGCCGGGCGGAGTGCCGGTGTTCGCGATCAAGGGCGAGACCATCCAGGAGTACTGGGAGTACACCGACAGGATTCTCACGTGGGAGGGCCACGATGGGCCCACCATCATCCTGGACGACGGCGGAGACGCGACGCTGCTGGTGCACGAGGGTGTGCGTTTCGAGACGGCTGGCGCGGTGCCGCCCCCGCTCGAAGAGGAGGACCCCGCCTACAACGCGGAGGTCGAGGGGATGAGGGCCGTGCTGCGCCGCTCACTCGCCGCGGACCCGACGCGCTTCACGCGCATGGCTGCAGGCATCGTCGGCACGAGCGAAGAGACCACCACAGGTGTGCACAGGCTTGACCAGATGCACGCGCGCGGCGAGCTGCTCTTCCCCGCCATCAACGTCAACGACTCTGTGACCAAGTCCAAGTTCGACAACAAGTACGGCATCAGGCATTCGCTGCCTGACGGGCTCAACCGCGCCACCGACGTGCTCATGGGCGGCAAGATCGCGTTCGTGTGCGGCTACGGGGACGTGGGCAAGGGAGCCGCGGAGGCGCTGCGCGGACAAGGCGCTCGGGTGGTGGTGTCAGAGGTGGATCCGATTTGCGCCCTCCAAGCGGCGATGGACGGCTACGAGGTGACACGCGTCGAGGACTACGTTGACCGCGCTGATTTCTTCATCACGACCACGGGCAACAAGGACATCATCCGTGTGGAACACATGGCCGCCATGAAGGACAAGGCGATCGTGGCCAACGTGGGCCACTTTGACAACGAGATCGATATGGCGGGGCTTTCCCGGTCTGGCGCCAAGCGCGAGCCGATCAAGCCGCAAGTGGATGAATGGACGTTTGCGGACGGTCACTCGATCATCGTGCTGAGCGAGGGCAGACTCATGAACCTCGGAAACGCGACGGGCCACCCCAGCTTTGTGATGTCGGCATCGTTCACCAACCAGGTGCTCGCGCAGATCGAACTGTGGACCCACGTCGACGCGTACCCGCTGGGAGTGCACCGGCTTCCCAAGGAACTGGACGAGAAGGTGGCGCGGTTGCACCTCGACGCACTGGGCGTGAGCCTCACCGCGATGACTCCGTCGCAGGCCGACTACCTGGGCGTGCCGGTCGACGGCCCGTTCAAGTCCGATCACTACCGCTACTAGGCGCGGTCGGCGGCTAGTTGTCGCTGTCCTGAATCCCGTACGGCAGCACTGACAGCCGCTGAAACTCTTCGGCGTTGAGGCGTTGAGCCGAGATGCCGGACACGTACTCCCTGTCCCTGCGGGTGGCGAGCACGGCGGCGATGAAGGTCTCGGGGTGCGTTCCCTCTGGCGGGGGCGGTGCTACGTACGACGCCAGCTGTCCGGCGATCTCGGTGCCAAAGCGGTAACGAGCGTCGTGGGACATCTGGTGGGCGCGCCCCAGGAACAGCCGCGCCGTGAGCGCCAGACCGTCTGGGAGCCGCCGCACGTCAGCCTGTTGCGCCCACTCGGTCATGCCGAAGGGCATCACGACGGGGGGCATGGCCTTGCGCCCGCCCCTGGTCCGCATGGCATAGGTGCCGACGAGCATGTCGCCGATGCGCTTGCCGCGAGCCGACATGAACGACGCGATCACGGCGAACAAGCCGGCGCTGAGATAGACCTCGAACAGGCCGACCAGGGCACGGCCGAGCGCGTAGCGTGCTGAGACGGGGCCGCCATCATCGCGCACGATGCGCAGGCCAAGCGCGAGTCGTCCCACACTGAGGCCGCGCGTCAGGGTTTCGACGAGCGCGGGCACGCCAACGAACCACGCGACGAAGAGCACGATTGTCAGTGCCCTGACGATGGCGAAGTTGACCGAGGTCAGGAGTGGGCTAGCGACGTTGACCAACACCACGAAGCCGACGTACATGATGATCGCGTCGATCGCGCCAGATCCTGCGCGCATCACCACGGACGCGGCGCCCGAGTCGATCGCCACGCCCTCGCCAAGAACAATTTCCTCGTCGATACTCATCGCCCCTCCATATATGGCATGGTAGCGGCGTGGACATCGACGCCTTCTCCGCCTTGAGGGAAGCCCGCTGGAGCAGGCTCAAGCAATTGGCGCGCCAGCGTCGTCGTACCGGCGCCGATGCCGACGAAATGACGCGCCTGTATCGCGCCACCGCGTCGGACCTGTCGACGGTGCGTTCCGCCGCGCCCGAGCCTGCGCTGATCACCCGGCTGTCCATGTTGCTCGGCAGTTCCCGCGTGTGGCTCACGGGCTCTCACCAGGTGCGCACGGGCGACATTTGCAGGTATTTCACCACCTCGTTGCCTGCCGCGCTGTATCGCGTGCGGTGGTGGGGCGCCATCACCGCTCTCGTGGTGGTCGGTATGGGCGTGGTGGCTGGCTACTACACCCTGAACTCGCCAGCGGCGCTCGAGCTGGTCGGCCCGCCCGAGGTGCGCGCGCAGATCGCTAAAGAGGAGTTCGCGAGCTACTACGTCGAGTACGACTCGACGTCTTTCACGGCGCTCGTGTGGACCAACAATGCGTGGCTCGCGGCGCAGTGCATCGTGCTCGGCATTACGGGCGTCTTCCCGCTGATCCTGATGTACAACACCGTGATCCAGTTGGGAGTCGCAGGCGCCGTGATGGCCGAGCACGACATGCTGGACATCTTCTTCCAGCTCATCATTCCGCATGGGCTGCTGGAGTTGAGCGCGGTGTTCGTGGCCGCTGGGGCGGGCTTCAAGGTGTTCTGGACGCTCCTGGTGCCCGGCAGGCTCCCTCGAGGGATAGCGCTCGCTGAGATGTTCCGCACGCTGCTGTCCGTGGCTTTGGGTCTGACGATCGCGTTGTTCCTGTCGGGGCTCATCGAGGGCTACATCACGGGCTCGCACATGGCGTGGTGGCTCAAGATTGCCGTGGGTGCGTTGGCCTTCCTGGCGTTCTGGCTCTACATCTTCGGGGTGGGCAGGTGGGCGTCGCAGCGCGGAGCTTCTGGAGACGCCGAACAGGGCTTCCGCGTGGAGATGGCTCCCGTCGCGCACTAGGAGCCCTGCGGCTCGGTTTGTGACACTGCTAGCTCGATAGCGGGAGGCGACACGACGGTTGCGGGCGCGCGTTACAGCCTTCCCGACGACTTGAGCGCCAAGTAGGTGTCCGCCAGCCGCGGTGCGATGTCGTCTGGCAGTGCGCTCACCACGTCGGCGCCCGACTTGCGGATCCTTGCCACCACCATGTCCTGCTCGATGCGACCGCGGGCAGCGGCCGCCGCCGTGTATACCGACTCCACGTCGCCGCGTGCCTGGAGCATCGTGCCCTCGTCTGGATCGTCGACGGAGGCGATCACCACGTGGTGGTCTCGCTGGAGTGCCGCAATCGCCTGCAGGGCCCCCGAGTCCACGAGCGAGATATCCACGGTGGTGAGCAGCACCACGAGCGCACGCTGTGACAGGCGCTCGCCGATGAGCCGCACCAGGGCCGGCCAGTCCGTCTCGATGAGGTGGGGTTCCACAGGAGCCAACGCCGACGCCAGCACTGGCATGAGCGCCGACCCGGAAGCGCCCTGAGCCCGCGCCCGCTCCACGCGGTCGAACGCGGTGACCTGGACGCGGTCGCCAGCTCGCGAGGCGAGAGCACTGAGCAGCAACGCGGCTTCGATCGAGGCCTCGAGGCGGGGCGCGTCACCCACGCGTGCGGCGGATAGGCGAGCCGTGTCGACCACGATGAAGACGCGCCGGTCGCGTTCGGGGCGGTAGGTGCGCACCACCACGTCTGCGCGCCTTCCAGTGGCGCGCCAGTCGATGGTGCGCACGTCGTCGCCGATGACGTACTCGCGCAAGGAGTCGAACTCGCTACCGGCCCCGCGCATCAGAATCGGGCTGAGTCCGTCGAGCTCACGTAGCCGCGCCAGCCGGGCTGGCAGGTGCTTGCGCGATGCGAACTCGGGAAGGACCCTGAGCGACGTGTCGACAGGGAGCGCTCGCTGTCGGCCCGCAAGGCGCAGTGGGCCCTCCATCCGCAGGGTCACGTGGGCTGCCTTGCGGTCCCCTCTCCGCGTTGGCATGAGCGGCGTGGTGAAGACCTGAGTGCGCCCCCTCGCAAGCGAGTAGCGGTGGCGGTTCTTCCCTGCTCCCGCCGACGGCGGCCAGGCATCGCGCACGGAGCCGTGCACGCGGCGAGAGGACGTGTTGGCAAGCGTCAGCGTCGACTGCGTCGCCTCCGTGAGGCGCACCGAGTGAGGCACAGTGCGACGTACGGAGATGGAGCGGGTGGACGGCGCCGCGATGGCATCGATGGCGGCGAGCGCGAGCACGCCGAACATCCACAGCCACGCGATGTCTTGACTCCTGGTGATCGTCGCGGGAATCGCGCCGAGCACTGCGAGGAGTGCCGTCCAGCCGGTGATGTACATCTAGCGAGGCACCGGCACCGACGCGAGTACAGACGTGAGCACTGACTCGCGTGTGACGCCTTCAAGCTCGGCCTCCGGCCGCAGCTGCATGCGGTGGGCGAGGGTCCAGGCGGCAAGCGCCTTGACGTCGTCAGGGGACACGAAGGTGCGGCCGCGCATCCAGGCCCACGCTCGCGCCGCCGCGATGAGTGCGGTGGCTCCACGAGGTGAGACGCCGAGCGACACGGAGGGCATCTCGCGGGTGGCGCGAGCGATGTCCACCACGTAATTGATGATGTCGTCAGACACATCGACGGTGGCCATCTCCCGGCGTCCCGCCTCGATGTCTGCTGCGGACGCGACCCTGCCGACACCCGCGGCGGCGAGGTCGCGGGGATTGAAGCCGTCGGCGTGGCGGCGCAGCACGGAGGCTTCGTCAGCGCGCTCAGGCAGCCCAATCGGTAGCTTCAGCATGAAGCGGTCGAGCTGGGCCTCTGGCAACGGGTAGGTGCCCTCGTACTCGATGGGGTTCTGGGTCGCGATCACGAGGAACGGGTCTGGCAGCGGCAACGAGTCGCCGTCCACCGTCACCTGGCGCTCCTCCATCGACTCCAAGAGCGACGACTGCGTCTTGGGAGGAGTGCGGTTGATCTCGTCGGCCAACAGCAGGTTGGTGAACACTGGCCCCTGGCGGAAGGAGAACGCTGCGGTGCGCGCGTCGTACACGAGCGAACCGGTGACGTCTCCAGGCATGAGGTCTGGCGTGAACTGCACACGCGAGAACTCGAGCCCGAGGGTTTGAGCCATGGTGCGCACCAAGAGCGTCTTGGCGACGCCTGGCACGCCCTCCAGCAGCACGTGGCCCTTGCACAGCAACGCGATCACCAGGCCAGTGACGGCGCGGTCCTGGCCCACCACCGCCTTGCCGATCTCGATGCGGATGCGTCCGAGCGCATCACGGGCGGGGGAGGTGACGGTGTCGCTCGGTCCGGTGAAGGGTTGCGACGCCGACGCCGGGGCAGCTTCCGACGCAGGTTCCGACGCGGGGGCATCGGCTGCGGCGGAGGCATAGCTGGCCCCGGGGTCAGCGGAGAAGCGAGGGGTTGGCGGTGTGGGTGGAGCATCCGACGGCGCCAGCGGGGGCGCGGACTGGGGCTCTTCCGGTCGTGGTGCGGTGTCGCTCACGTTCGGTGTACCTCTCTTTCGAGTGTGTCGATCTGCTCTATCAGACTCATCATGGCGGACTCGTTGCCTGGCGGTGGGCCGTACAGGATTGCCTCAACCTCGGCCACTGGTCGCCCGGCGGCCCTCGCGGTGGCGGCCAGCAGGACGGCCTTGCCGGATGACCGCGGCACGCCGATGCGGGCGCCGATGCGGGTGGCGGCCGAGGCGCGCAGCGATGCCGCGGCACGGCCGGAGGCTCCCGCGCTCCGGTACAGCCGGGCCCGCCCGCGCGTCGCTTCTGAGGATCGAATCACCACCGGCAGCGGCTCGTGAACCAGGGGGCCGAACCTCCTGGCCCTCCACAGCGCCACGAAGAACATCGCCAATACCAGGGCGAACACCGCGTTGCCCGTCCCCGGAGGGAGAAAGTCAGTCGAGGCTGGCACGTCATCCCGCTGGGCGGGGCCGTGGGGGTTGTCTGGCGACGTCCAGGTGAGAATCGTGGTGTCGAAGAGTGATCCGACGTACCACACGGCGTTGTCGTGCTTGCCGATGAGCCGCAAGGCGAGCGCCGCGTTGCCCTCGTTGTCGATCGTGTCGTTCACGACGATCGCGGGATCGGCTACCGCCGTCACACGCCCGCCTGCAGTGCCGTGCGTGAACACCACGGTGGAGCCCCCGTTGTCGGAGGCGGTGAAGCAGTAGCGGGCCGTGGCATCCGTGGTGCCCGCGATCACCGCTCCAGACGTCGAGACGGTCCCTGCGGCTCGCGCGTCGACGTGACTGCAGCCCGCTTCGAGGGTGCGTTCCGTCGACTCGACCACCCAGAGGTACTCCCCGAGTTCCGTCAGGAGGGCATGGCTCTCGCCGATGATGACCACGTCGCCTGGGTAGTCCAGGATGGTGCGCGCCTGGAAAGCCTGCAGCGCCTCGCCGTTGGCTATCACCAACGTGGTCGACTCTGGGTCGGTGATGCGGGCGTCACTGAGAGATTCGATCTGGCGCATGTCGAGCCCTTGGTCGCCTGCTACCTCCGCGAGTGCTCGAGCGCCGCCGGGCTCATAGTTCTTGATGGACAGCGGCGTGTAGTCGTTGTCGGCGCGCTGCGCATAGGCGATGAACGCCAGGATGGTCACCAGCACCACCCCGCCAATGGCCCACTTGGCACCAACCACACGGCGCTTGACCCCTGGACCTTCGCTGCGGCGCACAAAGCCGTCGTCCGTGCGCTCGAGCGTCGCGGTCATGCCGTCGCTCCCACGACGCGGGCCGACGCGGTGGCGGAGTCGAGCGCGACCATGCGTTCGTAGTGGGCCCTGCTTCCCGCGTCGTGCCCGTACCTGATCCGATCGAACAGATCGCCAGCCCAGTCGAGCTCGCTCGTGAGCGCGGGCACCCGCTCCCCAGCCTGGGTGACGAACTCGTACGCGGTCATGCCGGGAAAGACGGCCACCCAACCGGCCTGCTCCACATCACGGACGATGCCGCGGAAGCGTTCGATGACGGCGAGTGTCCAGTCGCCACGGGCGGCGGCGCGCTCTGCCGCCGAACGCATCGCCTTCGAGTCGCGCACGTCGTCCTCGAAGACGGCGTGGGAGGCCTTGCGACGGCGCGAGGCGCGCATCGGCCCCCACACGATGAACACGATGAGTGCGACCAAGAGGACCGCCAGGAGGATCGCGACCACGGCGCCGGGCACTCCGGCGAAGCCCAAGTTGCCAGTGGCCTCGCCGACGCCATCGAACAGGCTCGCTACCCAGTCAAGGAATCGTTGAAGCCACGAACGGCCCGTCGCGTCGTAGGCGTCTTTGGCCAGTTCGTCGACCACCCATTGACGGGCGGTCTCTGCATCTGGCTCGATGGGGATGCTCCGTGGGGCCATGGCCATGTCACGCCATGGAGTTCTGAGCGGCGGCGTAGCGCGCCTCTGCGGCCTTGGCCAGGTCGAACGCGAGGCCCTCCTTGCGCATCCTCATGTCGAGGTAGATGAGCGCACTTGTTGACCCAAAGAACGAGTACTGCGTCACGCAGATGGCGATCAACTGGAAGATGTACCCCACGATGAACCCGATCGCGACCGCGGCGTCGGCGTTGCCGCTCGACGTGAGCCCCATCGGAATGATCGCGGCGAACTGGGTGACGAAGCCGAAAGCCTGTTGGACGGCGCCGACGATCAGCCCCACCACGAACATGATGAGCACCGACCACCAGAAACGCCCTGGCACGAGCTGGATGGCTCGCTTGATCGCCTGGATGGCGTTCGCGCGTTCCAAGACGATGGCTCCGCGGGCGACCACCGAGTACACGCTGATGGCGAAGGCGATGGGCACCATCACCAACAAGATCAGGGCCATGGTCCCCAGAAGCGCGGCGCCAAAAGCGGAGTCATCATTCGGATTCGTGGTGACCAGTCCCCAGAACGCGAGTCCCGCGACAATGAGCAGCGGTATGGCGGCGATCACCGACAACAGCAACAGGTGTCCGATGCGCGCCATGGTGGCCTTCATTGCGGCCGAGAACGTGATGCGCTCTCCCAGCATGGCTCGCGCCACGGCGGGGTAAACGATCGAGGATGCCAACACGTCCGAGACCACCCAGGAAAGCCCCGCGATCACCGCGGCAACGATCGTCGAGGTGGATATTCCCTTGAAGGAGTCGTAGTAGGAGAACAGGTTGAGCTCGCTGTCGTTGGCCGCGGCCCAGATCGCGAGGGCCGTGAGCATCGCACTGACGGTGAACAGCAACAGCGGTCCGCCCACCACCACCGCGCGGTTGAAGCGCATGGCCTTGAAGGGCACCGTGATGAAGTCGCCAAAGGGCAAGGGGCGCAACGCGACGATGCCCGGCTGCCACGAACGGTAGGTCAGTGCTGGCTGCTGTGGCACACCCGCACCTGGCGGTACAGGAGGAGGCGCGTAGTTGGGCGCCGGTGGCGGGGCGTAGCCGGGCGCTGGAGGTGGAGCGTAACCGGACCCTGGTGCGCCAGGGGGTGCCTGCCCAGGCGGCGGCACGTTCGTGCCCGGCATGGCCCAACCGTCGTTTCCCGACGAGCCGTTGTCCGTCACGTCCCCTCCTCGCGTGTGTGCCGCCCATCTTGCCACGCCTCGGGCCCACCCCCAAGGCGCGCGCCCCGTCAAGTGGTGGGCCGTGGCATCATGGCGACATGGTGGCAAAGATCCTGGTGGTCGACGACGACCCAGCAGTTGCGGAGATGACGGGCATTGTGTTGCGAGCCGACGGATTCCATCCGGTGTTCTGCGATCACGGGGATCGGGCGGTCGACATCTTCCGTGCCGAGCAACCAGACGTGATCCTGCTCGACCTGATGCTTCCTGGAAAGTCGGGAATCGACATCTGTCGGGAGATCCGCGCCGAGTCTGGCGTGCCGATCATCATGCTGACGGCCAAGTCGGACACCGTCGACGTGGTGCTCGGCTTGGAGTCGGGGGCGGACGACTACATCCCCAAGCCGTTCAAGCCACGCGAACTCATCGCGCGTGTGCGCGCCAGGCTGCGCCGCAATGACAACATCTCGCCTGGCGTCGTGCGCATCGGCGACCTTGAGATCGACGTCACCGGCCACCGGGTGACCCGCGGCGGAGAGGTGGTGCAGCTCACGCCTCTCGAGTTCGACGTGCTGGTGACGCTCGCGCGCGCTCCGGGTCAGGTGTTTACCCGCGAGGTGCTGCTCGAGGACGTGTGGGGCTACCGCCACGCGGCCGATACCCGGTTGGTCAACGTCCACATTCAACGGCTGCGCGCCAAGATCGAACACGATCCCGAGAATCCCGAGATTGTGCTCACCGTGCGCGGAGTGGGGTACAAGGCTGGCGGCCACACGTCGTGAGATTCAGCGCGCGCGCGGTGGGCATGATGCTGCTCGCGCCAGTCCAGAAACTGTGGCGCCGCTGGACCAGGTCCATGCTGCTGAGGGTCATCACCTCGACGCTCGTGGTGGGTCTGGCGGCCGTGGCGGTGCTGGGCGCGTATGTGACGACCGAGATTCGCGACGGACTAGTGGACAAGCGCGTGGAGCGCATCCTTGTGGAGTCTGCCCGAGACATCGAGAGCACCCAACAGGTGTTCGAGGCATCCACGGCGGAGACGCCCGGCGAACTTCAGCAACTGGTGATCGACCAGCTGCAGGCGCTCAACAAGCTGGGGGGCGCGTCGCGCAGCTTGGTGCTGTTGCGCTCGCCCAACAACGACTCGGATGTGTTCCTTACTCTGTTCGGCCAACAGGAACTGATACCCCTCATCACGCCAGACCTCCGTGCCTCCGTGGTGAACGAGTCGAACCAGTTCTGGCAGCCTGCCGAGTTGCCTTCCGGCGCGCCGGCCGTGGTGGTTGGCGCCCCTCTCGACTTGAAGTCCGCCGAAGAGTATGAGTTGTATTTCGTGTACTCGCTCGCCGATGAGGAGGACACCCTCGCCCTCATCCAGCGTGTCCTCGCGCTCGGCGCCTCCGCCCTCGTGTTGCTCGTGGTCTTCATGACCTGGACGGTAACCCTGCAGGCCGTGCGCCCTGTGCGCGCCGCCGCGAGAGTGGCCGCGCGGCTGGCCGACGGCCACCTGTCGGAACGGATGAGAGTGAAGGGCAACGACGAGATGGCCACCCTCGCCACCACCTTCAACGACATGGCTGCGTCCCTTCAACGCCAGATCACCCGGATGGAGGACCTGTCCCGCCTCCAGCGCCGCTTCGTGTCAGACGTGTCGCATGAGTTGCGCACGCCGTTGACCACGGTCCGCATGGCGTCGGACGTTCTGCACGACGCGCGGGCCGACTTCTCGCCTTCCGTCGCACGCTCCGCCGAACTGCTGGCGACGCAGCTCGACCGGTTCGAAGCGCTCCTCGCGGATCTGCTCGAGATTTCCCGCATCGACGCTGGTGCCGCGCAGTTGGACTTCGAGGCGCACGACGTGGCGGAGGTGGTGAGGGACCAGGTCGAGACGCTGGCTCCCGCCGCCGCTGATCAAGGGGTGCCGCTGCGGCTGTGGGTGCAAGAGGGCCAGCACATGGCGTCTATGGACGCGCCGCGCGTGGGCCGCATCGTGCGCAATCTGTTGTCCAATGCAATCGAACACGCCCAAGACGGCCCGGTCGACATCGGCGTCGCGTCGACCGCGCGCACGATCGCCGTCGTGGTGCGTGACTACGGCGTCGGCCTGTCCCCCTCCCAGGCGCAGCGCGTCTTTGACCGCTTCTGGCGGGGAGACCCAGCGCGCGCTCGCACGATGGGTGGCACCGGTCTTGGCCTGTCGATCGCCAGGGAGGACGCCTTGCTTCACGATGGCGTGCTCGAGGCGGCGGGGCGGCCGGGAGAAGGAGCCTCATTCCGGCTCATGTTGCCGTGTGGCTCACGGGGGCTCGGTCTTCGCGACCCGTTGCCGCTTGAGATGGGCGAGCAGGACTTCCCCGACGTAGGACCGCGGGTGTCGTTGTCGACGGAGGTGGAACTGTGAGGCGAGCCCTCGTGATCTTGGCAACGTGCCTCGCGCTCGCGGCGTGCACGTCGATCCCCACGAGCGGGGATGTCAGGCCAGGGGACACCGATGTGGTCCAGCCTGGGGCAATCCCGCCCATCCTGACGGGCCCTGGGCCCAACGCGACGCCACGCTCCATCGTGCAAGGGTTCCTCACCGCCGCCGCGGGAGGTTCGGTCAGCGGCTTCGACGTGGCGCGCGAGTTTCTCACGGGGCCGGCCGCCCTCGAGTGGGACCCGCTCGCGCAGGTCACGGTCTTCGACTCTCGGCAGGTGGTTCCGTCGTACAACGAGGACAACGGCACCTTCACGTACTCCGTTCCGGTGGCCGCGGAAGTCGATGCTTCCGGAGTGATGGTGACCGCCTCCGCCGACGTCCGCAAGGACCTCGAGTTCAAGGTGGGGATTGACGAGTTCGGCAGATACCGCATCACGGCACTCGACGACGGCATGGTGATGTCGGCAGCCAATTTTGAGCGGTTCTTTCGGCCGGTGAGCCTGTACTTCGCGGCCGCCAACGGCGCCACCCAGGTGCCAGAAGTGCGGTGGTTCGCCGACAACGACCAGATTGCGACCGCCGCCGCGCGCGAACTCGTCGAGGGGCCGTCGGCATGGTTGGCTGGCGGCGTTCAGACGGGGTTCCCCCCTGGGTCAGCCCTGGGCGTCGACTCGGTGGTGGTGACCGACGGCGTCGCAAACGTCGCGCTCGCGCTCGGGTCCGCTGGCGACCCCGCGCAGCGTTCGCTCGCCCAACAGCAGATGCTGCAGACGCTCACTCAGCTGCCCTTGGTTCAGGACGTGGTGACGACGGTGGGAGCTGTTGCCCTTGGTGGTGACGCCTCCGTGGTGCTCGAGCCCGCCGCACTGCCGGGGGAACAGGCACTCGTCGTGGTCGACGGGCGGCTCGCGCTGTGGGACGGTGAGGCGACGTCGGTGACGCCGTCAGCCGCCGGTGTTGTCCCCGAGACTGCGGACGGCTTCGCGCTGGGTTTCGATGGAACCACGGTCGCGTTCCAGTGGGGCGGATCGGTGCACGTGAGCACCGCGCTCGCGGCCGAAGGTGGCCTGGTGGCGGCGGACGACGCGGAGCCGCCAGTGGAGGGTGCCATCATCCCCTCCACCGAGGTGATCCCGGGCACCGGCATGGTAGCCCCGTCCTTTGATGTCTACGGATGGATGTGGAGCACTGAGGCCGTGTCTGAAGGTGTCCTTGCGGTGGCGGCCCCTGAGCAAGACACGATAGAAATCGCTGCCCCGTGGCTCGCCGGGTCTTCCGTCCAGTCGGTGGCGGTGTCCCGCGACGGCGCCAGGTTGGCGATCCTCAGCCGGTCAGGGGTGGAACAGGTCCTCGAGGTGGTCTCGATCGCCAGGCACGAAGACGGGCGCCCGCTCGCGGTGGGCGAACCGTTGGCGTTTGGGTCAACGGTCAGGCCGTCGATCGACCTCGAATGGGTCGATGGCACCTCGGTCGTCGCGCTTGGCGAAGAATCTGGGGAAATGGCGCTCGTGGGTATCGGTGGGTGGACCACCGACTTCACGACATATGCGGGCGCCGTCTCCGTGACGGCGCGCAACGGAGTGCGCACACTCAAGGCCGTGTCAGCGGACGGAGAGTTGGTGGCGAGGTCCGGCAACGGCTGGGCACCCAAGTTGTCAGGGGTGAGGGACGTCGCCTACGCGGGCTAGCCGTGTCGTGCCGAGGTCCGTGCCGCGGCGCTGATCCCCAACCCGGGCGATGCGGTGCGCCGCGCACGCCGTGCCGGGGCCACGATGACGCGGTGGTCACGTCTCGCAGCAGCACGGCACAAGCCGCAGCATTGAGTGAGTGGCGCTCCCGCTGGCCCGCCTGGCATCGCCGCCCGCCCGCGTGGTGTGCCCAGGCCGCGCGCGACGTCGCGCGAGCGGTGGTGCCCGTGCAGTGCCCAGGCTGCGGTCTACGTGACGTGCGTTGGTGCGACGAGTGCGAGGCACCTTGGTGGGAGCCGCCGCTGCGATCGGAGTCGGCCGCTCCTCGGCTCGACGTGCCAGGTCAACCGCCACTTCCCATGTGGGCCATTGCCAGCCTCGCTGGCACGAACCACGCCATGGTGTCGGCCTGGAAGGATGCTGGCAGGCGCGACCTCGATGCCTTCTTTGCTGGGGTAGTGCGCCGTGGTGCCCGTGACATTGCCGACGCCGTGGGCTCCCCGATTTCGGTGGTGCCGGTGCCTGCCCGCAGACGCAGCACCCGCCGCCGAGGCATCGACCTGCCGCTGCTGTTGGCCCACTCAACAGCGACGGGCCTGCGCGACGCTGGTGTGGATGCGCGGGTGGTGAAAGCCCTCGCCATCGGCGCAGGGGAACAGCGCGGGTCGAGCGCCCGGGAACGGTGGCGACAAGCGTCAAGCGTGCGCGCCGTGGGCCGCGGCCGGGCTCAAGGGCGGGCACTTTTAGTGGACGACGTCATCACCACAGGAGCGACCATTGCGGCCGCTACCAGCGCACTCCAGGTGACATTCCTCACGGTCGCCGCGGGGTTCTGCCTGGCCGCTGCTCCGGCGTATGGCGCGCGTGCCGCCGGGCAAGTATCGTGACGACTACGACGACCAACTGGTCGCACCTTCTGAGTCGAAGGGGGTGATGCGAAAGGCGCGAAGCGGCGCCCCCCATCACGTCCCGTCCCGCCGCGCCAGAGCGCGGCATCACTCGAAGGAGCAGTTGCCATGGACATTGCCATTGTGGGTCGCCACACCAAAGTCAACGACGACATGCGTGAGCGCATCACGTCCAAGATGGAGAAGATCGCGGCATTGGCTCCGAAGGCAACGCGGGTCGAGGTTCATGTGGTCCATGAACGAAACCCCCGATTGGCGGCCGATGCGGAAAGGGTCGAGATCACGCTTCACGATCGCGGAGTGATCCGTGTCGAAGCGTCGGCAGACGACCGCGTCGTAGCCCTTGAACTCGCGGCAGCCCGTATCGGTGATCGCTTGCGCAAGCTGCACGAACGGCGCGCCAACCGTCACAACGGAGCGCCGTCGCTGCGCGAGGTGGTGGAGGCGGACGCTGCCGCGGCTACCCCGCCCGTGGGGAACGTGGAGTCCTGGGAAGGCGCACCAGGAGACTCGGTGCGCGAGATCCCACTCGACGGCACCCCGATCGTGATCCGCTCCAAGACCCACTCTGCGGAGCCCATGACCGTCTCAGAGGCGATTGACCAGATGGAGCTGGTGGGACACGACTTCTACCTGTTCCTCGACTCAGAGACTCAACTGCCCAGCGCGGTCTATCGGCGTCGCGGATGGACGTACGGCGTCATCCACATCGACCCAGAGTCCCGCGACGCTGCGGAGCGCAAGAGCGCCTAGCGACTTCTCCGCACCAGGGCACCGCGCCCGGCGAACTCGGCCCCCCCGAGGCGAGCGCCGGGCGCCGGTGCCTGTGAGGAGCGTGCGCCGGATACCCTTCGCAGGTGCGCACTCGTGACTTCTTGGCGGTGACTCTTGCTGCCGTGCTGTGGGGTTCGGGAGGGGTCGTCGGCGCGCTCATCACCCGCGACGAGGGTGTTGGCCCGCTCTCCGTTGCCATGTGGCGGATGCTCGTGGGCGGGCTGGCGTTGCTCGTGGTGGTCATCGTGGTGCCCCGCCTGCGACCGCGGTCTCTGAGTGCCCAGGCGTGGCGTCGCATCGCGGCAACCGGCGCACTGACGGCGCTGTTCGAGGCGCTGTACTTCTCCGCCATCAGCCTGTCGTCCGTCGGCCTCGCCACCCTCATCGGGATCGGCTCGTCCCCGTTCTTCGCCGCCGTCTTCGACTGGGCCTTTCACCGGGTTCGCCCCACGCGGCGCACCGTCTTCGCGTTGGTTCTGGCGCTCGTCGGCCTCGGGTTGCTGCTGTCGGGGTCCCTGCAACTGGGTGCCAACGGCTTGCTCGGCGGGTTGCTCGCCGTGGCGAACGGCGCGACGTTCGCTGGCATCGCGGTACTCAACCGCAAGCCCGTCGAGGGACTCCACCCCATCCCCCTCACCGCCATCGGCTTCACGTTTGGCGGTGTGCTGCTGATCCCTGTGGCCGCCTTGTCTGGTATCGGCGCGGCAAGTGGCCTGAGCGGATGGGCCCTCATCCTGGTCCTGGGTGTTGCCATGACCGCCGTGGCGTACGCGGCCTTTCTTACTGGGCTCGCAACGGTGCCGCCATTCGTTGCCACGATTGTGGCGCTCTTGGAACCCCTCGTGGCGACAGTGCTGGGCGTGATCGTGTTGGCGGAACGGCTCGGGCCAAGCGGTATGGTCGGAGCGGCAGCGCTGGGCGCGGCTGTCACGCTATTGCGCCCACGCAGACAAGAACCTCAGTTGGCAACCACCTAGGATGGACGGTGGCCCACGCAGGAAGGCGGGACATAGCACCGTGGCAGTTATTGATCGAATCATCCGCATGGGTGAGGGGCGCCAGTTGCGCCGCCTCGAGAGGACAGTCACCCTCACGAATGCGCTAGAAGACGCTTACCTCGACCTGACGGACGAGGAGTTGCGCGGACTCACCGCCGACTTCAGGAACCGTTTCGCCGACGGCGAAAGCCTGGACTCGCTGATGCCGGAGGCCTTCGCCGCTGTGCGGGAGGCTTCCAAGCGCACGCTCGGGCTTCGGCACTTCGACGTCCAGATCATGGGCGGCGCCGCACTGCACGCTGGCAACATCGCCGAGATGAAGACCGGCGAAGGCAAGACTCTGGTGGCCACCTTGCCCGCGTACCTCAATGCACTTACTGGCAACGGTGTGCACGTGGTGACGGTGAACGACTACCTGGCCAGCTATCAGTCAGAGTTGATGGGACGCGTGTTCCGCTTCTTGGGCTTGGAGACCGGCTGCATCATCTCCGGTCAGGAACCTGCCGAGCGCAAGCGTCAATACCAGGCGGACATCACGTACGGCACCAACAACGAGTTCGGCTTTGACCACTTGCGCGACAACATGGCGATGGATCCGTCGCAACTGGTGCACAGGGGATACCACTACGCGATCATCGATGAGGTCGACTCGATCCTCATCGACGAGGCCCGCACCCCGCTCATCATCTCCGGCCCCGCGGCAGGCGACAACCTGCAGTGGTACGTGCAGTTTGCGCGACTGGTGCGCGACCTGAAGGCCGAGGAGGACTATGAGGTCGAGGAGAACAAGCGCGCCGTCGGAATCCTCGAGCCTGGCATCGACAAGATCGAACAGGCGCTGTCGATCGACAACCTCTACGACCCAGCCAACACGCCGCTGATCGGATTCCTCAACAACGCCATCCGTGCCAAAGAACTGTTCCGCCGCGACCGCGAGTATGTGGTGCAGAACGGCGAGGTGCACATTGTCGACGAGCACACCGGACGTTTGCTGGCCGGGCGACGCTACTCGGAGGGCCTCCACCAGGCCATTGAGGCCAAGGAAGGCGTGCAGATCAAGGCGGAGAACCAGACGTACGCCTCGATCACGTTGCAGAACTACTTCCGGCAGTACGACAAGCTCGCCGGCATGACGGGCACAGCGCAGACGGAGGCTTCGGAACTCAACGCGACGTACGGCATGAACGTCATCTCCATCCCGACGCACATGCCGATGATCCGTATCGATCAGTCGGACCTGCTGTTCAAGTCCGAGCAGGCGAAGTACAACGCGATCCTCGAAGACGTGCTGGAGCGCCACAAGAATGGCCAGCCGATGCTCATCGGTACCGTCTCCGTGGAGAAGTCCGAGAGCCTCAGCAAGGAGTTGCGCAAGAACGGCATCAAGCACAAGGTGCTCAATGCTAAGCAGCACGACGCCGAGGCCGCTGTCGTGGCCGAGGCTGGCCGCAAGGGCGCCGTGACGGTAGCCACCAACATGGCTGGCCGCGGTACCGACATCATGCTGGGCGGCAACCCTGAGTTCCGTGCGGTCCAAGAGATGCACCGACGCGGCATCGACCCGCACGATCAGCCGGACGAGTACGAGCGCGTGTGGGATGACGTGTTCGCGCAGGCCACCGCAGACGTGGCGGCGGAGCACGAAGAGGTCTTGGCCGCTGGTGGACTGTACGTGCTGGGCACCGAGCGCCACGAGTCGCGCCGCATCGACAACCAGCTGCGTGGGCGTTCCGGTCGCCAAGGCGACCCTGGTGAGTCCCGCTTCTACTTGTCGCTTGAGGACGACCTCATGCGCATGTTCCAGTCGGGACTCGCGGCCACCATGATGAACTCTGGGGCGCTTCCTGACGATCTGCCGATCGAGTCGAAGATGCTCACCCGCGGCGTGCGCAGCGCCCAGGCCCAGATCGAGGGTCGCAACGCAGAGATCCGCAAGAACATCCTCAAGTACGACGATGTCGCGTCGTCGCAGCGCACCATCATCTACGGCGAGCGCCGCCGCATTCTGAACGGCGAGAACCTTCGTGACGAGGTGCGTGGCTTTGTGGACGACGTCTCCGGCTCGGCCGTGCGCGCGGCCACGATGGCCGGTGCGCCAGACGATTGGGACCTGGACGCATTGTGGACCGAGTTGCGCACCATCTACCCCGTGTCCCTCACGATTGACGAGGTCGTGGAAGAGGCGGGCGGCATGCGCTACCTCACGCAGAACTTCCTTGAGCGCGAGATCACGGCCGATGCCCGCGTGGCGTACGACGCCGTCGAGGAGCGCATCGGCCCCGACATCATGCGCCAGGTGGAACGCCAGGTGTTGCTGCAGGTCATCGACCTCAAGTGGCGCGAGCACCTCTATGAGATGGATTACCTCAAGGAGGGCATCGGGCTGCGGGCGATGGGTCAACGCGACCCCTTGATCGAGTACCAGCGTGAGGCTCATCAGATGTTCAGTGCCATGTCCGATGCGGTCAAGGAGCAGTCGCTGCAAGTGTTGTATCGCGTGGAGAAGCGCGAGCAGACTCCGCAGCCGACGGCGTCTGTCGATGCGACGAGCGCCGCCGCCACGGCATCCAAGTCGAAGCCTGCAGGCGATGCGCCTGCCGCCACTGGGTCCAAGGCTGGCGGAACGCAGCAGCGGCGGCAGGCCTCTGGCGGCACTACCACCGGAGGCGGTCCGGTGACGTCTTCGATGGGGGCTCTCACCTATTCGGGGCCGTCGAACGACGGTACCGGCAAGGCGACGTCGTCGAAGCCCAAGGCCGCCACCAAGACAGAGGCGGATGGCGGAACGTTCCCAGGAACCGCAAAGAACGCGCAGTGCCCCTGTGGCTCAGGCAAGAAGTACAAGATGTGCCACGGGAAGAACGAGTAGCCGGGACTAGCCCAAATCCAGGACGGTGATGAGCCAGCGCCCGGCGCACGCCTCCAAGCGCATCGCGACGGGGTGGGCGATCTTGCCCTCCATGAGGACGAGACCTGCCTCCGCCGCAGTGGCGCTCACGCGGCACACGCGAATGCGTGCCACCGCGATGTCTCCTCTGGCCACATAGGCCGCACGCCGCGCGAGCGAGCGTTGTTTGAGCAGAGATGTTCGCAGGGTGGGGGTGATCCACCGCGTGAGGGTGTGGATTCCTTCCGCCCCGAGTGCGACCTCCATGGCGGTGCGAGCCACCGTGCATGCCAAGGGGGTGGGGTCGCCGAGTGCGCGCCGTTTGCGGTACGCGGAGGGAACGACCGACGGTGGCGCCGGAGTTGGCCGTGGTTGCGGTGCCGGGGTGAAGCCGGGCTGCGGAACCGCGTAGGCGACGGCGGTCATGAGCCGAGCCCGGCTGGCACGGTGAGCACGAGGCCGGGGTGGATGAGAGCGGGGTCGGGGCCCACGGCGTCGGCGTTGGCGGCGTAGAGCTCTGGCCAGGCCCTGTTGATGGCGGCGTCGCTCGCCTCTGGGCCCAGGATCTTGGCCGAGATGCGCCACAGCGAGTCGCCGTGGACCACCGTGTACGTCTGGGCAGCATCGGGGGACTCGCTGGTGGCGACCATACCCGCGGGAGTGACCTGCTCTGCCTGCTGCACTGCGGGAGCGTGTTGCGCGGTCGGAGCCGCCGCCGGTGCGGGAGTGAAACCGACGGTGACAGTGCCGCCGTCCGGCGAACCCGCGCTGGGCGTGGTGAAGGCTGGAGGCACAACCCACCCGGCAGGGCTGGCGAGGGTGGTGCTGGCGTGGGCCGGATGGGCCGGTTGACTCGTGGAGGGCTCGCTCCACCCCACTTGCGGCGCCTCTGACTGCGTAGCGAGCGCTGGCGCACCCAATCCGGCGCTCATGGTCACGCCCAGAGCGGTCGCGGTGACGCGTTGCCACGACGCAGGGGCGAGGGTCGCAATGGAGCGGGGCACTGACCTGCCACCCCTGAGCAGCGCACCCAGCACCATCGCCCAGCCGGTCGCCGCGAGATACCCGGCCACGACTGCCCCAAAGCCCGCGGCGCCCATGGCCATGAGGTCGTCCACGTGCACGACTGCCTCGCGGCCGTCCCATAGTGCCCATGCGATCTGTGCCAGTACCCACGCCACTGCGGGCATTCCCACCACAGCCACCCACGCGGCCAACCTGCCGATGATCCGCATAGCCCCTCCTCAACGTCGTCTGACTGCATTTGATGAAGTTTGATGATGTTAGGTATACACGAATGCGTTTGGCGTGTCGACCGCGACTGTGGATAGCTGGCCTCGCTACCGTGTCTGCATGCGATGGGATGACCTCTTTGCGGACCTTGAGACACAGTTGAGCGCCGCTCAGGATGCGCAGTTCCAGGCAGACGTCTCCGACCTCACCCGTGCGGAGCGGGCGTCGATCGAGCTGGCTGAACGGCTGCTCACCGCCAAGGGCCAAACGGTGGCGTTGACGCTTCGCGACGGCGAGGCAGTGCACGGGGTGGTGGTCGACGCGGCCGTGCAGTGGCTGCTGTTGGGCGCGAGTGGGCCGCAGACCCTGGTGCCGATGCGGGCCGTGGCCTTGGTGTCCGGCTTGCCGCCGCGCACGTCCACCGTGAGTGAGGTGGAGCGCCGCTTGGGGATCGGGCACGCCTTGCGCGCGCTGGCTCGTGATCGCGCGCGCGTCATCATGGACTACGGCGCTGGAGAGGTGACGGGGCTCATCGCCGTGGTGGGCGCCGACTACGTGGAGGTGTCAACCTCGGTGGGCGCCATGTCGGCGGTGCCGATCGACGCGATCATGCGGGTGCGTTCGGCGGTGTAGCAGGGGGGCTAACCCTCAGCGCCGCTGGCCTCTACCTTGGCCCGCGTGGCCTGGTACTGGCGGGCAATGTAGTTCTCCAGTTCCACCGACTCGACGCGCCATTGGCCGCGCCCGCCCACCTGGATCGCGGGCAGTTCGCCTGACCTCACCAGGGAGTACGCCTGAGGCGAGGAGATGTTGAGCACCTCTTGAACGTCGGCGAGTGTCAGGAACCGGGAAGTCATGCCCCCATTGTGGCACCCGCGGAGCGCCCGCCCCGGTTTTCCACAGCGCGGTGGCGCGCGGCGCGCACGTCCGGCAAGATGAATCCCACCTTGAGAGGGGGGTCTCGCATGAGTGACACACCTGTAGCCGGTCGGCTGAGACGGCCTGGATGGCGCGATCCGCGCCTGCTGGTAGGACTGCTGTTGATCGCAATTTCCGTGACGGCGGTGACCGGCATCGTGCGATCGTCCGACACGACCATGCCCTACTACGCCGCCAAGAACGCGTTGACGCCGGGAACAGTGCTGGCAAGGGACGACGTGACGGTGGTCCAGGTGCGGATCCCCGACGGCACGTACGTGGAGCCTGGCGAGGAGCCGTGGGGCCAGGTCGTGACGCGGGTGGTGGGCGACGGCGAGCTGTTGCCGCGCGCGGCGCTTGCCGACCAGGGCGACTTCACCGGCAGGCCCATCGCGGTGCGCACCAGCCTGCCCCTTGCCGACGGTGTGGAGCGCGGTTCGCTCGTCGACGTCTACCTGACTCGGACCGATTCCGACGAGCCACAGACCACGCTGGTCGCGTCCGGCCTGGTAGTGGAGTCGGTTGACCATGAGTCCGGGTCGTTCTCTGCAGGGTCGGTCGAGACGGTGTACGTGGTGGTTCCACGGCGCGACATCGAGGAGTTCCTTGACGCTCTGGCGTCCCGCGGAGAGATCTCCGTGGTGGGCCTCGCGGGTGGTGCCGCGTGACGGTGGGGGTGCTGATCGCGGTCCGCGGCTCGCGCGAGAGCACCGTGGCGGCCGCGGTGGGAGCGGCCCCGGGCCTGACGGTGGCGCGTCGTTGCGCCGACCTCTCGGAGGCGCTGGCGGCGGCCCGCGCTGGCGTCGGCTCCGTGGTGTTGGTGTCGGAGCAGGCGCACCTGCACCGGGGAGTGGTGGCCGACTTCGCGGCGGCGGGCGTGGCCGTGGTGGGCGTGCCGTCGAGCCCTGATGGCGCGGATCACTTGCGCGGGCTCGGCATCGCTCACCTGCTCGCCGCAGACGACGATGCTGGCGCGTTGCTGACGTCGGTCGGCGCTGCGACGAACAAGCCCGCTGTTGCTGAGGCCCCTCCGGAGGCTCCCGACGTGGACGCGCTGGAACGGGGCATCATCATCGCAGTGTGGGGCCCCACAGGGGCGCCGGGCCGCACCACGCTCGCGGTGTCCATGGCCTACGACCTAGCGTTGGCGGAGCCGACTGTGCTGGTGGACGTGGACACGTACGGGGGCGCCGTGGCGCAGGCCTTGGGGCTGCTGGATGAGGCGCCAGGCATCGCCGCCCTCGCCCGTGCGTCGTTGCAGGGAACCCTTAGCGCAGACACCGTGCGTCGGCACGCGTTGCATGCCTCCCAGGGGCTGCGGGTCCTGTCAGGGGTGACGCGCGCGGAGAGGTGGACGGAACTCTCGACTGCCGCGCTCGAGCCCGTGTGGGAGTTGCTCCGCACGCAGGCCGCCGTCACCGTGGTGGACTGCGGCTTCTCCCTGGAGCGCGACGAGGAACTCCAATACGACACCCACGCTCCCCAACGCAACGGCGCGACACTGTCCGCGCTCGCGGCGGCCGACGTGGTGGTCGCCGTGGGCAGCGCGGAGCCGCTGGGCATTCAGAGACTTGTGCACTCGCTCGCTGAACTCGACGCGGTGGTGCCCGTCGAGACCACCCCGCGGCTCGTCGTGGTCAACCGGGTGCGCGCGGCGGTGGCCGGCCAGCGACCGCGCGAGGCCGTCGCCGACGCCTTGCGCCGGTACAGCGCCGTGGAGAACGTGTGGACCGTCGGGTGGGATCCGCGTGCGTGCGACGCCGCGACGTTGGCTGGCCAGGCGCTCGGGGAACGCGCGCCGCGATCCTCGGCCCGCAAGGGCATCCAGGCGGTCGCGTCGGCCGCTCGTCTGGCCACGGTGCCGGCGCCCAGCAGGGTGTGACGGGCGCGCCGCCAAGCAGTCTTGGTCGCGCAGGGTCACACTGGGAACATGAGGGTCTACATCCCCGCCACGGTGGACGAACTTGCACTCCAGACGTCCGGCCAGTGGGAGCCCCAACGCGCCTTCGCCGTGACGGACTTGTTGCGAGAGGCCATAGCCGCACTTGACGAAGACGAGTTGGTCGAGTTCGCGATCGACGCCGCCGCGATGGCCTCGGCGCTCGACGGAGGGTCGCGTTTGCGCGCCGTCATTGCCGCCGACGTCTCCAGAGCCGATGCCGTCCCTGACGCGGTGACGCACCCTGCGGCGGTGCTGGTGGCTGGCCGTCTTGATCCCGCCGCGATCGCGTGCGTATTCGTGGACGAGGAAGATGCGGCGAGCGACGCCAAGGCCGCTGCGGCTGGCGACGACGACGCTGCAGAGAGGCTCGCCGACCGCACCCTGCTCTGGTATGACCTCGCCGAGGTGCTGGGGGACTGAGCCTCCGCTAGGCGCTCTCGGCGACCCACGTTCGGTCGCGGTCCGCGGCCTTGGCGCGGTACAAGGCTGCATCGGCCGCGTCAATGAGTTTGGAGGCGTCGATGTTGCCTGGCGCGCACGAGGCGACGCCCGCGCTCGCGGTGAGAGTGATGACGCCCTCGCGCGTGCGCACCTCGACGGCTGCACACGCAGCCCGTATGGCGTCGGCGCGCGCGGCGGCCTCCGCCGCCGTGAGTCCCGGCAACAAGGCGATGAACTCCTCGCCGCCGAATCGCGCGATCAGGCCAGGGGGCGTGGCGGCCTCCATGGCCTTCGCCACTGCGGCGAGCACGCGGTCGCCCACGGAGTGCCCCCACGTATCGTTGACGGCCTTGAAGTGGTCGAGGTCCACCATTGCGATGCTGAGCGGAGTGGAGTGCTTCTCGCATTCTTCGACCAGTTCCGGCAGGCGTTCCATGACGAATCTGCGGTTGTGGAGCCCGGTTCCCTCATCGCGCAGCGCCTGGTTGGCGAGCTCGGCCCTCAGCTCCTCATTCGCGCTTGCCTCGCGCGCAAGTTGATTGTGGATGCGCGCGAGTTCACGGCGCTGCATCGTGGATTGCGTGACGTCTCTGGCGCGGACGGTGCGCCCCAGGTACCTCCCGCCCGGGTCCGTGAGGTCGTTGGTGGCGATGTCCAGAACCAACGGTGTGCCCCGCACGACCACGTCGTGTTCGCCGGGAGTGCCCGCCACCCGAGAAAGCGCAGGGAACACCTCGTGGAATGGCAGGGATGGTGCATTGACAACGTGTTCGTCGAGACCGGCGAGGGCTCGAGCCTTCGCGTTCGTGTCCACCACGTTGCCGCGGGAGTCGATGACAAACACGGCATCGACGAGTTGCTCGAATACCTCGTGCCTGGCGATGGGCGCAAGGTCGGCGAAGCCGCCGCGCACCACCGCGACGTACAGCGCCGCCGCGGTGAACGCGAAGCCCAGCGGCGTGATGTCGGGGCCGCCAGGATCGATGAACACGACCTTGCCTAGGTTGATGATGAACGGGACCACCCAGGCGACAATCAGCATGGCCAGGCGCCCCCGCGCGAGCAGCGGGATGTGGGCCCTGGCGTGGACCATCTCCAGCAAGGCGCTCATGAGCAGGAGGTAGCTCACGGCGACGTGTACCCAGAACACCGGCCCGTACTGAAGGCCGTCGCCGTTGTCGATTGCCACGAGTGCGCGCAGTTCGGGGATCGTGGCGGCGAGCACGGTCGCCATGGGGTGTCCGCTCATGGTGACGATGGCGCGCACGCTGGGCCGCCACGACGCGTCGCTCAAGGCCCACACCAATACCCGCACAGACGCGACGACGGACGCGGCCGCCGGCATCGTCCACGCCAGCATTCTCTGGAGGTCCTCTGGCTGGACGATCACGCCCCACACCGCCAGAGCGGTCCAAGCAAGGATGGAAAGGATGAGAGCGAGCAGCGCCATGCTGGCAGGCGTGAGGCGGCCACGGCGCACAATCGCGATGCCCAGCGACACGACGCTCACAGCGGAGGCCGCGTAGGCAACTATCAGCACGATGTGCGCCATTGGAGTGCTCGGACCTCCCTACGAGTGGGATACGCCCGTCCTATCGGCATCGCTGCCCCCCAAGTGAGGGGCACGCCGTATGAAGTTTGTCCTAGTTCTGGCCGAGTAGCGCGACGACGGCGTGGTGAAGGGAGCCGTTGCTGGCGAGGGCGTCCGCCCCGAAGGGGCCAGGAACGCCCGCAAGGGAGGTGAAGCTCCCGCCGGCCTCGGTGACGATGGGCACCAGGGCCACCATGTCGTGCAGCGCCAACTCCGGTTCGCAGGCCACGTCTACCAGGCCTTCCGCCACCATCATGTAGCTCCAGAAGTCGCCGAAGGCGCGCGTGCGCCTGGCCGTGCGCGTCAACTCCAGGAACGGTTCGAGGAGGCCGCGTGCCTCCCAGCCGGAGAGCGAACTGAAGGACACCGACGCGTCGGCGAGGGCGGTGACGGAAGAGACGGCAAGGCGCTGCGGCGCCGTGGGAAAGCCATTGAGGCGCGTGACCCCCCACGCTCCGTCGCCGCGCGACGCATACCACCGCCTGCCTAGGGCGGGGGCGCTGACCACGCCCACCACGGCGTCGTCCCCGTCCAGGAGGCCGATGAGCGTGGCCCAGGCAGGCACGCCGCGCACAAAATTCTTGGTGCCGTCGATCGGGTCGACCACCCAGCGTCGGCCGCCTGCGGAGTTCTTGTCCGTCCCTGCCGTGACGCCAAATTCCTCGCCGACGATGGTGTCGCCTGGCCTTGCTGTGGCGAGGCGGTCACGGACCAGTTGCTCGGCGGCGCGGTCGATCGCGGTGACGGGGGTGTCGTCCGGCTTGAGCTCCACGGCGAAGTCGCCTTGGGAGCCAGCGATGGTGAGGGCGTCCACCTCGTCGGCGATGCTGAGGGCGAGGGCAAGGTCATCGGCGTAGGCCATGGGGCCAGGGTAGTTGTTGCCGCGGCGATTCCGGACTAGGACCGGCACCTGAGGAAGCCGCGCTCGGTGACCTCGGCCTCGGAGTCGGTGGCGAAGGTGCGGGTTGGGATCTCGCGACCGATCAAGGTGTCAGGGCGGTGTGTGCAGGCAGTTTGTTGAGCCTGTGCCCATCTGCGCTCACTGCCCAGGCTCTTGGTGGCTGGGCTCTCGAGAATGTGGCCAGCACCGGCTACCAGAACCAACTAGCGTGTGCTGAGTGGGGTGAGCATTGCGTGGAAGCTCCGCAGCCAACTCTCTACAACGTGAAGGATCCAGATGGCAACCCCATGTGACGGGGGTGGTATCGCGAGCCACAGCGACCGAATGAAGCGTGGTTACGCTAGGCGCGTGCATCACCCGAGTTTGTGGATTCTCTGTGCCAGCGCATCAATCGGAACCGTCGGCTGTTCTGGACTCGTCGATCAGTTCGACCCTCAATCGTATGACGTCGACGCTGTCCGTGTGCTCATGGTTCGCACCGGAGCAGACGAGTTGACAGGCTTCGTACCAGCGTGTCCAGGTGACGAGATCAACATTGGTGTTGGTGCGGACCAGGACCTTGTTGACGACTCGGACGTGTCCATCATCGATCACGAAGGACGATTTGCTGGTGCGAATCCGGGGGTAGTCGAGTTCACACTGTCTCCGCAGGCGGTGAACTCCGGCGCGCTGACGGACTCAGTGCCCCTTTCTGACTTCTCAACCGGTTACGCGCTTCCGGTGGAGGACCTCGCAGGGGTAGGTGAGTTCTACGTGTCTACGTCGAGGACGTACGCAAGCGCAAGGCTCTACGAGGGAGATCTTCCCGAACTTGGCTCGGCGTGGCTCTTCGAAGGCGCGGGCTTTGAGACCGTCGTCGACGTAGACATCGACAGGGAAAGGGACCTGCTGGTGCAGTCCGCGGAGTGCGACGCCTCGCCCCGCTGACGTCGCGAGTGGGGCTCCAGACGCCCGAGCATCTGCAGCCACGTCCGCATGCAGCGGTCGGGGCGGTCGTGGGACTCAGCGTGAGTGTGCCGGACGGGCCAGCCACGGTTGGTGGGGCGCGGGTGTATGTGTATGACGCGTCGGGTCAACGGGTGGCGCAGGTGCAGGTCAGTGAGTTGACCACGGAGGCGTCACCGGTGGCGGCGAGTGTGTATGTGGGGGATGTGCAGGTCGACGATGCCGATGCGGCCGTGCCTGGTGGGGTGACGGGCACGAGGTTTGTCACGTTTGGTGGTGCGACGGTGGCGACGGTGACGGTCACCAATGGGGGTGAGCCTGACTGGGCGTTGCTGTTCGGTGACGTGCAAGGAAGCGCCCAAGTCGTGATGGGGTTGAACGTGGACCCGGCGTCGGCGACAGGGTTTGGGGCCGCATCGGTCACGGAAAGCATCCAGCGCACGGCGCATACCCCGTATGGGGCACGCCGTGGCACTGAGGACCTCGACATTGACCGTGGCTGGTTGGGTCAGGTGGAAGACACCGACACGGGGCTCACGTATCTGAATGCCCGCTACTACGACCCGGTGTTGTCCAGGTTCCTCAGCCCGGATCCGTTGATGGATCCGGGAGACCCGCGCACGTTGGACGCGTACCGGTACGCGGAGAACAACCCCGTGGCCTACACGGACGCGAGTGGGCTCAGGTCGATGTGTACGACGTCGGGCGGGCGCGCCGAGATGGACTGCATGGGCAGGGAGTCCAACGCGGGGGTGGACTACCACACCGGCAGCACCAAGGTGGTGAACTCACGGGCGAAGGTGAGGAGCGGACGCTACGGCGGCAACACCGGCCCAGGTGATGGGTCCGCGAGTCGATGGGATCCGGCGTCAGGCCCCTTGTTCGTGAGTACGGGCGTGGTGTCCTACGACGACACCTTCAGTTTCGATCACGAGGCGTCAACCGGTACGACGCTCGTCACGTCCACCGTTGACTGTGGCTCGGATGTGCACGCGGGCTTTGGCCAAGTCAACGACTACTGTGTCGGTCTGCTCAAGCAAAGGGCCATCCGGGACCTGCGTGAACGCGACGGCTGGTTCAACCGCTCTCTAGCCTGGTATGGCGACCACAGTGATGCGATCACCGCAACAATCGCAGTCGCAGGAGTCGCGGGCGGTTCCTACTCCCTCGGAAAGAGTCGCGCCGCCACCACGTCGGTCGAGCGTGTCCCGAACCCGGAGCCACAGCACCTTCCGAACGGAAGCCCGAACCGTGGGCCTGCGGCATGGGTCAACACCAGGGATAAGTCGGGGAATGTAGTCACACATTCATCGTCTCCGGGGGTTCACGCGGAGATCGCCGCCCAACGCGCCGTACCAGGTGCCCAAATGAGTGAGGTTTGGGGCTGGAGAGGCCCCACGAGTGCGCCCGTCTGGCAGAATATTCCCATCTGTCCACGATGCCAGGCGCAGCTCCCGCAGTCTCTGTTCCCGCCAGGTGTTCCCGCCGACGATGGCCCATGGGGGGCATCATGAGTTTCTCTCGAATGGTCCTCGATGCAATCGATTGGACTGCGACAGAAGTGATGCAAGGTAGCGGCACGGACCTGAAGAATGCAATCGCGACGTTTCTTGAGGCGGGGACGTCCGAGCAGGCGGCGGAACTCTGGTGGGGGCTCGAAGGGTCTGCCTTCGCCCAGAACACGTTGTACGGCGCTGCCGAACCGACCGTTGACGTGATGATGGCGGCACTTGCCGACCAGCCCCCTGGGCACCTAAGAGTCTGGATTCTGGAAGTACTTCGCTTCATCCTCACGGGCGCATCGGAAGACGATCCCGAACTTGCTGGACGGTGCAAAGCCGCCGCAATGCGAGGAGCATGGATGCTTGCGGTCGAAGCTCGTCGGACCGAAGAAGAGGCCGAAAGACAGGCGATACTGGAGGTACTGGATCACATAGACAGCAAGTTCTCGCCGCTACTTCGGGGCGTCGGGGGCGGTCTGCCCTAGGTCTGGACACAGAGGCGGGAGCATTCCCGCTGGCCAGCCCGGACCCGTTGATGGACCCGGGCGACCCGCGCACGTTGGACGCGTACCGGTACGCGGAGAACAACCCCGTGACCTACACGGACGCGAGTGGGTTGCGGATCACTGCGACGGACCGTACGAGGGGCAGCGCGGTCAACAACGAGGACAAGTTCTGGAACACGCACAAGGACCTCAACCCCGGCACAGGGAGGCAAAAGCCGGCGGTGCCGAAGCGTCCCACGAGGGTTCTCCCGGGCGCGTCGGAATCCCGTGACTCTGACGACGGGGCGCAGCAGATCATCGAGAGCGCGCCGACTGCTGACGATCTCGGCTTGAAGCCTCCATCGGTACACAAGGTGGCGACCGACCCTGATCGCCCATGGCTTCAGGTCTGGAACAGTTACGTGGATAGGTATCTCTACCACCGTGAGCTTCTGCTGGCTGACTTGCTTGGGGAACCTGCTGTGGCAAGCGATGGTTCGGTTCGCTATCCCTCGACCCAGATTCGCAGCAATGTGCAAACTGTCCCGGAATTGGCCGAGGTGGACTTCATACTGCGGGTATACGATGCGGGCTTTGGGGCGTACGCAGGCTCGGATGACTTTCTCGAACTCAATGGGAGCCTCGATATGCTTATGGAACCAGAGATTTCCACACAATGGGAACTCTGGGTCCACGAGAGTTACCGGCTCGATGCGCTAACGTCGGAGGGATTACTAGTCTTCGGGTCAAGCAAGTTGTTCGATCTGGCAATGGACAAGGCAACGAAAGTTCGAGGGAAGGGCAGCTTGACATGAGTGGATGTCGGACGAACACACAGCGAAACAAGCGCCCCACGTCGGCACTCTTGTCTCGAATGGCCCTGGTATCTCTCTTGGTTGCCGTTGCGGCGTGCAGTTCAACGGACAAACCGACCAAGCCAAGCATCGAGGATCTTGTGCTGGATCCCAAGGTGTTCGAAGTGTCACCCGCCGCATGCGGAGAGCTGCTTTCCAACTCCGTAGAATTCACGTCATTCACTACTTGCGCAGTCGCCTATCCGGATGTCGAGATGAATCAATCACAGGAGTGGATACTGAGCCGAGTAGAATTGGCCGATATATCCGTTGACGACGCTGTGTGCGGAATAACGCTCGACTCCCGCCTGTCATGCACATTCTTCGGCGATGCTCTTGACGGCACGCCTCGATTTGTGATCGCAAGCTTTGTTCCGCTCGACTTGCGCGAGCCCGAGAACGGTTCTCGCCTGGAACTCGCGTTGGGCGAGGGGGCGTTGGATCCGGATGAGTATCGGGAGTTGGCCGACTCTTGGCTCGAACTCACGACGTGATTGATGACCTTCTGATGAGCACAGTAACGATGCGATGGAGCCTTCGGCGTCCCGTCGAGTAGTTCGCGTTGATGCCACCATGGGTGCGAATCGGGGTAAGACGTCCCGTCGCGCTCATGTGGAGGCAAGCGGCCAAGACCCGAGCACCGCATCGTCAGCGATGACGCACGCTACCGTCGTCGATGGTGGCGCCTTGGCGTCGGCGAAGCTCTCCGTCGTGGCGGTGGACGTGGACTACCCTTGACCAGGACCACCGCTGACCTTGGGGGGGTGATTGATCATGCGATTGAAGCGTCTACCCCGGCGGGAACCGCTCTCGCGGGCGATCCGACGGGGTTCAGAAGTCGCCCTGTTGTTCCTTGGGGGGCCTGCGCTCGTGTGGGTGGTTGCGATTGATGCCGTGCCAGGTGGCGACGGATCCTGCGCTCACGCACGTTGATATTGGCCCTTCGTCTCTGGACGACATCCTCGAGACTATCCGGAAGATCCAGGAGGTTGGTTAATGCTCACCGATCCGTTGTGGGGGAGCACTCTAGACCGCATCGCTTTTGATGTCTGCACGCAGAGTCTTGCCATCTTCGTGCACGTGACCCGCGGAGCCGTGTCGACTCGCCATGAGCTGAACCTGAGTGGCGTGACCGATTTCCACTTCGTGAACTCGATCCCCGGTCCATGGGAGTACGTGGAGCTCACAGAACTTCATTTCGAGAGGGACCCCTCGTCAGACTCGTGGACCTTCGCGTTACTTCTCTGGTCAGACGACTCGAGCATGACCGGTCGATGTGTTGCCGTGACCCTGGACGGTGCGGACCTCAACTAGCGAAGATGTGCGACGGGGTACGCCAGGCGGCCTTGTTGCCTGCGTCGTCGTTGGAAGTGTCGTTGTTCATTGATGCGGGGGACCGGACCAACAACACGACGGCTTTGGGGTCGGCTCCCCGCGACTACAGGGACCCGCGAAAGACTGGAGAGGGTTGGGAAGCATGTCTAGGCGGAAAAGTCCCGTCGCAATGTGGCTTGGAGTCCTCCTCGTCGGTTTGTCGGCTTGCAGTGCAGGCGGTGGCGACTACGTTGAGCCGGAACTCGCGGCCTTGAACGGTCCATGGAGTGGTACAAGCGTGGACTGCTCCGAGACTCCGGTATGGATCGGCATAGAGAACGAGCCGGGGGTGCTTGCTGCATCTTGTGCCAAGTACGCCCCCGTTGACGCGATCGGCGGCACGTCCGCGCTGATGGAGGAGTTGGAGTCCGCTGTCGTCGCCGCGTACCCCACCGCCGTTCTCGTCGACCAGTCCTGTGGCACCAACTCGTTGCAACTTGAGTACGCCCTGCGGACGTGCTCAGCCGAGTTTACGTTGGACCGTGAGTCCACCTCTCGGCTGAAGGTGCTGGCGTACGTGGAGGCAACACCAGAGGTGATCGCATCTTTGCTCGAACGGCACAACGCCAAAGGTGAACTCTCGCTCAGCGACTACGCTGGCGTTGAACTCACCGCGTGGGTAGCGGTTGCGTGGGGAGATCCGACAGGCCTATAGGCAGCCTGCGGTGATCCGCCACTCCGGGCTCGTTGCGGGGGCGTGCGGGGCTGCCGAGGGTATCGGTGACTCGCGAGCTTGGGCCGTGAGGGCGACCGATGGGTTCATGATGGTCTCGTATTGGGTCCGCCGGAAGGAGCGTCAATGGCGTCCACACAACCGCGCAGTATCCAGGTGCGTGCCCGACTCGCCTGGGTCGGTTTGGCGTGCGCCTTGCCGTTGCTGGCATCGTGCGCGAGTTCTTCGGGCGCTGGCACTGGCACCGGCGCACCAGAACTCTTCGGCGACTGGATTGACCTGAAGCGCACTGGTGCCCGAATCTCGTTGGACCCCAACGGAACGGCTACGGTCGCGGACGTAGAAATCGCGCCCGCAGGCGATTGCGACCCGGCGAGACTTGAACGAGTGACCGCCTCTGGCGAGTGGTTCGTTGACGATCACAACTTTGTCGTAGTGAGCGTGCCGGAGGGAGAGATCGTCCTGATCCCGTCGCAAAGGTTTGGGATCGCCGACTGGGAGGCGTTCTTTGCTGGGCCTTGTGGCCATGGGACCGCAAAGGGCATGTGGGTTGAGTTCATAGGCGGCGACCATTCGGCGACGAGCGGTCAACAATCGCCCGGCGACTGATCGAGGCCCTTGTCGCGCGGAGCGATGAGAATCCAACACGGCGTCCGCGCACGGGACCGGGCCAGGAACCCCCGGGCGCCCACCAACCTTGCCGCAGCGGTGTTCGTCGAGGGCGACGTCGACGGCGGGGTGTGCGGTTGGGCGTGGGGCGCGGCGTCGTGCCCAGGCGGGGTTTGGTAGGGCTGTCCACAGGTCATCGTGCCTGGTAAGCGCATGTCAGGGGGTGGTGGTTGACTGGTTTCATGACAAACCAGGGTGCGTCGTTAGACGTGGCACAGATCGACCAGGCCAGTAGCCTCGTCGGTGCTGTCGCGCGTGTGGACGTGGCGGGTTTGTCCGAGGAAGACTTCCTGGGGGCGTACGACGCCGTGGCCAGGTTGGGCAGGTTGACCGACGCCCTGCGGGCACGTTTCGCTGGTGATGCCGCACGACGCTCGACCCCAGAGCTGCCCGGCGGTGGGCTCGCGCGGCGGCAGGGTTTTGGCAACGCCGGGGCGATGGTCGCGTCCGTCACGGGTGGCTCCCAAGCTGGTGCGTGGAGGTCCATCGAAGCGGGCAGGGCGTTCATTGCCGAACCCACGCTGCTTTCCGAGTCCGATTCCACTCCGCCCGATTCCACTCCGCCCGATCCCTCCGAAGGTGATCAGGCGCTAACGCCACCGGCGCCCCGTTACCCGGCCATCACTGCGGCCTCGATAGCGGGCGACTTGTCCACGGATGTGGCCGCGATCATCACTGCGGGACTTGAACAACTCACAGACCGTGTTCCCGGTGAACAACTGCATGCACTGGAGCAACGCCTCGTAGCCAAGGCGGTGCGCCTCACGGTGAAGGAGGTGCGACAGTTAGTTGCCCGGGAGGTCGCGAAGGCCGATCTGGCCGGTCACACGGAACGTGAGAAGCATCAACACGCTGAGAGGTATCTGTCCTGGACCGAAGACCACACAGGGATGGTGACCCTGAACGGTCGCTTGGACGCGGTCACGGCGGCACCGATTCGCACAGTGTTGGAACAGTTGGTCACCCACCAGCTCCGAGCCCGACGTGACCGCGACCCTCAAGAGCAGGATCACCGCACGCCCGCTCAGATGCGTGCAGACGCCCTGCATGACTTGGCCCGCCATGCGTTGGGCTGCAAGGAAACCACCAGCTCGGGGGTGCGCACCACCATTGTGGTGCGCATGAACCTGTCAGACCTGAACAGTGGCGTGGGGCTGGGCAGCATCGACGGCACATCAAAGCCCGTTTCCGTGAGTGAACTACGCCGCCTCGCAGGTGACGCAGAAGTGATACCCCACGTCCTCGGTGGGCCCAGTGAGGTCCTCGACCAAGGACGCAACGTCCGCATGTTCACGAAGGCCCAACGCCTGGCGTTGTTGGAACGGGACGGGGGTTGTGCGAAGTGTCACGCACCACCAGAACACTGCGAAGCCCACCACATCGTGTGGTGGGAACACGGCGGGAGATCAGACCTGAACAACGGCGTCATGTTGTGCACCAGATGTCACCACGACGTCCACCGACAACACTGGGGCATCAAAATCAAGGGTGACCGAGTCTGGTTCATCCCACCACCCCACATCGACCCCACCCAGACGCCACGACTCGGCGGACTCGCCACAGTCACCCTCGGCAACAGTGGAACAGGACCCAGCGACGGCGCAGGCAACGGGCGCGACGACGCGCCCGCCAAACCCCCTCGCGAGAACTCCGTCTCCACCACGGACACACGGGAGAACTCTGCCCGCGAAGCCGCCTGAACTGACCACTCGGGAGAACTCTGCCCCAAACGCCGCGTGACTCCGGGGGTGCGGCCGCGGCCGAGTCCCGGGGCACACAGCGCTAGTACGAATCGCCCGACGCCCGCGAGACCAGCAGCCGCCTGATCGAGTCCAGCTTCACGGCCCTGTCGGGGTTGTCGCCCACCCACTCGTCCAGCGCGCAACCGTCGGCGGCGCTCAGGTGGGTGCAGCCACGCGGGCAGTGCTCCGCCTCGTAGTCGGCCACGTCGGGGAAGGCGCTCATCATGTGTTCTGGGTCCACGTGGGCAAGCCCAAAAGATCGAATACCAGGGGTGTCGATGATCCACCCCCCGCTGGGAACCTCAAGCATCAGGGACGAAGTAGACGTGTGCCGCCCTCGCCCCGTCACGTCGTTGACCCGCCCCACGGCGCGGTCAGCGGCGGGCGCCAACGCGTTCACCAGCGTCGACTTGCCCACCCCAGACGGCCCCACAAACACCGTCTTGGAGTCGACCAGGGCCGCGCGCAGCAACCGGAAGCCGGGGTCAGCCTCCGGCCCGCCCTCGCGCATCACGGACGTCTCGACCACAGTGACACCCAACGGCTCGTACAAAGCCCGCATCGCGTCGGCCGTGGTGAGATCCGCCTTGGTCAGCACCAGCAGCGCGCCCATCCCAGCGTCGAAGGCGGCCACCAGGCAGCGGTCGATGATGCGCGGATTGGGCTCCGGGTCGGCGACGGCCGCGATGATGGCGAGCTGGTCCGCGTTCGCGACCACCACGCGCTCGGCGGTGTCCGTGTCGTCGGCTGTGCGGCGCAAGGAGTTGACGCGCTCGTAGCGACGCACAATGCGGGCCAAGGTGTCGGGCGTGCCCGAGGCGTCCCCCACCAACCCGATGCGGTCGCCCACCACCAGCCCGCGGCGGCCCAGTTCGCGCGCCTTAACGGCCATGACGATCGGGCCAGCATCGGTGCGCACGGTGTAACGGCCGCGGTCCACCACCACCACAAAGCCGTCCACGGCGTCGTCATGGGCGGGCCGAAGCTTGGACCGGGGGCGCGAACTACGCGAGGGGCGCACTTTGGCGTCCGATTCGTCGTAGTGGCTCCAGTCAGTCACGCGCCCGCCGGTGATTCCGTCATGCTCAGAGACTAGCGATCCCCGGCGGCTAGTGTGGAGATGGTCCGAGCGAGTGCAACGGAGGATTCGACGATGAACGACGTGACGACGAACGAGGTTCTCAGGATCGCCGTGGTGGGGGCCGGAGGCTGGGGCGCCCAGCACGCCCGAATCGTGTCGCGGCGTCGCGACACCGAACTGGTGGGCATCGTGGGGCGTGACCCGGACCGCACGGCCGCTCGCGCGGCGGACTTCGACACGACGCCGTTCACCGACCTGGACACGATGCTGGATGAGGCACGGCCAGACCTGGTCACCGTCTGCCTGCCCAACGAGGCGCACTACGAGCCGACGCTGCACCTCCTCCAACGCGGCATCCCGCTGCTGGTAGAGAAGCCCCTCGTCTTCGACCTTGACGAGGCCGACGCGCTGCTCGCCGAGGCCGAGAAGCAGAGCCTGTTCTTCGCGATCAACCTCAACCACCGCTACGCGGAACCGGTCAAGCGCGCCAAGGCGGCGATCGACGCTGGCGAGTTGGGAGACGTCGTGTTCGCCACGTGGCGCTTTGGCGGCGAGCCGAACTTTGGCACCAGCCCCCACGCCAACCTCATCGAGACCCAGGTGCACGGCCTCGACATGCTCGAGCAGTTGTGCGGCCCCATCAGTTCCGTCGCCGCGCAGATGACCGACATGACGCGCCCCGGCGTGTACACGACGCTCGCGGTGGCGCTGCAGTTCGCCTCCGGCGCGGTGGGCTCCCTGGTCGGGTCCTACGACTCGTCCTACGCCTACCCAGACGCCCACGTGGTGGAGGTCAACGGCACCGCCGGCAGGCTCATCATCGAGGACACCGTCAAGCGGCTCACGGTGTCGACGGCCGGCGACGAGACGCGGCAGGTGTGGGAGCCCGGCTACTTCAACGACGAGGCCCGCACGTTCGAGTACACGTTTGACAGGCACTTCGACGCAGTGGTCGCGGCCTTCCGGGCAGGCGAGCAGCCGCCTGTGCACGCCAGGGAGGGACGACGCGCGCTCGAGTTGGCGACGGCCATCATCCGGTCCTTCGAGGAGGGCGTGCGGGTCGAGGTGTAGCGGCGCCGACGGTGGGCAAAGGCTGGCTAGGAGTCGCTGAGCATCCGCGCCCACAGGCGCGGGAAGTCGGGCATGGTCTTGGCCGTGGTTCCCACGTTGATGACGCGCGTGCCAGGCACCACCAGCCCCACGATGGCAGCGAAGGTCGCCATGCGGTGGTCGTGATACGTCTCCAGGTCGGCGCCTGAGAGGCCCCCGCCAGGAGCGTCGGGCGTGGGGGCACCGGCGAACTCAAGCGCATCGGCACCCGCCTCGCACGTGCCGCCCATGCGCGCCACCTCCGTGGCGATGGCGGCAAGCCTGTCCGTCTCGTGGCCACGCAGGTGCCCGATGCCCGTGAGCACCGACGGACCCGTGGCGAGAGCGCACAGCGCAGCGATGGTGGGCGTGATCTCGCCGGCGGGGGAGAGGTCGGCCTCGATGCCACGCACCTCGCCGGTGCCCGTCACGGTCATCACGTCGCCCTCGAGCTCGCAGGTGGCTCCCATGCGTTCCAAGAGCTCCGGGTACAGCGCGCCCGGCTGCGTGGTGACGGCGGGCCAGCCAGGGATGCGCACCGTGCCGCCAGCGGCCAGCGCCGCGGCCATGAAGGGCCCCGCATTGGAGAGGTCCGGCTCCACCCGCACGTCGCCCAGTCTCAGCGCGCCTGGGTGAACCACCCAGGTGCGCTCGTCAGGCTGGTCCACGCGCACGCCAGCGGAGCGCAGCGTCTCGCACGTCATGTCGATGTGCGGAAGGCTCGGCAACACCTCGCCCACGTGGCGCACGGTGAGGCCGCCGGGAAGCCTGGGGGCGACCAGCAGCAACGCCGTCACAAACTGGGACGACGCCGAGGCGTCCACGTCCACCGCGTCCGGGACGGTGGTGGGCGGGGTGACGGAGAAGGGCAAGGTGCCCTGCCCGTCGTCGTCCACGACGGCGCCCAAGCCGCGCAGCGCATCGATGAGCGCCAACATGGGCCGCACGCGCGCGCCGGGATCCCCGTCAAAGGTGATGGGCCTGATGTCGCCAGCGAGGCCAGCCAACAAGGCGAGAGGGGGCACAAACCTCATGACCGTCCCAGCGAGCCCGCAGTCGATGTGCACGCCCCCGTGCATCGGTGCTGGGGTGATGGTCCACGCGTCGGCGCCCACGTCCACGGACACGCCCAGCGCACGCAGCGCCTCGATCATCAGAGCCGAATCGCGCGACACCAGACCGCCGCGCATCGTCACCGGGGCATCGGCGAGGGCCGCGAGCACCAGAAAGCGATTGGTCAGCGACTTGGAACCGGGGACCTCCACGGTCGCGTCCAGCGCCGTGTCGCCGTGCCGCACCGCATGCGCCGGGGCATCCCACACCTCGCCGGGACCGGTGCCCTGGCGGAGCGGAACCGTCACTTGCGCTTGCGTCCGGCCTTGGCCGCCTCGGCCTTAGCCTTCTCCGCCTTTGCCTTCGCCTTGGCCTTGCTCGCCTTCTTGCGCTTCATGTGCCCCGCGCTGTGTCCGGCGGTGGCGGCGAGCATGGCCCCGCCGAGCAAGGAGACGTTCTTCATGAACTGGTCGAGGGCCGCGTCCCTCTCGTCTCCCTCTGGCAGGCGCCAGAACGGCGCGCCGGTGGCGACCGTGACGGCCGCAAGTCCGGTCAGTGCCACGCCTGCGGTGCGGGGGGTTCTTGACAACGCCAGGACGGCGGCCGTCGCGGCGGTGGCGGCGCTGTGGACCCTCACCAGGGTCTCGACGGGAACCTCGACGCCGGCTTCTTTGAGGAGCGGCCCCACGACGGGTTCGGCCGCGACCGCACGTTCTTGAGGTTCGAGGGCATCGCGAATGCCTCCATAGATAAACCAAGAGGCCAACAGTGGACGGGCTAGTGAACGCATCATGCCTCCCAGACTACCCATGCCCGCGCAATCGCACACGGTGGGGAATGGGGACGCGTCATCAGGTGTTCTGTGAGGCATGACGATGCTGGCGGAAAGGTCGACGCGGCGCCGGGCCACGGGCCTGAACCGGCGAGCATTCCCTGCCCATCACCGTCGACCGGTAGGCTCAGCGGCGATGACCACCAACACCGAAGAATTCGACTTCGAAACCGATGCACTGGCCTTCATGGACCAGTTGTATGCCGCCGCGCTCAGAATGACGCGCAACGGCGCCGACGCTGAGGATCTGGTGCAGGAAACCTACGCCAAGGCCTTCGCCGCTCAAGACAAGTTCACCCCCGGCACCAACCTCAAGGCGTGGCTGTACCGCATCCAGACCAACGCCTTCATCAACACGTATCGCAAGAAGCAGCGCGAACCGAAGCGCACCGATGCAGACAACGTCGAGGATTGGCAGTTGGCCTCCGCCGCCACCCACCAGTCCTCCGGGCTCGCATCGGCCGAGCAGACCGCGCTCGACAGCATCGGAGACGACCAGGTGCGCAACGCGCTCGCCGAACTGTCCGAAGACTTCCGCATGGCCGTGTACTTGAGCGACGTCGAAGGCTTCGCCTACAAAGAGATCGCCGAGATCATGGACACCCCAGTGGGAACCGTGATGTCTCGCCTGCACCGCGGGCGTCGGCTGCTGCGCGAGAAGCTGCGCGAGTACGCGGCAGAGCACGGCATCTATGACCACAGGGCGGGGTCCTAGTGGTGAAGGCAATTCAGAGGATGTCCGCAGCGCAATGGAGCGCGTACGGTGCGTCGGTTGGGGAGGTGACACGTGACTAAGCGGCAATGCCAAGAGGCCGTGGATCGGTTGTTCGAGTTCATCGACGGCGAGTTGACTGATGAGGAGTTGTTGCGCATTGGCGCGCACCTCAAGGAATGCCCGCCGTGCGAGGCCGAACTCCGCATCAACGAGAAGATCCGGTTGCTGGTGTCGCAAGCCCACGGCGAGAAGGCACCCCACCAACTGCGCGAACGCGTGCTGAGCACCCTCAGGATGGCTCGGGAAGAGAGCGTTTAGCAGGAGTCTCGCGGCGGCGCAAGGGAGCGCACGCCCACGAACAAAGCCCGCGTCAACGGACGCGGGCCTTGTTGTCTCAGGGCCCTATGACCCTGCACGAATTAAGCGTTGGGACGCTTGCCGTGGTTGGCGCCGGACTTGGCGCGCGTCTTGCGCTTGCGACCGCGCTTGCTCATGGTGACTCCTTGGGGTTCGTTCGAGCGACCCTCCATCATTCCACATCGCTGGCCCACGCATGTCGCCCGCCTTGTAGGAGCCTGGGGCGCCACCCGCGTGCCCGACGCGTTAGCCTTCTCAAGTCAAGGTGCCGTGATGCCGATGGAGCAACCGTGAGCGACCAGCCCGTTTCCGTCATACCCCTCCTGCACGCGCTCGCGTCCACAGGGGGTTCCGACCTCCACTGCAAGGTCGGGTCTGCGCCGCGCATTCGTGTCGACGGCCGCCTGCGCAAGCTGCAGGTTCCGCCGCTGAAGCCCGAGGACACCCGCAACATGGTGGCCCAGGTGCTTCCAGAGGACCTGGTGGCGCAGTTCCGCGACATCCACGAGGCCGACTTCGCGTTCTCCCTGTCGGGAGTGGGCCGCTTCCGTGTCAACGCGTACGTAGCGCGCGGCACTGACTGCCTGGTGTTCCGCCGGGTCGCCGTTGGCGCCCAGCCGATGGAAGAGCTGGGGATTCCGCCGGTGGTCTCTGACCTCGCGCTTGAGCCGCGCGGCTTGGTGCTGGTCACGGGCCCAACGGGCTCCGGCAAGACCACCACGCTCGCGTCGATGGTCGACCTCATCAACACCTACCGCGAGGTCAACATCATCACGATCGAGGACCCGATCGAGGTGCTGCACAACGACAAGAAGGCGATCATCAGCCAGCGCGAGGTGCGCTCGGACACCCTGGACTTCATGAACGCCCTGCGCGGCGCCATGCGTCAGGACCCCGACGTGATCCTCGTGGGCGAGATGCGTGACATCGAGACGGTGCGCGCGGCGCTCTCCGCAGCCGAGACCGGTCACCTCGTGCTTGCCACGCTGCACACCGTGGACGCTCAGGACACCATCAACCGCATCGTCGACTTCTTCACTCCGCACGAGCAGGGTCAGGTGCGTGCGACGCTCTCCCAGACCTTGCGCGGCATCATCTCGCAGCGACTGGTGCGGCGCGCGGACGGCACCGGCCGGGCGCTCGTGGCTGAAGTCATGATCAACAACGGGCGCATCGCCGAGGCGATTGTCGACCCGTCGACGCAGCCGCCCATCGTGGACCTGATCACCGAGGGCGAGTACTACAAGATGCAGAGCTTCGACCAGCACCTGTTCCAGCTGGTCACGGGGGGCCACGTGACGTACGAGGACGCGATTGCGATCGCGTCGCGTCCGCACGACTTGACGGTCACGCTGCGCAACTCCGGCGCAGAGATCTAGTACCGCGCCCATTGCGGCGTCATCCCTGGTAAGGGCCGTTCGGGACGGGAATTGGAACACGCGCAGGCGCACCCCTGTTGCACCTAGTAGGCGGGCATTCCGCCAGCGAGGGACATACGGAAAGGGAGTGACACCCATGAACGAGTCCACGCACAGCGACAAGGACGTCACGGAGGGCACGCAGACCCTTGAAGACATCGCGGAAGAAGTAGAGCGCGAGCGCGAGGAGCGCGGCCGCAGCGAGTTCGAAGAGCCCGCCAAGCCGGACGAGCAGTTGATGTCCGACGCAGCGGCTATGTCAGAGGACAACCCCGACATCGACGCCGAAAGCCGCGAGGATCACACGACCGGTTCGGATGAGCTTGAGGGACGGGCCGAACGTGGGGCCGACGGCATCCTCCGCATTCCCCCGAACGCTCGGGGAGTGAGCTAGCGCAGCGAGGCCCATTCGGTGAGGGTTGACACGGCGTCTGCGATCTCGGTCATCACCCTGTCGTAGGTGCCCTGGTCAAGGCTCCACGGGTCATCGAGGCTGCGTAGCGGGGTGCGCTCCTGTTGCCCGGCAACGAGCAGCGCCCCTGCTGCGGCCCGCAGCCGTTCGGCGGGGGTGTCGCCTTCCGGGGGCCGCGCCCTGGTGGCTAGTTCCGCCGCCTGTTTCAGGCCGAACATGTGCTTGGGCCAGTAGCCGACCTCCCTTTCGATCCAGCGGGCATGCTGCTCGGTGGCGACCAGCACGAGGTCCGCGCGCTCCACGAGTTGCGCGGTCAGTTGGGTTGGCCGGTGACGGGGGAAGGTGACTCCATGCGATGTAGCCGACCGGCGGATCTCCGGGGTGGCGTCCATCCCGACCTCTGCGGAAATGCCAGCCGACGTGACGTCGGCCGCCTCGGCCCACTCGCGTGCAGCCAAGTAATGCATGGCGGGGGAGCGGCAGATGTTGCCGGTGCAGACCATCAGGACCTTCGCGCGCTCAGTCATGCGTCCACCCTAAATGCCGGCCAGCACGTGCCAGCCAGCGCGCACCCGCCAGCCAGCGAGCGTTGTGCCAGGATCGACGCATGACCTCTCCAGTGACACTCACCCTGGTTGGCGGCCCGACGGTGGCGATGCGCTACGCGGGACTCACCATCGTCACCGATCCGACGTTCGATCCCCCTGGTCGCCATGGCAGCGGCCTGACCAAGACGGAAGGGCCAGCGGTGAGCGCCGCGGAGTTGGGGCCCGTGGACCTCGCGCTGGTCTCTCACGACCACCACCCCGACAACCTTGACGACGCCGGACGAGCGGTCGCCCTGGACGCGGCGCTCGCGCTCACCACGGCGAAGGGCGCCAAGCGCGTGCCTGGTCTGGTGGGGATGAAGCCTGGCGACACTCGCGTGGTCGTTGGCGAAGCAGATGTGACGGTGACGGCGGTCCACGCTCAACACGGTCCGCGCGCCCTCGCCCCCGTACTTGGCCCCGTCATCGGCTTCATCCTGCGCGCCCAGGGGTGGCCCACCGTCTACTTCTCGGGCGACAACTCCTCGGTGGCCGTGGCGGGTCGCATCGCCGCCGACCATCCTGACGTGGGCTTGGCCCTGCTCTGCATGGGGTCGGCCAAAGTCATCAACCGGGGCACCGCGCCACTCACGCTCGACGCCTCCCGCGCCTCACGGGTGGCTGCGATGTGGCCTGACGCCACCGTCGTGCCCGTCCACGTCGATGGCTGGGCGCACTTCACCGAGTTGCGCGCCGACGCCGTGGCGGGGCTTGAGCGACGTGGCCTAGGCGGTCGGGTGGTGGATCTACCGCGAGGCGTGAAAACGCACGTGTGACGTTAGGCCGGATCTGCGTCGGCCGCGCCCGGTTGTAGCAGGCCGTGTGGCGCCGGGGGCTCGACCTGAACGGCGGGACGCTGCCCGCGCACGCCGTACAACTCGCCCTCGTAGCGCTTGACGGTCGCCACCAGCACAAAGCTGAGAGACACGAGCAGGGACCACGATCCGAACTTGCCCACGTGCACCGCCTCCCAGATCTCTGCCTGGTTGGGGTATTGCCACGCGCCCAAGAACGTCGCGGCATTCTCCGCGATCCACAGCGCAAAGCCGATCGCCACGAACGCCGCAGCGAGCGGCATGAAGTAGCGACGCCTGCCCACCGTGAAGTGCACCATCGTGCGGCGCATCTCCACTACGAACAGGGCGGCGATGAGCCACCGCACGTCCCAGATCCAGTGGTGCGTGAAGAAGTTGAGGTACGCCGCGACCGCCAACAGGGTCAGCGGCAACGGGCGGTAGTGGGTGACGCGCAACTCGAGCCGCCGCCACGCCTGGACGATGTACGAGCCCACCGCCGCGTACATGAAGCCCGCGTACAGCGGCACGCCAGCGACCTTGGTGAATGCGCTCTCCGGGTAGTCCCACGACCCGGCGTGCACCTTGAAGACCTCCATCGTGAGGCCCAGCAGGTGAAAGGCGCAGATCACCGCCACCTCGCGGCCGGATTCCCAGCCAGCCCACCACAGTCCAAGCGTCAGTGCCACGCCGATGATCAGCAGGGCGTCGTACCTGGCAAGGGGCAGGGAGACGACGCTCGTGACGGCGATGGCGGCAAAGATGACGGCCGCGAACACCAGGGAGCGCAGTTGGAGCGCGGCGAAGCGCACGGCAAAGCCCGCAATCCGGCGAGGGGTCCACCGCTCGCGCGCGAACACCCTCCGCTCGGCCATGGGCCCATTGTGCGGGATGATCGGCTCCCGGCGGGAAACCCTGGCGCGCGTCCCATGCCGCCGCGCCTACCGGTGCGCTAGCATGACGCCGTCGGAAGCGCCGGGGATGCGTACCGAGACACAGTTTCTAGGGGGCGACAGTGACTTCGCACACGTGGTGGGCGCACTCGCGCAGATGGATGGCCGGCGCAAGTGTGCTTGCCGTGGTGACCTTGGCGGGATGTTCGTCGGACGCGGGCTCTGACTCTGGGCCGCAGGCAGTTGGCGGAAGCGTGATCGAGTTGCCTGACCAGGTGGGCGACCTGTGGGTCTATTCCGAGGCGTGCGAGAAGACGTATGACGACAGTCCGGATCAGTTGAGCTCGTGCCTCGAGTCGGCCGCTGGCATGGCGCCTACCTACCAGGATTGGGCCCAGCGCATCTCGGCCGCTTACGGCGGCGCCGACGCTGGCGCGGGCTACTACACGACGGAGGGGCTGGGGGCCGGCGTCGACGCTGTGGTCGTCAGGGGCGACACTCCCGGCCTGTGGTCGAAGGACCAGGGCGAGGCGTGGGAGGAGCGTGCGGGGGTGCACGAGATGCATCCGGTCAGTACGGTCGACGGCGTCGATTGCCGCCTGAACCCGGACGTGACAGTCACCCTCGACGGTGAGGCTGGCCCGCAGGATTACTCTCTGGCCATGTGCCAGAAGTCGGCCGACGGGCTCACGGTGCAGCTGCACTTCTTCAACATTGACACGACGGACGTGTTCCCTGTTTCTGAGGGCGCGGAGTGGACCAACGCCCTGTACGACGCGGTGGCGTGACGCCCTGCCGCGAGGCGTGCCTCGGCTAGGCTGGGCCCGTGTCTGAGCCAGCGAACCCCGTCAAGATTGCCCTCTTCGGCCCCGGAACCGTCGGCACCCAAGTGGTGCGACTGCTCACGGAAAACGCGGTCGATCTAGAGCAACGCGTCGGCGCACCCATCGAGATTGCAGGCATCTTTGTGCGCGACACCTCCGCCCCGCGCGACGCCGTGATCGACCCCTCGCTGCTCACGTCAGACGCGCACGGCCTCATCGAGCGCGCGGACCTGGTGGTGGAACTCATGGGCGGCATCGAGCCAGCGAAGAGCTACATGCTCGAGTCGATAGGCGCTGGCGCAGCGGTGGTCACTGCCAACAAGGCGCTACTGGCGGCCCACGGCCCGGAGTTGTTCGAGGCCGCCGACTCGGCCAATGTCGATCTCTACTTCGAGGCCGCGGTGGCTGGGGCGATCCCCATCATCCGCCCCGTGCGCGAGTCCCTCGCAGGCGACCACGTGAAGCGCATCCTCGGCATCGTCAATGGCACCACCAACTACGTGCTCGATGAGATGACCACCAGGGCGCTCGACTACGACGTCGCGGTGAAGCAGGCTCAGGATCTCGGCTACGCGGAGGCGGACCCGACCGCAGACGTCGAGGGTCACGATGCCGCCGCGAAGGCCGCCATCCTTGCGTCGCTCGCCTTCCACCAGCGCGTGCACCTGAGCGACGTGTACTGCGAGGGCATCTCCGCCATCACCGCGGCCGACGTCGCGGCGGCTACCGAGTCCGGTCACGTCATCAAGTTGCTTGCCATCGTGGAGCGCACCGCCGGAGGCGTGTCCGCCAAGGTGCATCCCGCGCTCGTGGCGTTGAGCCACCCGCTCGCTGGGGTGCACGGCGCCTTCAACGCCGTCTTTGTCGAGGCAGAGGCGGCAGGCGAACTCATGTTCTACGGCCAGGGCGCCGGTGGCGTACCCACGGCGTCGGCCGTGTTGGGGGATATCGTCTCGGCCGCGCGGCACATCGCGCAGGGCGGCCGCGGGCCACGCGAGTCTCACTACGCTGACCATCCCGTGCTTCCCATCGAGGCCACGTCCTCGCGGTTCCAGTTGCGCATGACCGTGCACGACGAGCCGGGCGTGCTGGCAGGGATTGCGTCCACCCTCGCGCAGCACGGGGTGTCGATCGAAGAGGTGCGTCAGAAGGTGGCAGGGGCCGATACCGGCCTCGCGACCGTGGTGATCTCCACGCATCGTGCCCCAGAGTCACAGGTCACGAGGGTGCTGGATGCCTTGAGGGGCTCCGACGCCGTGGCCGAGATTCGCTCCGTTCTCCGAATCGAAGGGGAGTAATCGTGGCTGAAGTGTGGCGGGGCATCGTCAGGGAGTACTTGGACCACCTTCCCTTTGACGAGAGCGATCGCATCGTGTCGCTCGGCGAGGGCGGCACGCCGCTCATCTACGCCGAGAAGATCTCGTCGGAGGTGGGCGCCGAGGTGCTCGTCAAGTACGAGGGCATGAACCCCACCGGGTCGTTCAAGGACCGCGGCATGACGTCCGCGATCACCCAAGTGGTGAAGGACGGCGACCACACCGTCGTGTGTGCGTCGACCGGCAACACCTCCGCATCGGCCGCCGCCTACGCCGCCCACGCGGGCCTGCGGTGCGTCGTGATGATTCCCCAAGGCAAGATCGCGGCGGGCAAGATGGCGCAGGCGATCGTTCATGGCGCTGACCTGGTGCAAGTGGACGGCAACTTCGACGAATGCCTCGACATTGTGCGGGAACTCAGCGAAAGCTATCCGATCGCGCTGGTGAATTCGGTCAACCCCTACCGCCTGCAGGGTCAGAAGACCGCAGCGTTTGAGATTGTCGACCAGCTGGGCGAGGCCCCCGACATCCACATGTTGCCCGTGGGCAACGCCGGGAACATCTCCGCGTACTGGATGGGCTTCAAGGAGTACGCCGAGGCCGGTCGTGCCTCGCGCACACCCAAGATTTGGGGAGTGCAGGCCGCTGGCGCCGCGCCGTTCGTGCTCGGTCACCCGATCAAGGACCCAGAGACCGTCGCGACCGCCATCCGCATCGGCAAGCCCGCGTCGTGGGACCTGGCCGTCGCCGCCAGGGACGAGTCCGGCGGGTGGATTCGCGCCGTCACAGACGAGGCGATCCTGTCCGCCCAGGCCCGGCTGGCAGCCGAGGTGGGGGTCTTTGTGGAGCCAGCGTCGGCCGCGCCCATCGCTGGATTGCTGGCGGCCGCCGCGGCAGGCGAAGTGCCGCGCGGCGCCACCATCACGTGCACCGTGACGGGCAACGGACTCAAGGACACGGCGACCGCGCTGGGCGACCGCACCCTGGACCCCACCGTCATCCCCGTCGATGTTGAGGCCGCGGCCTCGGTGCTGGGACTGTAGAGCACATGCGTTACGCCGCCGATCACGTCCGCGTGAGCGTTCCCGCGACCGCTGGCAACCTTGGCCCGGGCTTCGACGCGCTCGGCATGGCGCTGGGCGTCACCGACGAGGTGGAGGTGTGGGCGTTGGGCGCCCGCGCCGTCGAGATCGAGATCGAGGGAGAGGGCGCAGACAGCCTTCCTCGCGATGAGACCCACCTGATCGTCAGAGCCATCAGGGAGGCGGCCGACGCCGTGGGCGCCTCCCATACCGGCCTGCGCATCGTCGCGCATAACTCGATTCCGCACGGCAAGGGCCTCGGGTCGTCCGCAGCCGCTGTGGTGGCGGGGATTGCCGCGGTGCGCGGCCTGATTGCCGAGCCGGAGTTGCTGGGCCCGGAGCAGATGCTGCGCTTGGCCACTCAGTTCGAGGGCCATCCCGACAACGCCGCGCCCGCGATCTACGGGGGAGCGGCGGCTGCGTGGCAAGACGCGGACGGCGCGCACGCGGTGCCGCTCACCGTGGCGCCAGGCATCGAGACGGCAGTGCTCATCCCTCAGTCGGTACTGCCCACCAAGCAGGCCCGCGCGGTGCTTCCAGAGTTGGTGCCGCACGCGGATGCCGCGTTCAACGTGGGCCGCGCCGCGCTGTTGGTGGCCGCCTTGGCTGGCAACCCCGAGCGACTGTTCGCCGCCACGGAGGACCGTCTGCACCAGGGGTATCGGGCCACGATGCTCCCTGCGGCAGACGCGATGGTCAGGCATTTGCGCGGCAAGGGCGTCGCGGCCGTCGTCTCCGGAGCGGGTCCCTCAGTGCTGGTGCTCGGGCAGAACCTGGGCGCCGCGGGCTTCGAGACGGGGCCGCTCGACTGGGCCGAGGGCATCGGCGATGACCACTGGCGCTGCGTGCACACCATGGGCCCCGTTCCCGGAGTGGCCGTCACGCGCGGCTAGTGCGACGCCGCGGCTGCCTCTGCCGCGCCTACTCGACGGCTTCCGTGCCGCCCTTGCCTGACCTCCGACGGCGCGCCATGAGGCGGCTGCTCTCGCGGCGCTTGACCCTGAGGTCGTAGGCCCGCTTGCGCGGCTGGGGGACGGTCACGTGGAACACGGGGCCCGTCAGGCGCACCAGCACGGTGGCGACTACGGCGACTCCCATGGACACGAGCGGCCGAGTTCCCGTGTAGAGCAGCGCGTACGCGACCGCGCCGGCCATGCCAGCCACGGCGTTGGGAGGGCCGACGTACATGATGGACGAGGGCCTGCCTTGCAACAGGTCCGTCAGAATCAGGCCGCCAACGGAGGCGAGGGTGCCGACGATGATGGCAGGTAGCAGGTCGAGGTTGGCGATGAGCGCGGCGTTGGTTCCCACGCATGCAAACAGGCCGATGACGATCGTGTCGATCGGCCACAGCACTGGGCCGAGCTTGCGCAGGTAGTACAGGAACAGCATGCCGAGCCCTGCCGCACCAGCGGCGACGGCCAGGTACCAGGGATCGCGAAAGGCCGCGGGCGGCAGGTTGCCCAGCAAGATGTCGCGCACCAGACCGCCGCCGAAGCCCATGGCCGCGGCCAAGGTGAAGACTCCGACAAGGTCGGTGTGCTCCTCCTCGCCCGCCCGCAAGGTGCCGCCGAGCGCGCCAAAGAACACCGCGATCAGGTTGATCACGAGCGGGAGTTCGAGGACATCGGGAAGGGGCACGTGCCCAGGGTAGGCCCGTGTTGGCGACCTCGCATGCGTCACCGCGAGTTGCGGAGTGAGTGCTCACTCACTTACAGTGTCCTGGTGAACCCGCAGACACCGAGCCGCGCCCCCCGCATGTCGGTCGAGGACAGGCGCGAGTCGATTCTCGACGCGGTGGTGCCCTTGTTGCTGAGTCAAGGAGCCGACGTCACCACCAAGGACATCGCCGACGCCGCCTGCATCGCAGAGGGCACCATCTTCCGCGCCTTCGCCGACAAGGAGGAGCTGATCCAGCAGGCGGTCGCGCGCTTCATGGACCCAGAGCCGACCTTCCGTGCGCTCGAGCAGATCGACCCCTCGCTCGCGCTCAAGTCCAAGGTGAGGGCCGTTGTCGACATCTTCAGGGAGAGGTCCGCTGGCATCGTCGGAATCATCTCGGCGCTTGGCCACCGCAAGCCGGCTCACGATCACGGCAACGACCCGCGCGGCGAGGCTCGCGCGGCGGCAATTTTCGCCACGCTGTTCGCGCCAGACAGCGATTCTCTTCGCGTCGACCAGTCGCTCGCGGTGTTCTTCATCAGGCTGCTCGCCTTCGGCTCCTCGATGCCGATGTTCACCGCCGATCGCGACGTAGAAACTGACGAGCTCGTGGACTTCATCCTGCGCGGCATCGTCAAGGAAGGGCGCTAAACCGATGCTGTGGACATTGCTGGTGAAATCGGTGGCGCCCTACAAGGGACTGTTGTGGGGCGTCCTCGTGTTCCAGCTCGCCCAATCGATCGCCAACCTCTACCTGCCGGGCCTCAACGCGGACATCATCGACAACGGCGTCGCCACGGGGGACACCGGCTACATCTGGCGCGTCGGCACCATCATGTTGGGACTGTCGTTTCTGCAGGCGGGGTGCGCCATCACCGGCGTGTACTTCGGCGCCAAGCTCTCCATGCGCGTCGGCCGGGATCTGCGCGCCCAAGTCTTTGGACGCGTCGGGACCTTCTCTGAAAACGAGGTGCAGCACTTCGGTGCACCCTCGCTCATCACGCGCTCCACCAACGACGTGCAGCAAGTGCAGATGCTCGTGCTCATGAGCGCGACCCTGCTGGTCAGCGCGCCCTTCATGGCGATCGGCGGCGTCATCATGGCGCTCCACCAAGACATCGGGCTGGCGTGGATCATGGTGGTCGCCATCCCCGTACTGCTCGCGGGGGTCGGTGCGGTCATTTCGCGGATGGTGCCGCACTTCAGGCGCATGCAAAAGCGCATCGATCAGGTCAACAAGGTGCTCAGGGAACAGCTCACCGGCGTGCGCGTGGTGAGGGCCTTTGTGAGGGAGCCGGAAGAGACCGCACGGTTTGCCAAGGCCAATGCCGACGTCACGGAGTCCGCGCTGCTCGCTGGACGGCTCATGGCCCTCATGTTCCCGTTGGTCATGGTGGTGATGAACCTCGGCTCCGTGGCCGTGCTGTGGTTTGGCGCCAGCAGGGTCCAGTCGGGTGAGATCGGCGTGGGCGCGCTGTTCGCGTTCCTCACCTATCTCATTCAGATTCTGATGTCGGTCATGATGGCGACGTTCCTGTTTGTGTTGGTGCCGCGCGCGGCCGTCTCCGCCGACCGCATCGGCGAGGTACTCGAGACCGAATCCACCGTGGTGCCGCCCGCAGACCCCGTCACCGACATGCCCACTCCCGGCACTGTTGAGCTGCGCGGCGTCTCGTTCGCCTACCCTGGCGCGGAGCAACCGGTGCTCGCGGACGTCTCATTCACCGCGACCCCCGGAACCACCACCGCCATCATCGGGTCGACAGGCTCCGGGAAGACGACGCTGCTCAACCTCATTCCCCGCCTGTACGACGCGACGGGCGGCCAGGTGCGCGTCGGCGGCGTTGATGTGCGCGAGCTCCACATGGATGCGCTGTGGTCCTCGATCGGCCTGGTGCCGCAGAAGCCCTACCTGTTCGCGGGCACCGTTGCCTCGACGCTGCGCTACGGCAAGGCCGACGCCACAGAGGAGGAACTCTGGGAGGCGCTCACCGTGGCTCAGGCACGCGGCTTCGTCGAGGCGATGCCCGCCCAACTCGAGACTCCCGTTTCCCAAGGGGGCACTACTGTTTCCGGCGGGCAGCGACAGCGACTGTCGATCGCCAGGGCCCTGGTGCGTTCGCCGCAGATCCTGTTATTTGACGACTCCTTCTCCGCGCTTGACACCGCGACCGATGCACGCCTGAGGGCGGCACTGCGCAAGGCGGTCGCAGGCGCCACCGTCATCGTCGTGGCCCAACGCGTCTCGTCCATCATGGACGCCGATCAGATACTGGTGATGGAGGACGGCCGCATCATCGCCAGGGGTACCCACGCCGCGTTGCTGGAGACGTCCGAGACGTATCGGGAGATCGTGTCGACCCAGTTGCGCGCGGAGGAGGCAGCGTGAGCGGGGAGGGAGTGGCATGAGCGACGAAGAGAAGCCCGTGGCGCGCCCCATGGGGCGACCGGCTCACGGCCCCGGCGGCGGCATGGCTGGCATGCCGGTGGAGAAGCCTCAAGACTTCCGCGGCTCCGTCGCGAGGCTCAGCACGCTCCTCAGGCGGGAGGCCGTCGTCGTCATCGCGGTATTGGTGATCGGCACCGTGGCGGTGGGGCTCGCGGTGATCGGCCCCAAGATCTTGGGCGAGGCAACCACCATCATCTTCGAGGGCTTCCTCACTGGCGACGGCATCGACTTCTCCAGGTTGCATCGCATCCTGATGGCGGTGGCCGTCATCTACATCGCGTCCTCGCTGCTCAGCTACCTGCAGGGGTACATCCTGAACGGCGTCACGCAGCGCACCGTGTATCGACTGCGCGAACGGGTCGAGGTCAAGGTCAACCGATTGCCCCTGAACTACTTTGACCGCCACCAGCGCGGCGAACTGCTCAGCCGCGTCACCAATGACATCGACAACGTCTCCCAGACCCTCCAACAGACCCTAAGCCAGTTGTTCAACTCGGTCTTGACCGTGGTGGGCGTGCTGATCATGATGCTCACGATCGACTGGCAACTGGCGCTCGTGGCGATCGTCTCGATCCCGCTCACGGTGGGCATCGTCACCGCGGTGGCCAAGCGCTCGCAACCCAAGTTCATCGACCAGTGGAAGCACACCGGCGAACTCAACGGACAGATCGAGGAGGGGTACACGGGGCACGCGCTGGTCAAGGTGTTTGGCCGCCAGCGCGAGGTCGAGGCAACGTTCGCCCAGAAGAATGAGGAGCTCTACGAGGCCAGCTTTGGAGCCCAGTTCATTTCCGGCATCATCATGCCGTCGGCGATGTTCGTGGGGAACCTGGTGTACGTCGGCATCGCCGTGGTCGGTGGCCTCAAGGTCGCGAGCGGAAACCTTGCCCTGGGCGACGTCCAGGCCTTCATCCAGTACTCCCGACAATTCCAGCAACCGCTGAGCCAACTGGGGTCGATGGCCAACCTGCTGCAATCAGGCGTGGCGAGCGCCGAGCGGGTGTTTCAACTCCTCGACGCCGAGGACCAGACGCCTGACGCGGCGGACCCGGTCACCCCTGAGGAGTTCCACGGCAAGCTCGAGTTCGACGAGGTGTCCTTCCGGTACAAGGACGACGAGCCGCTCATCGACGGCCTGTCGCTCACGGTCGAGCCGGGCAAGACGGTCGCGATCGTCGGCCCCACCGGCGCGGGGAAGACGACGCTCGTCAACCTGGTGATGCGGTTCTACGAGTTGGACGGCGGCCGCATCCTCCTTGACGGCGTCGACACGGCGCACATGACTCGCGACGACTTGCGCTCCCGCACGGGCATGGTGCTCCAGGATGCGTGGCTGTTCGGCGGCACCATCAGGGACAACATCGCGTACGGACGCCCGTCTGCCACGGAAGAGGAGATCCTCGATGCGGCACGCATGGCGTACGTGGACAGGTTCGTCCACTCGCTGCCAGAGGGCTACGACACGGTGGTCGACGACGACTCCGGCACCCTGTCGGCCGGTGAGAGACAACTCATCACGATCGCGCGGGCGTTCGTGGCCCGGCCCAGCGTGCTCATCCTCGATGAGGCCACCAGCTCCGTCGACACCCGCACAGAACTACTGGTCCAGCACGCGATGGAGCAGCTGCGCAAGGATCGCACCAGCTTTGTGATCGCGCATCGACTGTCCACCATTCGCGATGCCGACGTCATCCTGGTGATGGAGCATGGGGCGATTGTGGAACAGGGCACCCACTCCGAACTGCTCGCGGCCCACGGAGCCTACGCGCGGCTGTACGACGCGCAGTTTGCTGCTCCGATCGACTCCTGAGGCAGTTGCGCCCGACGCGACTCGGCCGGCAACGCCGTGCCGTGGGCAAGGGGTCTTTGCGCTCTCACTCACGCCGGTGCTACTCTTGAGGCGCTCCCCGGATGGACCCAAGTGCCCCGGCGAGCACCATTCCACGAATTGCGCGTCGTGTACGACGACGTTTCCGCACTATGGCGCGCACGTGGGCAACTCGCACCTCTGGAGCCACCGTGGCTCGTGCGAGGAAAGGAATCAAGTGACAGACACAAGCGTGGCCGGCAACACCAACGCGGCCCTTTCCGCTATGAAGCTTCCTCAGCTGCAGGCCCTTGCCTCCGAGCTCGGCGTCGCTGGCGTGAGCAAGATGAAGAAGAGCGACCTTGTCGCCGCCATCAGCAACGGCGGAGCGACACCCTCGCGCACCGAACAGGCCTCGAAGCCGGCCGAGACGGCCGACGGCGCATCACGCCAGTTTGGTGACGATGCGTACAAGCCTACGGACAACGCGAACGACGCCGCGGGTCAGGTTCCCGTCACCGAGCGTCGTGATGGCGAGCAGGGCGACACTTCGGCGCGTCAGACCGACCGTGAAACCGAGTCAGCTGACGCCGCCGAGCGCGCCCGCCGCGCCAAGGAGGCAGTAGCCATCGCCGCCACCGGCGAGTCGACGCAAGATGGGAACGAGCGCGGCGAAGGCGGCAACGACAGGGGCCAGCGCGGCAACCGCAACCGAGGTGGCGGTGACCGGGGCGGCAACGACCGCAACCAGGGCGGCAACGACCGCAACCAGGGCGGCAATGACCGTAACCAGGGCGGCAATGACCGCAACCAGGGCGGCAACGACAACGCCAACCAAGACGACGACGATCGTTCTGGACGCAGGCGCAGGGGACGCGGCCGCAGCCGCGGCCGTGGCCGCGACAACCAACAAGGCGGTAGCGCGCCTATCGACTCCTACGACGAGGACGACGTCAGGGATGACGAGGAGCTGACCCCGGTAGGTGGCATCCTCGATGTCCTCGACAACTACGGCTTCATCCGCACCACGGGATACCTGCCCGGCAAGACTGACGTCTACGTGTCGATGAACCAGGTGCGCAAGTACGGCATGCGCAAGGGCGACGCCGTGACCGGCGCTGCCCGCCTGCCGCGTGCAGGCGAGCGCGGCCAGCGCCAGAAGTTCAACGCACTGGCTCGCATCGACGCCGTGAATGGCATGACGGTGGAAGAGGCCAAGGCCCGCCCGGCTTTCGGCGACCTGACGCCCCTGTACCCGCAGGCGCGCCTGCACCTCGAGACGGATTCGCGCAACCTCACCAACCGCGTGATCGACCTGGTCGCGCCGATCGGCAAGGGTCAGCGCGGCCTCATCGTCTCGCCGCCCAAGGCTGGCAAGACGCTCGTGTTGCAGTCGATTGCCAATGCGATCTCGGTCAACAACCCCGAGGTTCACCTCATGGTGGTGCTCGTGGACGAGCGGCCTGAAGAGGTCACGGACATGCAGCGCACCGTCAAGGGCGAGGTCATCGCTTCGACGTTTGACCGCCCTGCCGACGATCACACCACGATCGCGGAACTCGCCATCGAGCGCGCCAAGCGGCTCGTGGAGATGGGCCAAGACGTCGTCGTGCTCCTCGACTCGATCACCCGCCTCGGCCGCGCCTACAACTTGGCCGCCCCAGCGTCGGGCCGGATCTTGTCCGGTGGTGTCGACTCGTCGGCCCTCTACCCGCCCAAGCGCTTCTTTGGCGCCGCCCGCAACATCGAACACGGCGGCTCGCTCACCATCCTCGCCACCGCGCTCGTCGAGACCGGTTCCAAGATGGACGAGGTCATCTTCGAGGAGTTCAAGGGCACCGGCAACATGGAGCTCAAGCTGTCGCGCCAACTGGCCGACCGCCGCATCTTCCCGGCAGTGGACGTCAACGCGTCCGGAACGCGCCGCGAAGAGATCCTCATCAGCCCGGAAGAGCTCAAGGTCAACTGGAAGCTGCGTCGCGTCCTCACGGGACTCGAGCAGCAGCAGGCGATTGAGCTGCTCCTCGGGCGTCTCAAGGAGAACAAGACCAACGCCGAATTCCTGATGACCGTGGCCAAGACCACGCCTGCAGGGCCGGAAGACAAGGAATAGTCTCCGCTTCCGCGACGGGGGCCCGATGCCAGGTTTGGCGTCGGGCCCCCGCGCTGGAAGTGCATGAGCGCACGCCAATTGCCGCAACCGTGCGTTCATGCACTTCCAGGAGGCGCGAGCCGGGTAGTCATGATTGCCAGGAGCCGGTCCCGACACCACGCTGGTCGCCGCACCACGTCGTCCCAACCGAACCGCACGGTCACATAACCTTCAGCGAGGAAGTCCGCATCCCGAGCACGATCCGAGCGCAGCGCCTTGGGCGTCGAGTGGTAGCGCTCGCCGTCGAGTTCCACTACCAGCATCGCGCGTCTGTGCAGCATGTCCACAGTCGCGTTGCGTGCCCCGACCCTCAGGTGGACCTGCCACTCGAACTCGTGGAACCGCTCGTCGGCGAACGTCTCGTGTTGTGCCCGCACCTCGAGCGGTGAGGTCGCGCCTTCAGCGAACCATGCGAGCACCTGCTCCAGTTCGCGTCGCCCCGCCACCCGTGGCGTGCGCGCAGCCTCTCGCGGCAGCTGCCGCCACGTGCAGACCCGCGCCCAGAGCGCCTCGTACAGCACACTGCGCCGGTCGCGCGGCGCCGCGTATCTCCACGCGTCCAACAGTGCGCGCTCGGGAACGACGGAGGCCACACCCTGAGGGCTCCCTTGCGCGCGCAACGGGCCAGTCTGATGAAGCCTCACCCAGTCGGGCGCGCGCAGGTGTTGACCGTCTTCCACGAGAAGGTCCACTCGCGCCGGAACCGGGAGCGCCTGAGCGTACAAGTGAAGCGCCAGTTCGCCGGTCACGAGGCCCCGTGGATACCAGAGATTGAGCGCCTCGCCCATGACGATGGGGTCGAGGGCGTGTGCCGCGCCACAGTAGATGCCGGGCAGTATCCGCACCACGGATCCATGACGAACCGCTGCGGTGAGGCGTCGATGCGACCAGACGTCCAGGAGTTCGGCGCGTGAGAAGCTATGGCGGTTCACCTCGAGGTATTCATCGAGAGTCCCTCGTGCAGGGGACAGCCCGGCGATGATGCGCATGATGTCATCGAACCGTCGCCGACAGTGCTCGCGGAACCCGTGAGGCTGATCTGTGGAGAACTTCCGTTCGCTACAAGTGCACCGCAGCACGGTCTCGCCTCACCGCGTGCGCTGTTGCACTGCTAGAGATGTGCACGGGCTGTGGCCCGCGCAACTGCTCAGTCAGGCTGTCCGTGCGTCCGCGGGAGCATCGATTAGTCGGGGGCGCTCCGTTCTGGCAGAATGGAACGCTGGCTGGCCGGTTCACCGTCGCAAGGTATGCACACGGACCCGGCAGCATCCTAAAGGGAGATCATGAAGAAGGACATTCACCCCGAGTACGTGGCCACCACTGTCACGTGCACCTGCGGCAACGTGTTTGAGACCCGCAGCACCGTCACGTCCGGCAAGATCAACGTCGAGGTCTGCTCGGCCTGCCACCCGTTCTACACGGGCAAGCAGAAGATCATGGACACCGGAGGCCGCGTGGCAAGGTTCCAGAAGCGCTACGGCGCCAAGGACTAAGCGACCGGGCGTCGCGACAACGTGGCAGAAGCATTCGCAGCCGTCCAGCCGTTGCTTGACGAGTACGACGAGATCGAGCATCAGCTCTCCGACCCCGCGGTTCACGCCGACGGGGGGAGGGCGCGCACGCTCGGGCGGCGGTTTGCTGAGTTGGGCCGCGTTGTCGCGGCGCACCACGCATGGGAGGCCGCGCAAGACGACCTCGCCGCCGCGAGGGACATGGCGGAGACCGACCCCGAGTTCGCGGCGGAGATTCCCGACCTCGAGGCCGCTGCCGAACAGGCGACGGAGACCCTGCGCCGCATTCTGATCCCGCGCGATCCTGACGACGCCCGCGACGTGATCCTCGAGATCAAGTCGGGAGAGGGCGGCGAGGAATCGGCTCTGTTCGCTGGCGACTTGCTGAAGATGTATCTCAAGTTCGCCGAGGCCAAGGGTTGGAAGGCCGAGGTGCTCGAGGCGACAGAGACGGACATGGGCGGCTTCAAGGACATCTCGGTCGCCCTCAAGTCCAAGGGCAATCCCGAGCCCCAAGACGGCGTGTGGGCCCACCTCAAGTACGAGGGTGGGGTGCACCGCGTGCAGCGCGTGCCAGCCACCGAGTCCCAGGGCCGCATCCACACCTCTGCCGCTGGAGTGCTCGTCTACCCAGAGGTCGAAGAGGTCTCCGAGATCGAGATCGACATGAACGACGTGCGCGTCGACGTGTTCCGTTCCTCCGGCCCCGGCGGACAGTCCGTCAACACCACCGACTCTGCCGTGCGCCTCACGCACGTTCCCACGGGCATCGTGGTGAGCTGTCAGAACGAGAAGAGCCAACTCCAGAACAAGGAGTCGGCGCTGCGCATTCTGCGCGCCCGCCTCTTGGCCGCCCAAAAGGAGGCAGCCGATGCCGAGGCCCACGACATCCGCAAGTCGCAAGTGCGCACGGTTGACCGTTCCGAGCGCATCCGCACCTACAACTACCCGGAGAACCGCATCGCGGATCACCGCACCGGCTACAAGTCGTACAACCTCGATCACGTGCTCGCGGGCGAACTTGGCCCGGTGATCCAGTCGGCGATCGACGCCGACGAGGCCGCGCGGCTCGACGCGTACGAGGAGTAATGGCGCGGCTCGGCGAGCGGGTGCGCGAGGCGGCCCGAACGCTCGCCGCGGCTGGGGTCCCCTCGCCCGACCACGACGCCCGAGAACTCGCCGCTCACGTGTTGGGGGAGCCCCGGTACCCGGTCCTTGAGCCGGACGACGTTCCGGCGAGCTTTGACGACGACTACGCCCTGGTGGTGTCTCGCCGCGCCGCCCGCGAGCCGCTGCAACACATCCTTGGCTACACGGTGTTCCGTCACGTGAGGCTCACGATCGACCCGACCGTCTTTGTGCCCCGGCCGGAGACAGAGGTGGTCGCGGAAGTCGCCATTGACGAGGCTGCCCGGCTGGCAGACGAAGGCGGCACACCGCTGGTGGTGGACCTGTGCTGCGGATCGGGCGCGATCGCGGCCTCTGTACACGCGGAAGTCCGGCGAGCCATCGTGGTAGCCGTAGACGCCTCGCCGGACGCGGCCCGGATGACGCGCGCCAACGTCGGCCGCGTCGGCCCCGCCGGAGATCTTGGACCGCGTGTGGAGACAGGCGATGTCACGGATGCAGCGCTGCTCGAAGATCTCAACGGAAGCGTCGACGTCGTCGCCTCCAACCCGCCTTACATCCCGCCGGGAGCCGTCCCGCGTGACCCAGAGGTACGCGACTACGACCCCGCATTGGCGCTGTACGGAGGCGGGGAGGATGGGCTGGACGTTCCCCGCGCGGTGATCGCCACCGCCGCGCGCTTGCTGCGGCCGGGCGGCCTGCTGGTCATGGAGCATGCGGAGGTGCAGGGCGCGCAGGCGCGCGACGCCGCCCTCGCCGCCGGAGACTTCCACCACATCGAGACACGCCAAGACCTCACGGGCCGCGATCGAATGCTCGTGGCGCGGCGGCGCTGACACGTCCGCCCGGTGCCCCCGTCATGCCACACTGGGGGCGTGATTCTGCCCTGCTTCGACCCGGCCACGTGGGGTCCGTCGCTTGACGCCGCCGTCCATGCGTTGTCGCGTGGCGAAGTTGTGGTGCTACCGACCGACACGGTCTATGGAGTGGGCGCCGATGCGTTCCAGCCAGAGGCCGTGGCCAGGGTGCTCGCGGCGAAGGGTCGCGACCGGCAGATGCCGCCCCCCGTGCTGATCCCCTCAGTACGCACGGTGGACGGCCTCGCCCGCGACGTGCCAGCGCCGGCGCGTGCGCTCATGGAGGCATGCTGGCCCGGCCCCCTCACTGTCATCGTCGCGGCCCAGCCGAGCCTTGCGTGGGACCTGGGGGAGACCCGCGGCACCGTCGCATTGAGGGTCCCTGACCACGCCGCTGCTCTCGCGCTACTCGCGCGGACCGGGCCGCTCGCCGTCACCAGCGCCAACCGGACTGGCCAACCGGCGGCCACCACGGCGGACGACGCCAAGGTTCAGTTGGGCGATGCCGTGTCCGTCTATCTCGATGCAGGAGACAGCGCGCTGGGCTTGGCGTCGACGATCGTGGATGCCAGCGGTACCGCACTGCGGGTGGTGCGAGAAGGCGGCGTGAGTTGGGACCAACTCGTCGAGATCGTCGGTGTGCAGGCCTTCGACGAGGAGGCAGGCGCGTAAATGAAGGTCTACCTGACGCTGCTCGTGGTGTCCGCGCTCGTCACGTACGTCGCGACTCCCGCGATGCGCCACTTGGCGATCCGCCTGGGTGCCGTCACGGCCGTCCGCGCTCGCGACGTGCACGTGGTGCCCACGGCCCGTCTCGGCGGAGTCGCGATCTTTTTGGGACTGGCCGCTGGTCTGCTACTCGCCTCGACCATCCCGTTCCTATCCGGAGTCTTCGAGGTGTCGAACAGCGCCTGGGCCGTGATGGCAGGGGCGGGGCTGGTGTGTGCCGTCGGCGTCGTCGATGATGTCTGGGACCTCGACTGGATGGCGAAGCTCGCAGGGCAGATCCTCGCCGCATTGCTGATGGCGTGGGGAGGTGTCCAACTCGTCGCGCTGCCGATCGGTGGACGCACGATCGGCGATAGCTACCTGTCCTTGATCGCGACCGTGGTGATCGTGGTGGTCGCCATCAACGCCGTGAACTTTGTGGACGGTCTTGACGGCCTCGCGGCCGGCCTGGTGGCCATTGGGGGCGTGGCGTTCATGGTCTATACGTACGCCCTCGCTCGGGACGCGTCCCCAGGCGACTACTCCTCGCTCGCGACGTTGCTTGCGGCGGTCATGGTGGGAGCGTGCCTGGGGTTCCTCCCGCACAACGTGCACCCCGCCCGCATCTTCATGGGCGACTCAGGATCGATGGTGCTGGGTCTCGCCTTTGCGGCCGCCTCCATCACCGTGACCGGCCAGATCGACCCAGAGGTGGTCAGTCAGCGCGCCCAGATCCCAGCATTCCTGCCGATCCTGTTGCCGCTCGCGGTGGTCGCTATCCCGCTGCTCGACATGGGGCTGGCGTTCCTCCGCCGCCTGGGCAAGGGCCAGTCTCCCTTCCAGCCGGACACCCACCACCTGCATCACCGGCTGCTACGTTTCGGCCACTCCCATCGGTGGGCCGTCGCGGTGCTGTGGCTGTGGACGTTTGTCTTCTCCTTCTCCGCGGCGTCGGTGGTGGTGGTGCGTTTGCGGTACGCGGCCCTGATGCTCGCAATCGGGCTGGTCACGGCGGCGGCGATTACCTTCTCACCTGGGCTGCGTCGGTTCTTTGGACGCGCGTGGCGCAGGATGGGTGCGGCAGCGGCCCCGGTGCGTAAGATCACGCCGGAAGGGCGCCACCAGGAACAGGACACGGAGCGGGAGGCCCAACGTGGCGGGTGACACGAACGACGACGCGGAGGCCAGGGCGTACCGGTGGGCCTTGACCGCGACGGGCATCTCGCTCGCCGCCATCGCGGTGGTGAGCGCAGCGGCGGCGGCGGCCCTGCGCGGACCTGATGGTGTCTGGGCCGCCCTCGCGGGGGTCGCCCTCGCCGCCTTGTCAGGGATGGTGACTCAGGGCGCGATGATCGTGGGTCATCGGCGCGACCCCGCGGTCTTCGCCAGCATCGTCGGCGGTGCGTGGCTTGCCAAGATGTCGGTGATCGTCGTCGGAGTATTGCTGCTGAGCCGCGTCGACGGCATCGACCGTTCGACCTTCGGGATTGTCGTGCTGATTGGCGTCAGTGCAACGTTGGCGATAGACCTGTTTGCGGTGAGGAGATCTCGAGTTTCGTACACCGGATCGAGTTCTAACGGCGAGCGGTCATAGGTTAGGCTTGCGTCCAGTTCCACACAGTCACGGGCGCCACGTGAACGCGCGCCCTGCCGCCCACCCCAGGGAGAGATGCGAGTGCTGAACCTGGCCGCCACCGCGCTGACGGCTGTCGACGACGGCACCGCCGAAGGCACGTCGCAGAACTTCTTCGAGTGGCTCTTCACCTCGACGGGTTTTCACCCGCCGTCTGTCGGGGACCTCAACCCTGAAGCCCTGCTATTCGGCGGCACGATTCTCGAGTTCAACCGCATCACGATGGTGCGTGTCATCGCGGCTGTCGTGATGATCGGGATCGTGTGGCTTGTGGCTGCTCGCGCCAAGGTAGTGCCAGGGCGCGGTCAGGCCGCTGTGGAGATGGCACTCGACTTTGTGAGGGTGCAGATCGCAGAGGAGGTGATGGGTGCGGAGCGGGCCCGCAAGTACGTGCCGTTCTTGACCACCTTGTTCATTGCGATCGTCTTCTTCAACATCACCGGTGTGGTGCCGCTGCTCAACATCGCGGGAACCTCGCTCATCGGCTTGCCCATCATCATGGCGCTATGGGTGTACGTCATGTACCTCGGGGCAGGGGTGCGCAAGCACGGTCTAGGTGGCTACCTCAGATCGAGCCTGTTCCCTCCCGGCGTTCCGTGGCCCATCTACTTCCTGCTCACGCCCATCGAGGCACTGCAGGTCTTCTTCTTGCGACCAGCGACGCTGGCACTGCGACTCGCGGCCAACATGATCGCCGGTCACCTGATGCTCGTACTGACCTTTTCCGCCACCCACTACTTCTTGCTGGAGGCGACAGGCGCTCTCAAAGCAGCAGGTGCAGTTTCTCTTGCCGCCGCGCTCGCGTTTACGCTGTTTGAAATCTTCGTGGCACTGCTCCAGGCGTATGTGTTCGTCATGCTCGCCACCGTGTACCTCAATATGTCCCTAGAAGAAGCCCACTAGACCATCACCCAAGACCTGCGGGGTCGGATCGGCCTCGTGACAACGGAAGGAACACCAGTGGAAACCACCACTCTCGCCGAGGTTACTGGCAACATCGCCACCATCGGCTACGGCATTGCGACGCTTGGCCCCGGCATCGGCCTCGGCATCCTCATCGGCAAGACCGTCGAGGGCATGGCGCGCCAGCCAGAGGCCTCTGGCCAGCTGCGCACCACCATGTTCATCGGTGTCGCGTTCGTTGAGGTGCTCGCGCTCCTCGGCCTGATCACCGGATACCTCTTCACGTAATGAACCGCCTCATCATCTTCGCGGCCGAGCCAGGCGAGTCGGGGTCGGAGTTCGTTCCGATCTTCCCGACCAACTACGACATCCTGTGGTCGACCATCATCTTTGTGATCATCGCCGTGATGTTCATGCGTTATCTGTTGCCCAAGCTTCAGAAGGTGCTGGATGAGCGCGCCGAGTTGATCCAGGGAGGCATCTCGAAGGCCGAGCAGGCACAGGCCGATGCCGCAGCGGCCCTCGAGGAGTACACGGCGCAACTGCGTGACGCCCGCACAGAGGCCGCGAGGATTCGTGAGGACGCCAGGCACGAGGCGGCACAGATCGTCGCCGATGGCCGTGAGAAGGCGGCCCTCGACGCCGAGCGGATTTCCGAGACTGCTGGCAAGCAGATCGATGCGGAGCGCCAACAGGCTGTCGTATCGTTGCGCGCCGACATTGGGTCGCTTGCGACCGAGCTTGCTTCGCGCATTGTGGGCGAGTCTCTTGCGGACGACGCGCGTCAGCAACGCCTCATCGACGGCTTCCTGGACGAACTCGAGAACTCCGTCACGGAGAAGAGCTGACAATGAAGGGAACCAGCCAGAACGCACGCGACACGGCGCTGCGCGCCTTTGACCCGGTGGCATCTGCCGCGGGCAAGGACGGCGCACTGCTCGCGCGTGAGCTGTTCGCCGTTGTCGACACTCTCGACGGTTCTGGCTCACTGCGACGCGCGCTCACCGATCCCTCGCGTGCCGCCGATGACAAGGCCACGCTGGTGGGCACGCTCTTCGCGTCCTACGACGAGCGCGTGCGCACCGTGGTGGCCGACCTTGTCAGGGCGCGGTGGTCAGAAGAGGGCGACCTCACTCAATCGATCGAGGATGCCGGGTCGCTCGCCCTCTTGGCGCATGCAGAGGCGGAGGGCACCCTTCACCAGGTGGAGGAAGAGCTGTTCCGAGTCGAGCGTGAGCTGATGGCACACAGGAGCCTCCTCACCGCGCTCGGGGACCGCTCCACAGACGCCGCCCACCGTGTCGCGCTCCTCAGGGACGTGATGGGCTCCAAGGTGGTCCCCACCACTCTTGCCCTGCTTGAGCGCAAGGTTGCCGCGCCGCGCGAGACCCGCGTGTTGAGTGCTGTGCGTGAACTTGTGCAGGCAGCGGCCGAGCGTCGCGAGCGGTTGGTGGCTCGCGTGACGGCAGCCGTCGAACTGAGCGCAGCACAACGCACCCGCCTGGCCGGACTCCTCAAGGAGGCGTACGGTCACGAGATTCAGGTGAACGTGGCAGTCGACCCAGAGGTGTTGGGCGGCATCAAGGTCCAGGTCGGTTCCGAGGTGGTCGATGGCACGATCGTTGCCCGCCTGGCCGACGCACGACGACGACTTGTCGGCTAACAGCTGACGCCAAGACTTCCGCCTTCCCAGCGGTATCGACAGGAGAGAAATACATGGCCGAGTTGACGATCAGCCCCGACGAGATCAGGGCCGCGCTCGACGCTCACGTGAACTCATTTGAGCCTCAGGGCACGAAGACAGAAGAGGTCGGCACCGTGACCCTCGCGGCCGACGGCATTGCACAGGTAGAAGGCCTGCCAGGCGTGATGGCCAACGAGCTGTTGCGCTTCGAGGACGGCACCCTGGGCCTCGCCCTCAACCTGGACGTGCGCTCGATCGGCGTGGTGGTGCTGGGGGAGTTCACGGGGATCGAAGAGGGTCAAAGCGTGCAGCGCACCGGCGAGGTGCTGTCCGTTGAGGTCGGCGACGGCTACCTCGGCCGCGTGGTGGACCCGCTTGGCAACGCCATCGACGGCCTGGGCGAACTCAAGACGGAGGGCCGCCGCGCGCTCGAACTCCAGGCCCCAGGCGTGATGGCCCGCAAGTCCGTCCACGAGCCGTTGCAGACCGGCCTCAAGGCCATTGACGCCATGATTCCTATCGGTCGCGGTCAGCGCCAGCTCATCATCGGCGACCGGCAGACGGGCAAGACCGCGATCGCCATCGACACGATCATCAACCAGAAGGCCAACTGGGACTCGGGCGACCCTGCCAAGCAGGTGCGGTGCATCTACGTCGCCATCGGGCAGAAGGGCTCGACGATTGCCGCGGTGCGCGGCGCGCTTGAGGACGCTGGCGCCATGCAGTACACGACGATCATCGCGTCTCCCGCATCCGACCCTGCGGGCTTCAAGTACCTGGCCCCCTACACCGGGTCTGCGATCGGCCAGCACTGGATGTACGGCGGCAAGCACGTGCTGATCATCTTCGATGACCTGTCGAAGCAGGCGGAGGCGTACCGCGCCGTGTCGCTCCTGCTGCGCCGCCCGCCGGGCCGCGAGGCCTACCCTGGCGACGTCTTCTACCTGCACTCCCGCCTGCTGGAGCGTTGCGCGAAGTTGTCGGATGACATGGGCGCGGGCTCGATGACGGGACTTCCCATTATCGAGACCAAGGCGAACGACGTCTCGGCCTACATCCCCACCAACGTCATCTCGATCACTGACGGCCAGATCTTCTTGCAGTCGGACCTCTTCAACGCCAACCAGCGCCCGGCCATCGACGTGGGTATCTCGGTGTCTCGCGTCGGCGGCGCGGCGCAGATCAAGGCCATGAAGGGCGTGTCTGGAACGCTCAAGATCGACCTCGCGCAGTACCGCTCGCTCGAGGCGTTCGCCATGTTTGCCTCCGACCTTGATGCGGCCTCGCGTCAGCAGTTGACCCGTGGCGCGCGCCTCATGGAGTTGCTCAAGCAGCCCCAATACTCGCCGTACCCCATCGAGGAGCAGGTGGTGTCCATTTGGGCAGGCACCAAGGGCAAGCTCGACAAGGTCGCGTTGAGCGACGTGATGCGCTTCGAGCGCGAACTGATCGACCACTTGCGCCAATCCAGCAAGGTCATGGACCACATCGCTGGCACGGGCAAGCTGTCTGAGGAGGACGAGGCCGAGTTGCACACGGCCGTCGACAGTTTTGTCGAGACGTTCTTGGAGTCCGCCAACGCGGAGCTCACCACAGACGCGAGCATCGAGGGCGGTAGCGAGACAGAGGTCGAGCAGGAGCAGATCGTCACAAGGAAGAAGAAGTAGCCCGTGGCAGGCCAGCAACGCGTTTACAAGGCGCGCATCAAGTCGACTCAGTCGCTGAAGAAGATCTTCCGCGCTATGGAGTTGATTGCTGCGTCGCGCATTGGAAAGGCACGCGACCGGGTGACAGCCGCTGCGCCCTATTCGCGCGCCATCACGCGTGCCATCTCCGCCGTCGCAAACCATTCAGACGTCGAGCATCCGCTTACGAGCGAGCGAGACGACACCGAGCGCGTCGCCTTGCTGGTCATCACGTCCGACAGGGGGATGGCTGGCGCATACTCAGCAAACGCCCTGAGAGCCGCGGAGCGCTCTCGCGAACGCCTTGAGGCCGCAGGCAAAGAGGTCGTCCAGTACGCGGCCGGGCGGCGCGGTGTCTCGTACTACACCTTCCGTCACCGTGAGCTAGCCGGGAGCTGGACAGGAGACTCCGACGGGCCGACGCACGCCGTGGCCAATGAGATTGCTCAGGAATTGTTGAGGGCCTTCCTTGCGCCGGCTGACGAGGGCGGGGTCTCCGAGCTGCACGTGGTGTACACCCACTTCACCTCCATGGTGAGCCAAGAGCCGCACGTGGTGCGGATGCTTCCCCTCGAGATCGTCGAGGGAGTGGCAGAGGCTGGGGATGAGACAGAGCCACTGTACGAGTTCGAGCCCAACGCAGAGGAGGTACTCGATTCCTTGCTCCCGCGCTACATCGAGTCCCGCATCTACAACTGCCTGCTCCAGGCGGCGGCGTCCGAACTTGCCAACCGTCAGTCCGCTATGAACACGGCCGTGTCGAATGCGGAAGACATCGTTCGTCAATACACGAGGCTCGCCAACTCGGCGCGCCAGTCCGAGATCACCCAGGAAATCAGCGAGATTGTGTCGGGCGCTGACGCGCTCGCCGCCTCGTGACCGGAAGAGAGTAACCATGACTCCCACCGCCAAGACCGCGTCGAAGGCCCCGGCGAAGAAGACGACCGCCAAGAAGACCCCGGCCAAGAACACGCCTGCAGCCGAGGGTGGCGTGATCGGCCGAGTCGCGCGCGTCATCGGCCCTGTTGTGGACATCGAGTTCCCGGCCGACGCCTTGCCGGGCATGTACAACGCGCTCACCACCGAGATCGACTTGTCCGCGCAGGGTCAGAGCGAGGGTGATGGCATCCTGCACATGACACTGGAGGTGGCCCAGTACCTCGGCGACAACATGGTGCGCGCCATCGCGCTCAAGCCCACCGACGGCCTCGTCCGTGGCGCCAAGGTAGTCGACACCGGCGAACCGATCTCCGTACCGGTGGGCGATGTCACCACCGGCCACGTGTGGAACGTCACGGGCGAGTTGCTGAACGGCAAGGAGGGCGAGAAGGTCGAGATCACCGAGCGCTGGCCCATCCACCGCAACCCCCCGGCCTTCGACCAGCTCGAGTCCAAGACTCAGATGTTCGAGACTGGAATCAAGGTCATCGACCTGCTCACTCCGTACGTCATGGGTGGAAAGATCGGCCTGTTCGGCGGCGCCGGAGTTGGCAAGACGGTGCTGATCCAAGAGATGATCTACCGCGTTGCCAACAACCACAACGGCGTGTCCGTGTTCGCAGGCGTGGGGGAGCGTACCCGAGAGGGCAACGACCTCATCGAGGAGATGACGGAGTCTGGCGTCATCAAGCAGACGGCGCTCGTGTTCGGGCAAATGGACGAGCCGCCGGGCACCCGCCTGCGCGTCGCCCTCTCCGCGCTGACGATGGCGGAGTACTTCCGCGACGTCCAGAAGCAGGACGTGCTGCTGTTCATCGACAACATCTTCCGCTTCACGCAGGCGGGTTCCGAGGTCTCGACCCTGCTGGGCCGCATGCCTTCCGCAGTGGGCTATCAGCCCAACCTGGCCGACGAGATGGGTCAATTGCAGGAGCGCATCACCTCGACGCGCGGCCACTCGATTACCTCGCTGCAGGCCATCTATGTGCCGGCCGACGACTACACGGACCCTGCTCCCGCCACCACGTTTGCGCACCTCGACGCGACCACGGAACTCAGCCGCGAGATCGCCTCGCGAGGGCTGTACCCTGCCGTGGATCCGTTGGCGTCGACGTCGCGCATCCTGGACCCGCGCTACGTAGGACAGGAACACTACGACGTGGCGAACTCGGTGAAGTCGATCCTTCAGCGCAACAAGGAGCTGCAGGACATCATCGCGATCCTTGGTGTCGATGAGTTGTCGGAAGAGGACAAGGTCATCGTGGCGAGGGCCCGCAAGATCCAGCAGTTCCTGTCGCAGAACACCTACATGGCCACGCAGTTCACCGGCGTGGAGGGCTCCACCGTGTCCCTCGACGAGACGGTCACGGCGTTCAAGGGCATCACGGAGGGCAAGTACGACGACATCTCCGAGCAGGCGTTCTTCAACATCGGTGGTCTCGAAGACCTCGACAAGAACTGGGCGCGCATCCAGAAGGAGAGCAGTTAGGTCATGGCGCTCAACGTCGACATCGTCGCACCCGACCGCGTGCTGTGGAAGGGCGAGGCGACCTTCGTCTCTGCCCCCGCCGCGGAGGGGTCGATCGGGCTGCTGCCCGGGCACGAGCCCATCCTGGCGGTACTCGGCCCCGGCGTGGTGAAGATTGTGCAGGACAGCGGTGAGGATCGCCTGGTTGACATCGGCGGGGGGTTCCTCTCGTTCGACCACGACATGATCACGATCGTGGCCGAACCCGCCGACGAGGGTTAGCGCGCAGGGCCGTGCGCGTCGTCATTGCGCGTTGCGCGGCCCGGTACTCGGGTCGGCTCAACGCTCACTTGCCCGTGGCCACACGGGCCATCATGGTCAAGGCAGACGGCTCTGTTCTGCTGCATTCTGACGGCGGCTCCTACAAGCCGCTCAACTGGATGAGCCCGCCATGCACCTTGCGGATCGAGACGCTCGAGGCGGCGGCTTCCGAGGACGCGGAGGCGCCGATGGCGCGCTGGATCGTGCAGCACGACAAGACGGACGACCGTCTCGAGATCGAGCTCTTCGCGATCTTTGCGGACACCGAGCATGAGCTCGGTGTCGATCCGGGGCTCGTCAAGGATGGCGTCGAGGCGCACCTTCAGGAGCTGCTCGCCGAGCAAGTGGGTCTGCTGGGATCGGGCCACACCCTCGTGAGGCGCGAGTTCCCCACAGCCATCGGCCCGGTCGACATCCTTGCTCGCGATGCGACGGGCCGTGCGGTCGCCGTGGAGATCAAGCGCAGGGGTGACATCGACGGCGTCGAGCAACTCACCCGCTACCTCGAATTGCTCAACCGCGATCCGCTGCTGTCGCCCGTGGTGGGGGTGTTCGCTGCGCAGGAGATCAAGCCCCAGGCTCGAGTGTTAGCGGAAGACAGGGGCATCCGCTGCTTGGTGCTTGACTACAACGAAATGCGCGGTGTCGATGACGGCTCCGCGCGGCTGTTCTAGCCCCTCCTCACACGTGCATCGGCCCCGCGCGACGCCCAACCTTCCGGGAATCGAAACGTTTCGGGTAGACTGCTCGCCATGTCTTCCTCCGAGTTTCCAGACGGCTTCTTCTTTGGCGCATCCACGGCGTCCTACCAGATCGAGGGAGGCGCCCGCGAGGGCGGCAGACTCCCGAGCATTTGGGATACTTTCGCGCACGCCCAGGGGCGCACCCTGGGCGGCGACAGCGGCGATGTGGCGTGCGACCACTTCCACAAGTACGCGGAGGACATCAAGGCCATGGCCGAGATCGGCCTCACGGCCTACCGGTTCTCCATGGCCTGGCCGCGCATCCGCCCCACGGGCGACGGCGACTTCAACGAAGAGGGGTTCGCGTTCTATCACCGCATCCTCGACGAACTTGAGAAGTACGGCATCGAGCCCCTCGTCACGCTGTACCACTGGGACTTGCCTCAGCCGCTTGAAGACGCGGGTGGCTGGCCGGACCGCGCGATCGTCGACCGCTTTGTCGAGTACGCCAAGCGCACGGTCGAGGAGTTCAAGGACCGCGTCACCTACTGGACCACCTTCAACGAGCCGTGGTGCACCGCGTTCCTGGGGTACTCCTCCGGCGCCCACGCCCCAGGGCGCAGCGAGCCGGCCGCTTCGCTGGCCGCAGCTCACCATCTCAACCTCGCCCACGGTCTCGCCTACAAGGCCATCAAGGAGGTTCACCCCGACGCTCAGGTAAGCATCGTGTTGAACTCACACCTGCCGAGGCCGTGGAACGTCGCCGACCCGCGCGACGTGGCGGTTGCTCAGAAGATCGACGCGCTCGCCAACCGCATCTTCATGGACCCCTACACAGCGGGGGAGTACCCGTCGATCCTCCTGGAATCCACGTCGGATATCACCGACTGGTCCTTCGTGCACGAAGGAGACCTGGACGCGATCAAGGGCACCTTGGACCTGTTGGGTGTCAACTACTATTCGAGCCACATGGTCCGCTTCAACGACGGGCCACATCTGTTGTCTGGCGAGGACGGTCACAAGTCCACCATCCACCGTTGCTGGCCAGGCGCGGACGACGCCGAGTTCATGCCGTTGATCGGCAAGCGCACCACGATGGGCTGGAACGTCGATCCGAGCGGTTTCCACGCGCACCTGATGCGCATGCACCGCGACATGGGCCTACCCATGATCGTGACCGAGAACGGCGCCTCGTGGCCCGACGAGGTGAGCGAAGACGGCCGCATCCGCGACGTCGACCGCTACACGTACCTCCACGATCACATGGGGGCGCTGCTCATGGCCCGTGAAGAGGGCGCGGATGTGCGTGGCTACATGGCGTGGAGCCTCATGGACAACTTCGAGTGGGCCTACGGCTACTCGAAGCGTTTTGGTCTCTTGAGGGTCGACTACGCGTCGCAGGCACGCACGTGGAAGGACTCCGCATACTGGTACCAGGAGACCATTCGCAACCGCGCACTCACCCCACTCGACGCACTAGAGTCGCTGGTAGATACGCCCCCGCTGTCCTATTGACTGTCCGGCGCTGCGCCCATCCCCCCTCGGGTGCGGCGCCGGCGCCTGACCCCCTGAGCCGCCGTCGTCAAACGTTCCGTAGACTCGAACCATGCCGTCCAAGCGTCGCTCCACCAAGCGCCCCTATGGACAGCCCCACCCCGAACTGGACGTGGACCGCGTGCGCGGAGGCCTCGGAGCCCAGCGTCAGCGAGGGCCTCGCGGAGAGGACTACTGGGTCGCGATCCCCAGGCCCTCTGACAAGACGTACACGTGCCCCGCGTGCGGCAAGGACGTTCCCGGTACTCAAGAACACATCGTCGCGTGGGCGGCGGACGGCCTCTTTGGCGCCGATGCCGCGGGACAGGATCGCAGGCACTGGCACCGGGCCTGCTGGCAGACCTTTGGGAGGACACATGGCTGATTCGGTCGAGATCCGCGCCATGACGGTGCTGCCCGCCAAACGGGAGACTATCGAAATCGTCACCGAGGATGGGCTCACGCTGGTGGGAGAGCTCGCCTTGCCCGCGTCGGGAAAGATCGCCGCCACGCTCGTGACTCTGCATCCGCTGCCCACCCACGGCGGCTTCATGGACTCTCACGTGCTGCGCAAGGCCGCGTGGCGGCTGCCGTATCTGGCCGATGTGGCGGTGCTGAGGTTCAACACCCGCGGTACTTCCTCGCCGCGCGGAACCTCGCAGGGCGCGTTCGAGGAGGGTGTGGGTGAGGCGGCCGACGTGCGCGCGGCCGTCCAGTTCGCCGCCGATCGGGGGCTGCCGCGTCGCTGGCTCGTGGGCTGGAGCTTCGGTACCGAGCTCGCGCTCATGCATGGGGCCGACCTCGACGTCGAAGGAGCGGTACTGCTGTCGCCTCCGCTTGCCAGGGCGCGGCCCGAGCATCTTGAGGCGTGGGCGCGAACGGGGAAGCCGGTCACGGTGCTCGTGCCTGAGTTCGATGATTTCCTTACCCCAGACCGCGCCGTGCCGGCTTTCGCGCCGCTCACGCAAGCACACGTGATCCCTGTCGAGGGAGCCAAGCACCTGTGGGTGGGGGAGAAGTACGTGCGCATCGTCTTGGACCTGCTGCTTGCTGCCGTGCTACCAGGCTCGCAGGCGCTCCCCACCACCGTTCCCGCCAACGCGGTCGCCACCGCTGGAGACACACCATGAGCTTGCTGCCCACCGGAACCCCTCTGGTCCTCCTGAACGCCTTTCCGCTCGACCGCGAACAGTGGGAGCCGCTGCTCGCGGCGCTCGACAGCTTTGACGGTGACATCATCACTTTCGATCCGCCCGGCATTGGCGATATGCCCTCGTCTTCCAGCGATCCCTCGCTGACCCTGATCGCCGACGCGGCCGTGGCTGCCTTGCGCGAAACGACCGGTTCGCGGGATGCCATCTGGGTAGGCAGTTCGATGGGCGGATATGTCGCCATGGCGGTTCTCGAACGCCACGCCGACGCCGTGGCAGGGCTTGGACTCATCGGGACCAGGGCAGGGGCCGACACGGAGGAGGCTCATGCGCGGCGCCTGACGGCCGCTGACGAGGCCGCCGCCGCCGGGCGGGCGCCCGAGCCCCAGAAGGTGGCTGAGAGCCTCCTGGGCGCCGCAGCGCGCGCCGACGGCGACCTCCTCGCGTCGGTTGCGGCGAACGTGGCGCGGCAGACGGGGGAGGGCATCGCCTGGGGTCAGCGGGCCATGGCTGCCAGGCCAGACCGGCTGGCGGTGCTCGCGTCGTGCGACGCTCCCGCCTTTGTGGTGCGGGGGGACGATGACTCTCTCACCACGGCAGAAGAGGCGGACGCGCTGGCTCACGCGCTTGGCGTGGACGTGACTGTCGTCGAAGGGGCGGGGCACCTGGTGCACGTCGAGGAGCCCGGCGTGATCGCGCACCTGATAGACGGGGTCGTCAGGGCCTGAGTGGGCTTGGTCCCACCAGCTCCATCGCGGCAACTACGGCCAGGTATTGCCAGCCTCAAGCCGGATGGCGAGCGCCTTGTCGATGGGCATTGACTCGCCGTCACGCGCCCCGCGACCAAGCTCTAGGGGAGGGTCTGCCGGCTCGAGGTGCACGCCCTTGAATCTCGCCGACCAGCCGCCAGGGGCGTGCAGCAAGTAGAAGTCGCCGTCGACGCTCACCCCCACGCTGCAGTCGCGCTTGATGTACCAGCCCGTGACGTTGGTTTTGAGTGTCGTCCGCCCAGAATAGGGCCGAGCGGTCAGCCGCGTCGGCTCGATTCCCGCGGCCTTCGCGCTGGCCGCGAAGGCTCGCACCTTCGCCGCGGCCTGAGCACTCTCCGCCTGACGTTGCCGATCGAGCCGCGCGGCTTGAGCGAACGCATCCTGCCCGCGATCGGCGGCCACGTCAGTTCTCTTGGGTGGAGTTGTCTTCAGAAGAATCCGCCGCATTCTCGGCGGCGTGCTCGTCCACCAGCTTCGCGGCTGCCGCGAGGTTATTCACGGGGTCAGATGACAGCAAGGACCGCAAGTCATCGAGGTAGTTGGTAATCGACTCGCGCTGCAGGTTGAGTTCCTCCACCTCCTTCGAGGCCATCGAGCGCTCCCTCTCGGCATCGGTGACGGCCTCGGAGATGATCGTCTCGGCGTGCTCTCGCGACTGGGAGACGATGTCGTCGGCGTTGTGGCGTGCATTGCTCAACAGGGTGCGAGCGTGCTCCTCCGCGTCTCGGCGGGCCTGCTCCGCGCGCTCGAGAGCGTCAGCGAGCCTCGCCTCGGCCTCGTCCGCCCTGGTCCTGGCGTCCGCCACCATCTCCTCCGACTCGGCCTGCGCGGCGTTGTGGCGTTCCGCGAGGGCCGCCTCTGCCGCCTCGCGGCGCTGAGCGACCTCGATCTGCAGGTCCTCCCGAGTCCGGCGGGCCTCCTCTTTGGCTGACTCCGCGTCCGCGTGGGCCTCCGAGCGCAATTGCTGGGCCTCATTGGCGGCCGAGTCGATCATGCTCTTGGCCTGGCCGCGAGCGTCGCTCAACAGGGCCTCGGTCTCGGCTGCGGCCTCGTCGCGCAACGCCTTGACCTCCGCCGCCACCTGGGCACGCAACTTCTTGGTGTCGGAGTCGGCTCGCTTGCGGAGGTCCGCCGTCTCGTTGTCGGCACGCTGGCGCATCTGCACGTCATAGTGCTCCGCAGCCGCCCTCAGGTCGGCGTCATACTGGTCCGCGTCCGCAGTGGTGGTGGCGTGGTACTGGTCGGCCTCGACCAACTTGGAGCCGTGGTACTGGTCGGCCTCGCCCACCTTCGCGGCGAAGTAGCGGTCGGCCTGTTCGCGCGTAGCCTGCTCGTACTTGTCAGCCTCCGCAATGGTCGTCGCATGGTATTGCGAGGCCTCGGCCTTGAGGCTCTCCGCCTCTGCCTGGACGGACGACATGATCTGCGCGGCCTCGCGGCGACCTGCCGCGAGTGCGGAGGCGGCGTGCTTGTCTGCCTCGGCTCGGATTGAAGCGGCCTCGCGCTGCAGCGTCGTCGCCTCGTCGTTGGCGCGCTCCAGGGTGGCCTGAGCGTCGGCGTCGGCCGCAGCCAACTTGTCGGCCGCCTCCACGGAGAGCCTGTCGGCCTCCTCGCGCGCCGCGACAAGAATCTGCTCCGCCTCGTCGCGCAGTCGCTGCGCCTCAGCCTGAGCGTTGCTCACGGTGGATTCGGCCTCGCCGCGTGCCGCGTCCACCAGCTCGGTGGCTTCGCGCTGGCTCGACACCTTGAGTTCCGTGATCTCACGCTCGGCGGTGGCACGCATGGCGTGCACCTCGCGCTCGGCACCCGTGCGCTTCTCGGCGATCTCGGTGTCGATGACGGACCTGATGCGATCCGCCTCTCGCTGAGACTTGGCGAGCGTCTCTGTCGCTTGGCGTTCAGAGGCCTCGTGGGTCGACTGCGCAGCACTCTCGGCGGCGACCTTGACCTCGTCAGCCTCGCGTCGACTCTGGGCCAGAATCTCCGACACCTCGTTGTCGGCGCGAGCGCGCAACTGCTGTGCGGCGACGTTTGCCCTGGCGATCGTGTCTTGAGCGTGAGTATTGGCCCGATTGATGACATCGGCCGACTGCTCTTCCGCCGAACGCAACAAGTGCTCAACGCGGGCGCCCAGGCCCTTGTAGGTGGGCTGGTCCGTCTCTTTGAGATTGCGTTGGGCGTCGTCGAGAGCGCGCTTGGCTTGTTCCGCCTCCTGGCGCGCCTGATCGGCTGTTCCTTGCGCCTGCGCAAGTGACTCTTCGAGCCTTTGCAGGTGCGCCGTCACTGCATCGCGGTCGTAGCCGCGCATGGCGACAGGGAAGGGCAGGGTCTCGTCGGCCATCGGTTCTCCTCATCGCTGGGCCCAGCGTCACACCACATTAGTCGCGGCCACTGGGCATGACAAAGCGACACCTGGGGGTTCTCGTGCGTTGTCTCCTAGACTGTACGCCGGACACTGGAGGAAAAGACGTGACGTTACGCACCACAGCGATCATTGCGGGGGCCCTTGGGCTGCTGATGATGATCGCTGGGCTCATTGCCCAGGGCATGAGGCCCGAACATTCCGTGGTTACCCAAGCGACTCTCGACACTCCGGTGGTCGTGCTCGCCCCAGAGGTGCTGGCGCTTCCCGAATTGCAGCGGCTCGCCGTGACGGCGGACGGTGGCGTCGAGGCGCACGCCGGGCGGCCAGTCGACGCGGTCGCGTGGCTTGGCGAGCACTCCGCCACCTACATCACCGGCTACGAGTCGTGGGACATCCTCACGACGCGCACGGCCTCGCGCATCACCGCCGACGTCGAGTCGCCCTCGCCGTCAGCGAGCGCCGAGCCAACAGCGTCGGCCGAGCCTAGCCCCTCGGCGAGCCCCTCGCCCAGCCCGGATGAGGCCGGGGCCGACGCGCCGGAAGAGGTCTACGACTACGGATCAGGCGACCTGTGGCGGCAGAACTGGGCGGGCGTTGACCGCGTGTCGGTCGCGGTGTCAGCGGTGCCGCCCGGAGAGTACTTCGTCGTGAACTCCGTCGATGGCAGCAACCTTGGCGCGATTGAGATCAGCGCGGAGCGGCAGGTCAATGACGCATGGATCAGCCCCCTCACCTGGATCGGCGCAGCCCTCACCGCGCTCGGGTTGCTCGCGGTGCTGTCAGCGCTCGTGGACCTGCGCCCGCTTCAGGAGCGCGTCGAGTCATGGACCACCAAGCGTTCCCGCATCGCGACGGGCGAAGACGTCAAGCCCGGTTCGAGGCGCGAACGCAGATTGGCGGGTTCGACGCTTCCCGACGTTGACCTGGACGAGAACGACGAGAAAGACCACAAGGACCAGAGCGACGAGAAAGACGACAAGGACGAGAAGGGAGGCCAGTCATGAGGCGCACAGTTGTCGCAGTGACCGTTGCCGTGCTTGCGCTTGCCGGGTGCGCCGCAGCGCCTCCAGTGCCAGGCGCCACCCCCTCGCTCGAGGCGGAGGCGGCGCTGACGGAGCCTCAGGCCGCCGCCATCATTGAGTCCACGTTTGCCGAGCTGAGCGCCGCGGACGCTGCCAAGGACCCGGAGTTGTTCGCACCGCGTTTCGCGGCCGATGCCGCGCTTGTCAGAGGAGCCGAGTACACCGTCGCGGGCAAGGTCGCGGAGGCACCCGTGTCCGTCTTGCCTGAACAGATGCAGGGCATCTACGTGTCGCGGTCCGAGACATGGCCGCGGATGTTCGCCGCTGTGTCAGAACCGCCAGAAGGTGAACTCACTCCGGTGGTCTACCTCTGGGTCCAGGAGTCAGTCGAGCAGCCGTATCGGCTGGTCGCGTGGGCGCACATGATTCCTGGCGCGGTGTTGCCAGCCATGCCGGGACAGATCAACGGTGCGGAGCCTCTCGCGCTCGGCGAGGAGGGCATCGACCCTTCGCCCCGCAAGGCCCTGGAGGATTACGTTGAGTACCTGCGCCAAGGCGCAGACAGCGAGTTGGCCGCCGCCTTCGCGCCGGACTCTTACTCTGAACAGCTGTTCGGGGCCAGGGCAGCGCTCTCCAAGGCGGCAAAGGGGGCCAGCGGAGCCTACGTGGACACCGTCCAACCCGACTTCGCCTCCACCTTCGCGCTTGCCACCTCCGACGGCGGCGCGCTGATCTTCGCGCCGATCGAGATCGCCTCGTCATTCAAAGTCAAGGACGCGACCCTCAAACTGTCCGCACGTGATGCACCGTTGCTGCAAGGCACAGCGAAGGACACGGTCACGTACAACTACCGGGACTTCGTGGTGCTGTCGGTACCCCCGCCCGGCCAGGAGGAGTTGCCTGGAGTAGTGGCGGCCGAGCATCACCTTGTGTCCATCAAGCCGTAACGCACACCCCGAGAAAGGACGCTATGACTTCGCTACCCCCGTTCAGCGGTGTTGTTGACCTCGCCGCCCTCGCGGCCAAGCCTCAGCAGGGACGGCAGGAAGGCGGCGTGGCCGCCGGGCCGCAGGCCATGACGGAGGCCAACGCTGGCGAGTACCTCCAGGAGTCGACTCGGCGGCCCATCTACGTGCTGCTGTGCTCTGCGGCGGCGCCGCAATGCGACGAGTTGCGGGAGCGCGTCGTGGCGCACTTGGCGCGCTATGGCGACACCGTGGCCCTTGTCACCGTCGACGTGGACGCCGAGCCAGGGCTGGCTGAGGCCTTCCAACTCCAGGCGGTGCCAGCCATGCTTGCGCTCCTGGCGGGTCGACCGGTGCCGCTCTTCCAGGGCACGCCAGACGATGGGCAGTTGGTCGACGTGTTCTCCCAAGTGGCTCAGGTCGCCCAGGAGGCAGGCATGGACGTGCGCGACTCTGGAGAGGCTCCCGGTGCGGAGCAAGAGGGCGAGGCAGAAGAAAAGCCTCTCCCGCCGCTTCACCAGGCCGCCTTCGATGCGATCGAGCGCGAGGACTACGAGGCGGCAGTTGCGGCCTACGACCAGGCCCTCAAGGAGAACCCGAAGGACGCCGACGCGCGCGCTGGCAAGGCACAGGTGTCCCTCATCGCTCGCAGCGGCGCCGCGGACGCCGCCCAGGTGCGCAAGGCGGCGGCCGATGCCCCGAGCGACCTTGACGCTCAACTCGCTGTTGCTGACCTGGACGTGTTGGGGGGGATGATCGACGACGCGTTCGACCGCCTGATCGATGCAGTGCGTGCGAGTGCGGGGCCTGACAGGGAACGCGTCAGGGCACGGTTGATCGAATTGTTTGACGTGGTGGGGCCCACAGACCCGCGCGTCAGTTCCGCGCGCCAGCGGCTCGCGAGCGCCCTGTACTAGGCGGCGCCTATTCGGCCGCAGGTGTGAAGAACACGGCGCCGAGCGGAGGCAGCCTCACGGTGGCCGAGGCTTCGTAGCCTTGGTGGGGTTTCGCCGCGGCTTCGACACGCCCCAGGTTGCCCACTCCCGAGCCGCCATAGTTCTCTGCGTCGGTGTTGAGGACCTCGTCCCACGCGCCCGCGTGCGGGAAGGCGAGCCGATAGTCCTCGTGAGGCGTGCCGGCGAAGTTCACCGCCACCACCACGGGCGTCTCGTCCGTCGCGTAGCGGACAAAGGAGATGACGTTGTGCGTCGAGTCGTCGGCATCGATCCACCGGAAGGCGGACGCGTCTTCGTCTCGCTCCCAGAGGGCTGGCTGAGCGCGGTAAAGGGCGTTCAGGTCGCCCACGAGGCGCCGCAGTCCGTCGTGGAGAGGGTCCTCCGTGAGCCACCAGTCGAGCGAGCGGCCCTCGGACCACTCCGCCGACTGGCCGAATTCGTCTCCCATGAAGATGAGCTTCTTCCCTGGGTGCGACCACTGGTAGGCGAGCAAGGTACGCAGGCCCGCCAGTTTCTGCCAGTGGTCTCCCGGCATGCGTTCGTACAGGGAGCCCTTGCCGTGGACCACCTCGTCGTGGGACAGCGGCAGCATGAAATGCTCCGAGAACGCGTACATCAGCGAGAACGTGACGGTGTGGTGGTGATACGAGCGGTGGATGGGAGCCTCCGCCAAGTAGCGCAGGGTGTCGTTCATCCACCCCATGTTCCACTTGATGCCAAAGCCAAGCCCGCCCCCAGACGTCGGCGCCGTCACGCCTGGCCACGCCGTGGACTCCTCCGCAATCATCACAATTCCAGGCACGTTCTTGTACGCGGTGGCGTTGGTTTCCTGCAGGAAGGCGATGGCGTCGAGGTTCTCCCTGCCGCCGTGAATGTTGGGTCGCCACTGACCGGCTTCGCGCGAATAGTCGAGATACAGCATCGAGGCGACGGCATCCACGCGCAGGCCGTCGGCATGGAACTCTTGAAGCCAATACAGGGCATTCGCCACGAGGAAGTTGCGCACCTCCGCCCGGCCGAAGTCGAAGATGAATGTGCCCCAGTCTGGCTGCTCACCACGCAGCGGGTCCGGGTGCTCGTACAGCGGGCTGCCATCGAAACGTCCTAATGCCCACGCATCCTTGGGGAAGTGGCCAGGGACCCAGTCGAGCAACACGCCGAGGCCCTCTTGGTGTGCGCGGTCGATGAAGTACCGCAAGTCGTCTGGCTCGCCGAACCGTGAGGTGGGGGCGTAGTACGACGTCACCTGATAGCCCCACGAGCCGCCAAACGGGTGCTCCATGACGGGCAGCAGTTCGAGGTGCGTGAAGCCCATGTCGCGCACGTAGGGGATGAGCTCGTCGGCGAGGTCGCGGTAACTGAGGCCCTGCTTCCACGACCCCAAATGGACCTCGTAGACGGACATGGGGGAGTTGTGCGCGGAGTGCTTGGCGCGGTTGTCCAGCCACGTCTCGTCGCTCCAGGCGTAGTCGCTCGCGGTGACGATTGAGGCGGTGTGCGGCGGCACCTCCGTGCGTCGTGCCATGGGGTCGGCCTGCTGCTTCCAGTGGCCGTCCTTGCCCAGGATCTCAAACTTGTAGTGCGCACCGTCCGTCACCGCTGGGATGAAGAGCTCCCACACGCCGGAGGATCCGAGCGAGCGCATCGAGTGGCCCACTCCTTGCCAGTGGTTGAACTCGCCCACGACGCGCACCGCCCTGGCGTTGGGCGCCCACACGCTGAATGACGTGCCGTGCACCTCGCCCATGACGGACGGGTAGGTCTTGACGTGCGCACCGAGCACGTCCCACAGCCGTTCGTGACGGCCCTCCCTGATCAAGTGCAGGTCCAACTCGCCCAAGGTCGGGAGAAAGCGGTACGGGTCGTCGGAGGCGGTTTCCTCGCCGTCGTATGTCACCTTGACTCGGTAGTCGGGTACCTCGTCCCCGGGCAGTTGCGCCTCCCACAGAGCATCCTCAACGTGGGATGCGGGAAAGGTGCCGTCGAGCGTCTCGATGATGATCGATCGGGCGAAAGGGCGCAATACCCTTACTACGACGCCGCCGTCTTGGACGTGTGGTCCGAGAACCGCGTGCGGCTCGTGGTGGGTGCCAGCGAGGATGTCAGCCAACGCCGTCGGGTCAATGTCACGTGTCACAGTTTTCCTCCAGCGTGCTCACGGCCGCACCGTGGCCACGTGCACCAGGGTCTGCGAGGGATCGAGGCGCACAAAGAACTCACGGCCCCAGGTGTAGGTGGCTCCGGTGATCGCGTCCAGGACGTGAATCGGATCGTCGTCTTCTTTGCTGATCGCACTCATGTCGAGAGTGACGATCGCATCGTTGATTGCATGCGGATCGAACGACGCCACCACCACGACGGTGTCTGCTCGCCCCTTGGGCGACTCGTTCGCAGGCACGTGCCGGGTGAAGCACAAGATGTTGGGGTTGGTGGTGCGGTGGACGGTGAGTCCGCGCAGTCTGCGCAACGCCACGTGATCCGACCTCAATGAGTTGAGCGTGGTGAGCAGCGTCTGCATTCCATGCTCATCCGCCTTCGACCAGTCGCGCGGCTTGTACTCGTACTTCTCGTTATCGATTTGCTCCTCGACGCCAGGCCTGGCCACCGACTCGACAAACTCGTAACCCGTGTAGATGCCGTAGGACGGCGCACCCGTGGCCGCGAGTGCCGCGCGCATCTTCCAGTACGGAGGCCCTCCGCGCTGCATATCGGGGGTGAGGATGTCGTGGGTGGTCGGCCAGAAGTTGGGACGCATGTAGAACGACGATTCGCCAGCAAGTTCCTCGAGGTACTCACCCATCTCCTCTGCAGTCTGGCGCCACGTGAAGTAGGTGTAACTCTGGTGGAACCCGATCTTGGCGAGGGTGTGCATCATGGCCGGGCGCGTGAACGCCTCTGCCAGGAAGATGACGTCTGGACGCTCCTGCGCGATGTCCTTGAGCAGGCGCTCCCAGAACGTCAGCGGCTTCGTGTGAGGGTTGTCGATGCGAAACAGCGTGACGCCCGCGTCGATCCAGGTCTTGAACACGCCTCGCCAGGCGTGGTAGACCCCTTCTGGGTCATTGTCGAAGTTGAAAGGGTAGATGTCTTGGTACTTCTTGGGAGGGTTCTCCGCATAGGCGATGGTGCCGTCTGCCCGAGTCGTGAACCACTCCGGGTGCTCGTCAAGCCAGGGGTGGTTGGGCGAGGCGTTGAGCGCCACGTCGAGAGCGACCTCCAGCCCTAGGTCCCTGGCGTGCGTCACGAAGTTCTTGAATGACCGCATCGTCCCCAGGTCGGGGTGAAGAGCGTCGTGCCCGCCGTCCTCCGATCCGATCGCATAGGGGCTGCCTGGGTCGCCAGACGCCGCCTCGAGCGCGTTGTTGCGGCCCTTGCGGTGGGTGGAGCCGATGGGATGAATCGGCGTGAGGTAGACGACGTCGAATCCCATGTCGGCGATCGCAGGCAAGCGCTTGGCCGCGGTGGCAAAGGTGCCGGAGGTCCACTCGCCCGTCTTCTTGTCTTGCTTGGCGCCTTCCGACCGAGGGAAGATCTCGTACCAAGCCGACACCAGGGCCTTCTCGCGTTGCACGAGCAGCGGGTACTCCGCCGACGTGGTCACCCACTCCCTCAGCGGCGCCTTCGCGAGCGTCTGCCTCACCTGGTCGGACAGCGCCGCTTCAAGACGCGCCTCTGGGGCGAGTTTCCCATCCGTGAGCGCGGCGATCGCGTCGGTGAGGTGTTGCTTGGACGCGGCGCCTCTGCGCACGGTGTCCCTGGCGCGCGTGAGGACGTCTACGCCTTCGGCGAGCATGAGTTGAACGTCAACGCCCGCGTGAATCTTCACTTCGGCGGCGTGTACCCACGAGCCGACAGGGTCCGACCATGCCTCCACTCGGAACGAGTGCATGCCCTCGTGAGTGGGAATGAAGACCGCCTTGTACAGCGAGTTTCCCCAGTCGTCTTGAGGCATCGGCATGGTGTGCTGCTTGCCGCTTGGGTCGGTCACGACCAAGGTTGCACCCTCGGCGTCGTGGCCCTCGCGAAAGATTGTCGCCGTCACGGGGACGGCCTCTGCTACGACGGCGCGAGCTGGCCAACGTCCTTCTTCAAGGGACGGCTGGACATTGACGATGGGGATCCTGCCGACGGACAACTCCTGGCTTCGCTCCATGTCACGAACCTACTCGGGAAAGTGTCGGCGTCCAAGGCGGGCGGTTGCCACGCTGGCGTGCATGCCGCAGGGCGCACGCCTGGCGCGAGGTCACTCCCGCGGGAGCGCCTCCCACGCGGTGCGCACCATCTGCTCGATCGTGAACCGCGTCTGCCACGCGAGGTCGCGGGCGGCCAAGTCTCCTGCCGCGACGATGCGTGCCGGGTCGCCAGCGCGGCGCGGACCGATCAAGGGTTCAGTGGTGATTCCCGTGACATCGCGCATGGCGTCCACGATCTCGCGGACGGAGGTTCCTGCCCCCGAACCAAGGTTGTAGACCGGCTCCACGGCGCGCCCCTCGTCCAACGCGCGCGCCGCCTCCACGTGGGCTTCTGCAAGGTCAGCCACATGGACATAGTCCCGCACGCACGTGCCGTCTGGCGTGGCGTAGTCGTCTCCGTTGATTCGAGCGGGCTCGCCGCGCAGGAGCGTGGCGAACACCTTGGGAAACAGGTTGTGAGGGGAGACATCGTAGATATCGGGCCGTCCCGAGCCGACGACGTTGAAGTAGCGAAGGCTCGTGGCCGCGAGGGGCGCGTCGGAGGAGGCCGTCGCTGTCACCTGGTCGCGGATGAGCCACTCGGCCACGAGCTTGCTCTCGCCGTAGGGGCTTTCAGGGCGGCACGGAGTGTCTTCGGTGACGACCTCGGTCTCCGGCGTTCCGTACACCCCGGCCGACGACGAGAAGACGAGGCCGCCGACGCGGGCCGCCGCCATCGCATCGAGCAAAGTGGCGGTGCCGGAGACGTTTTGAAGGTAGGTGTGGGTGGGGTACTTGACCGACTCGCCCGCGTACTTGTAGCCAGCGCAGTGAATCACTCCTGAGCAACCGTGCGCAGAAAGAGCCGATGTCAGCGCCTCGGCGTCAAGGATGTCGCCCTCGACCCACGCGGCGCCTTCCGGCACAAACTCTGTGCGGCCGGTCGACAGGTTGTCGTAAGCCACGGCCTCGAAGCCCGCCTCGAGAAGGGCTGACACCACGTGAGCGCCAATGTATCCGGCGCCGCCGGTGACGAGCCACGCGGTCACGACTGCATTCCAGGGGGCTCGGCGCGAAGGCTACTGATCACGACGTGCTCCTTCAGAGGGGGTCACGATGAGCACTGCGGGTGTGGCGAACCCGCGATCGCTGGCTGCGGCATGTACCAACTCTGTCAGGTTGTGCACTTGGGTGGCAGGCAGGAGCGCCACGGCCGAACCGCCAAATCCGCCTCCGGTGAGCCGCGCGCCCACCGCGCCCGCCTCCATGGCAGTCTCGACCGCGAGGTCGATCTCGGGGACGGAGATCTCGAAGTCGTCCCGCATCGAGGCGTGGGAAGCGAGCAACAGCTCACCGATGGCCTCTGGGCCAGAACTGGCCAGTGTCTCGACCGTGTCGAGCACCCGCGCATTCTCCGTCACGACGTGGCGCACCCGCCTGAAGGTCTCGTCGTCGAGAATCGCCTCGGCCTTGGCGAGGTCTGCGACTGTGAGGTCCCGCAGAAAGGGCACGCCCATCGCTCGCGCACCCTTCTCGCAGGCCTCGCGTCGCGAGGCATAGCCGCCGTCCGCGTGAGCATGCTTCACCGTGGAGTCGATCACCAGCAACGCGAGACCGCTGCGCTCCAGGCTCAGAGGCACCGCCCTTGTGCTCAACGAGGCGCAGTCGAGCAACACGGCGTGGTCGGCCTGTCCGAAGAGCGACGCGACCTGGTCCATGATCCCGGTGGGGGCGCCGATCGCGCCGTTCTCCGCCAGCTGCCCAGCCTTGGCGAGAGCCATCCGGTCGAGACCGAGTTCCCACAGGTCGTTGAGGGTCACGGCGACGGCCGACTCGAGTGCGGCAGACGATGACAGGCCAGCGCCGAGGGGGACGGTGGAGTCTATGAGGATGTCGACGCCGGGGGCGCGGGACAGGTCGTGACCGGAAGCGTGCAGCGCCCACGCGACGCCCAAGGCGTAGCCAGACCAGCCTTCGAAGCGCGCTTGGTCGAGGTCGGCGATCGCGACCGCGTGCCGCGTCGGCTGAGCCGTGCTGGCGACGCTCACCACGCCTGTGCCATTGACGCGAGCGGCGCACCACGTTCTGTCGTCAATGGCGAAGGGGAGAACGAGGCCGTTGTTGTAGTCCGTGTGTTCGCCGATGAGGTTGGCGCGGCCGGGAGCGGACCAGACGCCGGTCGGGGGAGTGCCGTACAGCGTCGTGAAACCCTCGACGAGGCCAGGGGGAATCGTCATGGTGTGCCGTGACGTGTGGCGAGACTCCACTCCGCAAGCGTCCTCGCCGGCACAACTGGCTTCAGCATCGCGGTGTGGCCCCCTTGCATCCGGTCGAAACGCACCAATGTTAACGTTCAACTTTCAGAATACACCAACGGTTTGAGGTAGCTGCCGCGTGCCAGCAGGGGTGCTGCGAGCGGGCAATCGCGTCCTAAACCGCGCTGACGTACAGGCGCATCGACATGGCGCGCATCTCGGTGGTGGAGCCAGGGGCCACGAGGTCCTCTGTGTGCTCCGCTGGGCTCTCCCAGGCGGAGTCCCACGCCAGGTTCCACAGCGCGCCGTCGTCGTCCGGAATCGTGACGAAGGCGCTATCGCGCGAGCCGTTGATCACCAAGAGGGAGTCCGCCTCTTCGGGGTTGGACAGCGACCGCATGAACTGCACCACGCGGGTGGACGGGTCTTCCCACCAGTCCTCGTCCTCGTGTTCTCCACTGATGGTGAACCACGCGGAATCCGCCCGCAGGTTCTGATCGCGGGGATCCTCGTCGACTCCGTCGTAGAACCGTTCGGGGCGCAACACCAGGTGCTTCTTGCGTAGCGCGATCAGGTGGGCGACAGTGTCCTGCAACTCGTGTTGCCACGGCTTCAGGTCCCAGTCGAGCCACGAGATCTCGTTGTCTTGGCAATACGCGTTGTTGTTGCCGCCTTGGGTGCGTCCCATCTCGTCGCCCGCCACGAGCATCGGCGTCCCTGCCGACAGCAGCAGCGTGCCAAGGAGGTTGCGCAGGGAACGCCTGCGAGCCGCCAGCACCTCAGCGTCGTCCGTCTCGCCCTCCGCGCCGTGGTTGTACGACCGGTTGTCGTCGGTGCCATCCCTGTTGTGTTCGCCGTTGGCCTCGTTGTGCTTGTCGTTGTACGCCGTGAGGTCGTAGGCAGTGAAGCCGTCGTGTGCCGTGACAAAGTTGACCGACGCCATGGGGCCGCGCATCCCGTGCGGGTCGGTGTGGCTGAACAGGTCGGCGGATCCAGCGAGTCGGGTGGCAAGTTCGGGGGCGGTGGCGTGATCCCTGGTGCCCACCTTGCCTGCGCCGAACGTCAGCCAATACGAGCGGACATAGTCGCGGAAGCGGTCGTTCCACTCCGTCATCGGCATGGGGAAGTTGCCCACTTGCCAGCCGCCAAGCCCGATGTCCCAAGGCTCGGCGATGAGTTTGGCAGCGCCGAGCGAGGGGTCCGTCGTCAGCGCCACGAGGAACGGGTGGTCGGTGGAGAATCCGTTCATGGTGCGGCCCAGCGTGACCGCCAGGTCAAAGCGGAACCCGTCAACGCCCATGACCTCCGTCCAGTAGCGCAGCGAGTCGAGGGTCATCCTGATGACCGCTGGCCGCGAGAAGTCGAGAGAGTTGCCGGTGCCAGTGACGTCGTCGTAGTGCTGGGGGTTCATGGGGCTGTGGCGGTAGTACGCGAAGTTGTCGAGGCCGCGCCAGCTCACTACGCGGTCGCCCCAACCGCCCTCCATGGTGTGGTTGTAGACCACGTCGAGGATGACCTCGATGCCGGCAGCGTGCAGCAGGTCAACCATCCCGCGGAACTCGTCCCGCACGGCGTCGGGACCAGCGGCGCGGGCCTTCTCGGTCGCATACGGCGCGTGCGGCGTGAAGAAGTTCATCGTGGAGTAGCCCCAGTAGTTGGACAGGCCGAGGCCTTCCAGGTGAGGCTCCGACGCGAAGGCCTGTACCGGCAGCAGTTCCACCGAGGTGACGCCCAGTTCGGTGAGGTGCGCGATGCTGGCGGGGTGTGCCAGGCCCGCGTACGTGCCTCGCAACTCCTCGGGGATCCCTGGCATCGTCTTGGTGAAGCCCTTGACGTGCGCCTCGTACACCACGGTGTCTCGCCACGGCGTGCGTGGCTTGGGGTGCTGGAAGGGGGACTGCGGATCCCCGACCACCACGGAGCGCGGAGTGAACGGCGCAGTGTCCGTCCCGTCGCGATTCGACCTCAACGCGCTGGCCCCCGGAGCGGTCATGGGTGCCACGTGGCCATCGAGCCCGCGCCCATAGGGGTCGATCAGCAACTTCGCGGGGTTGTACCGGTGCCCGCGCTTGGGTGCCCACGGGCCCGATGCCCTGAAGCCATACCGTTGGCCAGCCTCGATCCCGGCGACGAACCCATGCCACACGCCGTGGTCGGGACCGTTGAGCGAGAACCGCGTCTCGACGTCGTCGGTGAAGAGGCACAACTCCACGGCCGACGCGTGGGCAGCCGTCACCGCGACTGAGACCCCACCTTCGACCAGGTGAACTCCCAGTCGGAATCGGTCGGGCGAAGGGGGGACGGGAGACGTATTCGCCGAGGGGACAAGTGCCATGGACCCATTGTGCAGTAGCGGGCCGACGGGCGAGGCGCAGGCGCGAGCCCGTTAGTCTTGGCCCATGCGCATCGTGGTCACTGTGAAGTTTGTCCCCGACCTGCAATCGCAACGCTCGTTCACCGACGGCACCGTCACCCGCACAGCGGAAGACGGCACCATGAACGAGCTGGACGAGAACGCGGTCGAGGCGGCACTGCAACTGAGGGAGTCCCTCCCAGAGGGCGAGGGCGAGGTCTACGCCGTCACGGTGGGCGGCGCCGACGCCGTGGCCGCCGTGCGCAAGGCGCTGCAGTTGGGCGTCGACCATGCGGTGCACGTGAGCGACGAGTCCATCGCGGGCTCCGACGTGTTCGGGACTGCCCGCGTGCTGGCCGCTGCCGTGCACCAGATTGAGAAGGACGGCCCTGTCGACCTTGTCATCACCGGCATGGCCGCGCTCGACGGACTCACCTCGATGCTGCCGACCGCGCTCGCGGCCGAGCTCGACATCGCCCAACTGACCCTCGCGTCGTCCCTGACCGTGGCGGACGGGACCGCGACGATCGAGCGGCACATGGCAGATGCGCACGAGACCGTGACGGCCCCGCTGCCGGCGCTCGTGTCGGTGACCGACGAAGCGAACAAGCCTCGCTACCCCAATTTCAAACTCATCATGGCCGCCAGAAGCAAGCCGGTCACCACGTGGTCGCTTTCCGACATCGGCGTGGACCCCGTCCAAGTGGGGGCGATGGCCTCCCGCACCACCGTGATCGACGCCTCGCCGAGGCCGCCCCGCCAGAACCGCGTCACAGTGACGGACAAGGGGGATGGCGGCACTCAGTTGGCCGCCTTCCTCGTGGAAAGGGGGCTGGCATGACCGACGTCATGGTGGCAGTGCTCGTGGAGCACCGCGGCAACGAGATCGCGCAACCCACGCTCGAGACGCTCACCCTCGCGCGCAGCCTTGGCGCCCCGGTGGCGGTGTGGATGGGCGATCAACCCCCCGCAGACCAGATCGAGCGACTGGGCGCGTATGGCGCCGCAGAAGTACGCGTCGTGGAGGTGGGCGACGGTGCACGTCATGCAGTGACTGCGGCCGCCGCTGTGGGCTCGGCCACCGCCGACGCTTCAGTGGTGCTCATGGTCTCGACGTTCGCCAACAAGGAGATCGCCACTCGACTGGCGCTCGCGACGGGCGCCGGCGTGGTGGTTGACGCCGCGGGTGCGCAGATGGTCAATGGCCGGGTGGAAACCACGCAGACCGTGTTCGCCGCGACCTGGGACGTCCGCACTCGCGTCAATGCCGACAAGGCCGTCGTCACCCTGCGCCCCAACACCACTCAAGCCCTGCCAGCCGAGACGCCAGCAGCACCCGAGGTCGTGTCAGTGATTCCGCTGTTGCCTGAGGTGCGCGAGTCGATGGTCTCGGTGACTCCCGTCGAACGCGAGGATGGCGTGCCGCTGTCAGAGGCGCCCGTCGTGGTCTCTGGAGGGCGCGGCACTGGCGGCGACTACACGCTCGTGCGCGAACTCGCCGACGTGCTGGGCGGGGCAGTTGGTGCCTCGCGCGACGCGACAGACGAAGGCTGGATCAGCCACGAACACATGGTGGGCCAGACCGGCGTGACCGTGACGCCAGCCCTGTACGTGGCGTGCGGCATCTCCGGCGCGGTGCACCATAGGGGCGGCATGCAGGCCTCCGGCACCATCGTTGCCGTGAACATCGACCCTGACGCCCCCATCTTCGAGATCGCCGACTTCGGCGTGGTGGGGGACCTGAACGACGTGATACCGCAGGCGATCGCCGCGATCAAGGCGCACCGCCAGGGCTGATCGCCTTTCCTGGCACGAGGGCCGCGACCAGGTCGGCGCGGCAACCCCGCAGCTCGCCCGTAGCGCACCCGCAGCTCGCCCGTAGCGCACCCGCAGCGCACCCGCAGCTCGCCCGCGGCCACCGAAGTCACAGTGTGACGTGGGCTGGGTTGTGTTGTCCCCGGTGCTGCAGGTCCAGCCATGCGGAGCCTGTGACTTGTGTCGCGCGGTGGCCCGCCGCACTGTTGTCCAGCGGTTTTCACCCAACGTTCATCCGCTCGCCGCGCACTCTTGGGCCTCAGGGCCTACCGTGAGTACGGAAGTACAAAACGGACATAAGGAGTCGTTGTGCGCTCGACACTTGCCGCCCCCATCGGATTGCTGTCGCTCATCGGAAGTGTGATGGTGGCGCTTCCCGCCACCGCCGAACCGGCCACGGAACTGTTCCTCTCTGAGTACATCGAGGGAAGCTCCTACAACAAGGCGATTGAGGTCTACAACGGCACAGGCGCCGACGTTGACCTCGCACCGTACGTGCTGACGCAATACTCGAATGGCAACACCTCGGCGAGCCTCACGTTGGACCTGACGGGCACGCTCGCAGCCGGCGACGTGTACGTGGTGGCGCACTCGAGCGCCGATCCCGCGATCCTCGCGCAGGCAGACCTCACCACCGGCGCTGGCCTCTTCAACGGAGACGATGCACTCGTCTTGAGCAAGGACGGCGTCACCGTTGACGCCTTCGGCCAGGTGGGCGTTGACCCCGGCTCCGAGTGGGTTGGAGGCGGCGCGAACGACACCTTGCGCCGACTGCCAGGCATCTGCACGGGAGATACCGACGAGACGAACGCCTTCGACGCCTCCGTTGAGTGGGAGGCCTTCGCTTCCGACACGTTCGACGGTCTCGGCTCTCACACCGCCACGTGCACAGGCGACGGCGGAGACGGCGGAGATGGCGAGACGCCCACGGTGGCGGCCATCCACGACGTCCAGGGCGCTGGCGCCTCGTCGCCGATGGTGGGCGAGTTGGTGACCGTCGAGGGCATCGTCGTCGGCGACTACGAGGGCCCCAGCCCTGCCCTGCGCGGCTTCTACCTGCAGCAGTCGGACGCCACTGTTGACGCCGACCCCGCCACGTCGGAGGGCATCTTCGTCTTCAACTACAACAACGACGACGTTGACCTGGGCGACGTCGTGGAACTCACCGGAACGGTGGGCGAGTATCAGGGACAGACGCAGATCAGCTCCGTGACTGCGCTTGCGGTAGTCGACACAGGCGCCACGGTGACGCCAGCGACCGTGACCCTTCCCTTCGCGTCGGCCGATGCCGCCGAGGCGTTTGAGGGGATGCTCGTGACCTTCCCGCAAGACTTGTACGTCACCGAGTACTACCAGCAGGGACGCTCTGGTGAGGTGGTGCTGAGTTCGGGCGCGAGGCTCCAGCAGCCCACCGCCGTGGCCGCACCAGGCGCCCCGGCCCAGGCGATCCAAGCGGCGAATGACCTCAACCGCATCACGATCGACGACGCGACCAACGCGCAGAACGCCGACCCGATCTTTGGTGGCGGCGGGAACCCCCTGACGGCGAGCAACCCGTTGCGTGGCGGGGACACCGTCACCGACCTGGTGGGCGTCATGACGTACACGTGGGGCGGCTACTCCAGCTCGCCCAACGCGTACCGCGTGCGGCCGGTGGGCGACCTGAGCGACACCGGGCTGGTGCCAGGAGGCGTCGTTCCCGTGTTCGCTGCGGCGAACCCGCGTCCCACCGAGCCGGAAGACGTGGGCGGCAGCCTCAAGGTGGCGAGTTTCAACGTCCTCAACTACTTCCTCACGCTCGACTCCTCCGGCAACCAGTGCGGACCCGTGGGCTACGAGGATGACTGCCGCGGCGCGGAGACCACCGAGGAGTTTGAACGCCAGCGCACCAAGCTGCTGGAGGCTTTGCAGGCGCTCGACGCCGACGTGATCGCGCTCATGGAGATGGAGAACACTCCAGGCGTGGACCCCGCAGCTGACCTCGCGGCTGGCCTCAACGCGGCACAGGGGATCACTGGCTGGGAATCGATCGACACGGGAGTGCTCGGCACCGACGTGATCCGTGTGGGCCTCATCTTCCGCGGGGACCTCGTGCGGCCTTCCGGGGACTTCACGGTGATGGACTCCTCCGTGGACCCGCGCTTTGACGACACCCGCAACCGGCCGTCGCTCGCACAGACCTTTGTGCAGATGAACGGCTCTGAGCACGTCACGCTCGTGGTCAACCACCTCAAGTCCAAGGGCTCGTGCCCTGGCGACGGATCGGCAGACGACAACGCCGGTGATGGCGCTGCCTGCTGGAACGCGACGCGCACCGCGGCCGCCGAGGCGCTCGTCGACTGGATCGACGCTGGCCAGGCAGGCAACGGCGACCCCGACGTCGTCGTCATGGGAGACCTGAACGCCTATGCCAAGGAGGACCCGATTCAGACCTTCATTGACGCTGGCTATGCGGATCTGAGTCTGGGCAACTACTCGTACGTGTTCGACGGCCAGTGGGGCTACCTCGACTACGCACTCGCGTCGCCGAGTCTGCAGCCGCAGGTCACCGGGGTGACGGAGTTCCACATCAACGCCGACGAGGTGCCGGTGCTGGACTACAACACCAACTACCAGAGCCCCGCACAGATCGCGTTGCTGTACGCGCCCGACATGTACCGGACGTCTGACCACGACCCGATCCTGCTGGGACTGGACCTCGACTCGGGGGTGACGTTCGCGGTCACACCAGACGTCGTCACCGGGCCGGAGCACTCGCTCGTGGACGTCGACGTGACTGCCGCGGGCCCCGACAGCGCCCCGTGGACGGTCGAGATCATCAACGCCTTCTCAACCCAAGCGGACGACGGCATGGCCGCAGGCGACCTGCCTGGCGACGCGACCATCGTGGACGGCGACACGGCTCGATTCCGCGCCGAGGAGTACGGCGCAGACGAGCGCGTGTACGTCATGTACGTCGAGGCGGTCGGCCCGAACGGCGAGCGCGTGTACCGCGCGCTCGAGGTGCCCGTCGAGGTGGAACCGGCGGCGCCCACATGCTCCGTGCAGTCGTGGACCCACTCGTGGTGGGGCGGGGGCTTCGTGACCACCATGCTGGTGCGCAACCTCACCGACGAGCGGATCAACGGGTGGACTCTTGACTACGACATGAGCCCTGGCGCCAGGATCTGGCTCGGGTGGAATGGGAACATCACGCAGACGGGCAACGACGTGTCAGTGAGCAACGCGTTCTACAACTCCACCATCTGGCCTGGCTCCGCGCGTTCATTCGGCTACCTCGGCACTCACCGCGGCAGCGCAGAGCCCGTGGGCCCCTTCATGCTGAACGGCCAACAGTGCGAGGTCATCGGCTAGCAACTGCGGATCCCGTCCGAACCCGGCCCCGCCCGGACCGGCCTGAACAGTTCTGACCGTTTGGCCTCGCGACACGCCGACGCGGCTACCCCTGCGTCGGCGTGTCGCGGCTGGTTTCGGTTCGCACTGTTCGGCGGGCGGAGTCGAGGCGGGCGCGGGCAGGGCTGTGGGCCCCGGCCGCCGCCTACTCTGGGCGGTCGACGGAACGCGTGAGGTCCTCCCACGCGTCCACCTCGGCCGCGAGCCGCTCGATCTTGGTGCGCGTGCCAGCGAGGGCGTGGGCGCCAGCGATGAAGTGCAGGGGCGGCTCAGGCGCTTCGACCAGGGCAAGCATGGCGTCGGCGAGGGCCTCGGGCGATCCCGGCTGGTTTCCAGGGAGATTGTTGATGCGGTCCCAGAACGGCACCATCACCTCCGCGTAGTCCGCCATCACGGCTTGCTTCTTCTCGCCTGACGGGATCCACAGGGAGCGCACCGGCCCTGGCTCGATCAGGGTGACCTTGATTCCCAGGTGCCCCACCTCGGCGGCGAGCGCCTCCATGAAGCCAGACACCGCAAACTTGGTGGCGCAGTAATAGCCGAGGCCAGCCGAGCCGCGCACGCCAGCGATCGAGGACACCGTGAGGATGTGGCCCGCGCGGCGCTTGCGCAAGTGGGGCAGGAGGGCGGTGGTCACGCGCGCCGCGCCCCAGAAGTTGGCCTCCATCATGGTCCGCACGTCGTCGGCGTCGGACTCCTCGATGGTCGAGAAGTAGCCGACGCCCGCATTGTTGACCAGCACATCGATGTGTCCCACGCGTTCCAAGGCGGCCTCGACCGCCGACGCGACGGAGGCGTCGTCCGTCACGTCAAGCGGAAGTGCCACGACGCTGTCGGGGTGAGCGGCCACGAGGCCTTCGAGCGTCTGGGGACGGCGCGCCGTTGCCACGACGGTATGCCCTGCGCTCGCGACAGCCTCCGCGGCGGCGCGGCCGATGCCGGTGGAGCAGCCGGTGATGAACCAGGTGGCCATGGGGTTCCTTTCGTGGGGCTGAGTTGTCACGCTACCGGTGGTGACCGCCGCCTACCATGGTCGCGTGCGCCACTACCTCGATCACGCCGCGACGACGCCGATGCGACCCGTCGCACGTGAAGCGTGGCTCGAGGCCTCGCATCGGGTGGGAAATGCGTCCAGCCTGCACGCGTCGGGCCGCTCGGCGCGATCGCTCCTCGAGGACGCTCGCGAGCGGATTGGCGCGGCGCTGGGGGCGCACCCGACCGAGGTGATTCTCACGTCGGGCGGCACGGAGGCGAACAATCTGGCCATCAAGGGAGCGTTTTGGGCCCGGCGTGCCAAGGACCCTGCCCGCACCCGCATCGTGACCACCGCTGTGGAGCATCACGCGGCGCTCGATCCGGTGCGGTGGCTCGCATCCCAGCAGGGCGCGGTGGCCGCGGAACTGCCGGTCGATGCGGATGCCCGCTTGCTGCTTGACTCGCTCGCGGCGGAACTGGACACCCATGTCCACCTCACCGCGCTGGTCTCAGTTCAAGGCGTCAACAACGAGGTGGGGACCGTCCAGCCCGTGGCGGAGGCGGTCGCGCTCGCGGCCGCACAGGGCATCCCGGTGCATTCCGACGCCGTCCAGGGGATCGGGCACGTGCCCTTCGACTTCGCGGCCAGCGGCCTGGCGACCGCGGCGGTGAGCGGACACAAGGTGGGTGGACCGGTGGGGGTGGGCGCGCTGCTCGCGCTCAGGGACGCCGCGCTGTCGCCGCTCACGCACGGGGGAGGGCAGGAACGCAGGCTGCGGTCGGGGACGGTCGACGTTGCGGCCGCGTGGGCATTCGCCGCGGCGCTCGACGACGCGGTGAGCGGGCTGGATGCCGAGGCTCAGCGTGTGGCGGCTTTGGGGGAGCGGCTGGCACGGGCGCTCGCGTCGGCGTCTCCCGGCGCGGTCGTTCACGGACCAAGCCAAGGCGCCCCCCACATCGTCCACGCGATCATTCCCGGCGCGTCGTCGGAGGCCCTGCTGGTGGCCCTCGACCTTGCCGGAATCGAGGTGTCGCCGGGCGCGGCCTGCACCGCGGGAGTCGTGGAGCCGAGCCACGTGGTGCTCGCCATGGGCGGGCCGGAGGAGCACGCGCTGTCGACGGTGCGGTTCTCCCTGGGGTGGAGCTCGACGGACGCCGACGTTGACGCGGCCATCGACGCGCTCGCGGGCGCCGTCGCTCAGGCGCGACGCTAGCGATCCGCGTCGCCCGCCGCACGCCGTCGTCCGACGTACCATGGTCGAGTCCCCAGTCGTACCTTTGGAGTTCCCCATGCGCGTCCTTGCTGCCCTGTCAGGCGGAGTCGACTCCGCCGTGGCTGCCGCGCGCGCCGTGGATGCCGGCCACGACGTGATCGGCGTGCACATGGCGCTCAGCCGCAATCGCGACGAGTACAGGTCCGGCTCGCGCGGATGCTGCTCGATTGAGGACAGCAACGACGCGCGACGAGCTGCGGACAAGCTGGGCATCCCTTACTACGTGTGGGACCTCAGCGACGAGTTCCACGACCTCGTGGTGACCGACTTCCTGAACGAGTACGCAGCCGGCCGCACCCCCAACCCGTGCGTGCGCTGCAACGAACACATCAAGTTCGACACGCTGCTGGAGCGGGCGCAGTCGCTCGGCTTCGACGCGGTCGCCACGGGCCACTACGCGCGGGTGGTGATACGCGACGACGGTGTGCGCGAGCTTCACCGCGCGGCCGACGCCGCGAAGGACCAGTCGTATGTGCTGGCCGTGATGGGGCCGGAGAAGTTGGCGCGCGCGATGTTCCCGTTGGGGGAGATCGCCACCAAGTCAGAGGTGCGGGCAGAGGCCGCCGCGCGTGGGCTGGGCGTGAGCAATAAGCCCGACTCTTACGACATCTGCTTTGTGGCCGACGGCGACACCAAGGGCTTTCTTGAGCGCGCGCTGGGGGAGAAGCCAGGCGAGATCGTGGACGAGGCTGGCGAGGTCGTCGGCGCCCATAGTGGTGCGTACTCCTACACGGTGGGCCAGCGCAAGGGCCTGCGCCTGCCGCGTCCCGCCGCCGATGGCGCGCCCCGCTACGTGACAGGAATCGACACCGATCGCAACGTGGTGACGGTCGGTCCCGAGACGCTCCTGAGCGTGCGTGAGTTGGTGGGAGAAGACGTGGTCTGGTTGGCGCCAGACGTCGACGCGGCAAGCCCGACGCCGTGCCTCGCGCAGGTCAGGGCGCATGGCGATCCGGTCGCTGGCCGTGTGGTGCGCACGGGTGACCGCGTGACGGTTGAGCTTGATGAGCCGATGCGTGGTGTGGCCGCAGGCCAGTCGCTCGTGATCTACGACGGCACCAGGGTGCTCGGCCAGGCGACCATCGCGAAGCGCGAGCGCTGACGCGCGCGCCTCACCTGTCCCGCCTCCCGGCCCACGCGAACGCGAGCCACACGAGCAAGGCGGTCGCGACCACCGTCACGCCGAGCGCAGGCCAGTAGTCGTCCATCGTGCCGCCACCCGGCAGGTCGGCGAGAGCGTTCGCGAGCGACGTGGGAAGCCATCGCGAGATGGCGGGTGCGAGTCCCAGCAGCGGCATGGACACGAGGATCACCAACGACGTCATGACGGTGCCGAGCACCGTGCGCATTCTCTGCGCCACCGCCCCGGTGAGAGCCACCACGAATGCCAAGAACACCACCCCGAGCGCCGTGCCTCCGAGCACCGGCCCCGCATCGAGAGGTCCGATGAGCACCGCCGTCTCGTACCACGCCGTGCCCGCGCCAAGAATGAAGGCCGCAGAGGCCGCGAGGAATGACACCACCAACCGAGGCACCAGAATCCGCCACGCCGGAGTGACCCTGGTGCGCAGGAAGACGCCCATCTCGGGGATCGCATCGAAGGCCAGCGCGCCTGCGGCGACGATGACGACCACCAGAGTGCCGATCTGCACGGCGTTCGAGACAAACTGAATCATCCCGTCGGCCGGGACAGGGTCGGGTGCCGTGATCACCATGCCATCTGAGGAGCCGACGCTCGACAGGATTTGCTTCATGTAGCGCGCGGTCAAGGGCCCGATCATGCCGAAGACCACGTAGACGGCCGCGAGGGCCACCCACGTGCGACGACGCTTGAGCCTCAACCACTCCAATTTCCACAGCGTCATGACGTCAACTCCAGAAACGCGCGTTCGAGCGAGACGGCCTCCGGCCCCAGCGACACGACCGATGCTCCCGCACTGGCTAGGGCGGAGACGAGGCGGTCTTCCGCATCGGCCAGGGAAGCGGCCTCAACCATGACCTCGCCGCCTTCACCGGCCACGGCCGACACCACCCAGGGCTCGCGCGCCAGGGCGGCGGCCACCGCGTCGGCGCCGTCGCGCAGTCGCACCGCGTAGCGCGGTACTGCCCGGCCCACGAGCAACTCGCTGAGCGGGCCCTGGAACAGGAGTCGACCGTGCTGCAAAACGCCGACGGTGTCGCAGACCTCTTGAACGTCGCCAAGGATGTGGCTGGAGAACAGGACAGTCGCCTGACCCCGTAGTCGAGAGATGAGGTCCAGCACCTCGCGTCGGCCTTGGGGGTCGAGGGCTGATGCGGGCTCATCGAGCAGGATCAGCGATGGCCTGGACACGAGGGTTGATGCGATGCCGAGGCGCTGAAGCATGCCGCGCGAGTACCCCCCACAACGCCGCCCGGCGTCGTCGGCCAGGCCGGTGTCTGCGAGCACCTCGTCGATCCGCGCATCGTCCACGGCGGGAGAGGTCAACGTGTGGGCAAGCGCGACGACCTCGCGCCCGGTGAGCCATGGATCGAACTGGGGAGTGTCCGGGAGGACGGCGAAGGTGCCGGGTTCCGCGTCGATCGACACCTCACCTTCGGTGGCAATGCGTAGGCCGGAAAGGATGCCCAACAGCGTCGTCTTGCCCGCGCCGTTGGGGCCAGCGAGGCCGTAGATCGAGCCGGCCGGTACGTCGAGATCCACGCCGTCAAGCGCGGCGTGGGCGCCGTAGCGCTTGACGAGGTTGCGGGTGCGGATCACGTTGAGCTCGCGTCCTTGCCCAACATGAGGTACGCGATGCCGCCCAAGGGAACGGACATGAGACAGATGAGAGCCCAAGCCCACTTGGGAAGGTGCTTGACCTCATGGCGCGAAATATCGATCAGGCAGTACACGATGAACCCGACTGCGACCACGATGATGGGAAGGACTCCCGCCCAGGGAATGTCGGCATTCATGTGCGCTCCTTCATTGGGGTGCCAGGAATCAGCCTATGAGCCGAAAGAAGGCGTTCTTTGGGTTGATCGTCCCACGTGCTGCGGCACCGGAGGGGTCGGGAACAGGCGTCCGACGACTGCCCCGAATGTCGAGCGTTTGCTATCGAAATCTGTCGAACCGGGTCACTTCTTGACGCGTGCGGAGACCGGGAAATGTGTTGGTAACGATTCGATGACGAAACAGGCTCAAGACGCACTTGTCGATTGACACGCCCCCCGCCCAGACCTACGGTTGAGGCGATTCAAGGGAGCGCTCTCACACGGGAGTAGAGCGCTCTCAAGAGTCTGACCACCACCTACTTCACAAGGGAGTGAACGTGAGTCTCTCACGACGCAAGAAGACCCTGGGCATGGCCGCTGGAGCGACCGTATTTGCCCTGACCCTCGCTGCATGTGGCTCGAGCGATCCAGCTGACGACACCACAGAGGCGACCGAGACAACCGAGAACACCGAGCCCGTAACGCTCACGGTTGCCACCTTCAACAACTTCGGCTACACGGAGGAACTGCTTCAGGAGTACATGGACCTGAACCCCCACGTGACCGTTGTCCACAACGTTGCCGCAACGTCGAACGACGCTCGCACCAACTACTTCGCCAAGCTCGGCGCCGGCGGTCTTGCCGACATCGAAGCCATCGAGGTTGACTGGATGCCAGAGGTCATGCAGTACACCGACTTCCTCGCAGACCTGACCGACCCCGAGGTTGAGGGTCGCTGGCTCGACTGGAAGACCGCAGCTGCTACCGACCCCGACGGCCGTCTGATTGCCTACGGCACGGACATCGGCCCGGAGGCCGTCTGCTACGACGCCGCGTTGCTCGAAGCGGCAGGGATGCCGTCCGACCCCGACGAGGTTGCCGCGCTCCTTGAGGGCGACTGGGACACCTACTTCGAGGTGGGCCAGGACTACGTTGACGCCACAGGCAAGGCGTGGTTCGACGGTGCCGGCGGTACCTACCAGGGCATGATCAACCAGGTCGAGGCTGCTTACGAGAACCCGGAGACCGGCGAGATCATCGCTACCGAGAACCCCGAAGTCAAGGCGATCTTCGACCAGCTGACCGCCGTGACGCCGGAAATCTCGGCTCACCTCAGCCAGTGGTCCGACGACTGGTTCGCCGGTCTGGCCACGGGCACCTACGCCACGATGCTGTGCCCCGGCTGGATGCTCGGCGTCATCAAGGGCGCTGCGCCTGACACCACCACGTGGAACGTCGCAGACGTCTTCCCCGGTGGCGGCGGCAACTGGGGCGGTTCGTACCTGACCGTCCCCGAAGCCGGCGACAACGTCGACGCCGCGAAGGCACTGGCCAACTGGCTGACCGCTCCTGAGCAGCAGCTCAAGGCGCTGGCAGCTGCCGGCACGTTCCCGAGCCAGAACTCGGCGCTCGAGGACGAGGCCGCACTGAACGCTGCGATGGCATCGGGCGAAGCCCCGACCAACGCTGAGTTCTTCAACAACGACAGCCTTGGCACGATCTTCTCGAACCGTGCCAACGCCATCGAGGTCTCGCCGTTCAAGGGCGAGTTCTACTTCCAGGTGAACGACGCGATGCAGAACGCTCTGACGCGTGTCGAGGACGGATCTCAGGACCCGACCACCTCTTGGAACCAGTTCGTGACTGAAGTCGAAGGTATCGGCTAAGACGCCACAACGGTCCCGGGCCGCCCCCTCAGGGGGCGGCCCGGGCAACCGCGTCCGCATCTCTCACGAAGGACCTCCATGTCAACCACCATTGCTCCACAAAGCGGCGGCTCGAAAGAGCGTGTACGGCAGGACAAGAGCCAACTGAACTGGCGGCAGCGCCGCGGGCAGTGGGACGTCAAGTATTCGCCGTACCTTTACATAGCCCCCTTCTTCATCGTCTTCGGCGTCGCGGGCCTCTTCCCCATCATCTACACGGCGTTCATCTCGTTACAAGACTGGGACCTGGTCCGCAACTCCGGTGAGTACATCGGTTTCGGTCAGTACAACTGGGTCTTGCACGACCGAGAGTTCTGGATTGCGCTGCGCAACACCTTCTCCATCTTCCTGCTCTCCGCCATCCCGCAGCTGGTCGCCGCCACGGTGATCGCCGCGATGCTGGACCAGAATCTTCGGGCCAGAACGTTGTGGCGCATGGGTGTCTTGCTTCCCTACGTGGTCGCCCCCGTGGCCGTCTCGTTGATCTTCTCCAACATGTTTGGAGACAAGTTCGGTCTCATCAACACGCTGCTCTCGGACATCGGTATTGACCCGATCTTGTGGCACACCGACATCATCCCCAGCCATATCGCCATTGCGACCATGGTGAACTTTCGCTGGACCGGCTACAACGCGTTGATCCTGCTCGCCGCGATGCAGGCCATTCCGCGCGACTTGTACGAGGCGGCGGCGATCGACGGCGCCAAGACGGTCCGGCGCTTCTTCTCCGTGACGATCCCGCAGATACGTCCCACCATGATCTTTGTGATCATCACCGCGACGATCGGTGGTCTGCAGATCTTCGACGAGCCGCGCATGTACGACCAAACCGGTACCGGCGGGGCCAACAAACAGTGGCTCACCATCACCATGTACCTCTACAACATCGGCTGGGGCAAGTTCAACTTTGGTCGCGCCGCCGCAGTGGCCTGGCTGCTGTTCCTGATCATCATTGCGATCACCCTGATGAACAACTACCTCACGCGCCGATTCGTGTCGGGTGAAGACGCCGTCAAGAAGTCGAAGAAGACATCGCTCAAGCTCACAGCAAAGGGAGGCAAGTGATGGCGCGCCGCACGAGAACTAGCATCGGCACGGGGCGTCCAACGCCCTTCGTGTATGCGATGTTGGCCGTCGTCTTGGTTGGCTCTATGTTCCCGTTCTACTGGTCATTCCTGATCGGTTCGGGAGACGCCTCCACCATCTACAGCCAGAACCTTTCTTGGTGGCCGGGCGGAAACTTTCTGTCGAACGCACAGGAGGCCATCAGCAACCCGGCAGTGAACTTCTGGAAGGCGCTGGTCAACTCAATCATCGTGTCGACCGTCACCGCCGCGAGCACCGTCTTTCTGTCCACGCTGGCTGGCTTCGCGTTCGCGAAACTCCGCTTCAAGGGTTCGGGCCCGCTGCTGGTCGCCGTCATCGCGACGATGGCCGTGCCCGTCCAGTTGGGTGTGGTGCCGCTGTACATCGCGATGTCAAAGTTGGGCTGGACCGGCACGCTCGGTGCCGTCATTATCCCGGCACTGGTGACGGCCTTCGGAGTGTTCTGGATGACGCAATACCTGTCTCAGGCATTGCCCACAGAACTCATCGAGGCGGCGCGTGTGGATGGTTGTTCCATGATCCGCACGTTCTGGCACCTGGGCCTCACGGCTGCGCGTCCCGCAGCCGCGATGCTCGCACTGTTCACGTTCACCACTACGTGGAACAACTTCTTCTGGCCGTTCATCGTGCTCGACCAGCAGAACCCAACCCTGCCCGTGGCGTTGTCGCTACTTCAGGCCAACTACTTCGTTGACTACTCTTTGGTGTTGGCGGGCGTGCTCGTCGCCACCTTGCCTTTGCTGATTCTCTTCATCTTCACTGGACGCCAGCTCGTGTCCGGAATCATGCAGGGCGCCGTCAAGGGCTAACAGGATCACGTGGTGACGGGTCGACCCGCCCGAGCGGGGGGTTGACCCGTCACTACGATCAGACGAGAGATGAACATGCGATCCCCCGAAATGCCTCCGGCGCCGACGCTGGAGATGGTGGGCGCTCTTGCGGGAGTGTCACGCGCGACGGTGTCGCGCGTGGTCAACGGTTCGCCGCGCGTTTCCGACGAGGTGGTCCAGGCCGTGCGAGCGGCGATCGTGGAGTTGGGCTACGTTCCCAACCGCGCCGCCCGCTCCTTGGCGAGCAAGCAGGCGCATGCCATCGCATTGGTCGTCCCGGAAGACATGTCGCGACTGTTCGGCGACCTCTACCTCGCGTCCATCATCGGCGGGATTCACAACCGGCTCGAGGCGTCCGACTACGTGCTCAACTTGATGGTCGCGTCCACTCAAGCCGACGGCAAAACCATGCGGTATCTCCAAGGCGGGAACGTCGACGGGGCGATCGTGATCTCCCACCACACTGACGACACGTTCTTGTCGACGCTGACGCAAACACTGCCAGTGGTGTTCGGTGGACGGCCGGCAGTGCGCGTGACGGGCGGCCACGTGGTGGACGTGGACAACGTGGCGGGCTCGCGCACGGGTACCGAGCACCTCATCAGCAGGGGTCGACGCCGCATTGCGACCATCACGGGACCGCAGACGATGCCGGGTGGCATCGACCGCCTCACTGGCTTCCTGGCGGCGCTGGCGGACGCTGGGCTTGAGCCGGGGCCGATTGTTGAGGGCGATTTCACGTTGCGCAGCGGCACGGAGGCGATGCGCGAGGTGCTGCGCCAAGACGCTGCCATCGACGGCATCTTTGTCGCGTCCGACATGATGGCTGCCGGCGCCATGACGGTGCTGCGATCGAACGGCATGACGGTGCCGGATGATGTGGCAGTAGTCGGCTACGATGACTCCGCGGCGGCTCTCACCACGGACGTGCCGCTCACCACCGTGCGGCAACCCTCAGAAATGATGGGTGTCACCATTGCGAGCATCCTCATCGATGTTCTCAACGGTGTCGAGGCTCACCCTCAGATGACCCTTCTTCCGACGGAACTCGTCGTACGATCTTCCGCGTGACCTAGGCGGCCTACGCGGCCCATAGCTTTCCAAGACCCGGCGGCGCACATGAGCGCCGCCAGCCATACAATTCCCAGGGGAAAGCCCTGCGACAACTACAGTGGGGGACGACATGAGTACCGACGAGAGCCGATCCGTGGCCCCGCCACGCGCGTCTTCTGACTCCCTGAGCGATCTCACGCTGGCGTCCGAAGCGGAGGCAGGCGGCACTGCGTCGTCACTGTGGCGTCGGCATCGTCCTTGGATGACCGAGATCGGCCTCATCATTGGCCTGTACTACCTGTATTCGGTGATGCGTTCTGCATCCCCCGATCGTGTGTCGGTCGCCATGTCGAACGCCAATCTTGTGGAAAACGCGCAACGCGCGGTGGGACTCGACATGGAATTGGCCCTCAACCAGCTGTTCGTGAGGAACCAGTGGCTGGCGGATGCCGCGAGCTATTGGTACCAGATCACGCACATGGTGGTCACAGCAGGAGTCCTGCTGTGGCTGTGGCAAAGGCGCCGTGAACACTACGGTGCGCTGCGCACTTCGCTAGCGCTGCTGATGGTGTCGGGGCTGGCCACCTACTGGCTCTTCCCCCTGGCGCCGCCGCGTTTCGCTTTGCATGGCACGGTTGACACGATGGCTGCCAACCCCGTGCTCTTCGCTGGCCAAGAGAGCGTGACCGGCTTGGCGAACCTATACGCCGCGATGCCGAGCCTTCACGTGGGTTGGGCGGTGTGGTGTGCGCTCGCGGTCGTCATGACCACACGAAGCCGCTGGTGGAACCTCGCGTGGCTGTATCCGCTGACCACCACATACGTGGTGATCGGAACCGCGAACCATTACTTGCTGGACGCGGTCGCTGGCACGGTGTACGCAGTAGGCGCGTATGCAGTGGCGCGTTCCGCGTACGCACGTGCGGCCGCCGCACCCGCGACAGCGCAAGCGGGTATCTGACGCACACGGCGCCTAGGCTTGCGCCATGAAGCCACCGCTCCTCACGCTCATCGGCGCACGGTTGTGGTCAGACCCAGCGTTCCCTCGGGACGCGACGGTGCCCGACCCGGCCGACGTGACGATCGGGGCGGAGGGCCGCGTCGCCTCGATCACGCCGACGGGGACTGTACCGCCGTCCGGCGGACGCGTCATCGACCTAGAGGGACGATGGCTCATGCCGGGCCTCGTGGACCATCACGTCCACTTCACGATGTGGGCGAAGCACCGGGGCCGTGTGGGTCTGGCTGGCGCGCGGTCTGCCGATGAAGTGGTTGACGTGGTGCGCGGCGCCCTCGTCGATCACCCTGTGCTGAGCCTGGCCGACGTCGAGCCGCTGGTGGGAAGCGGATACCAGGACGCCCTGTGGCCGGAGCCTCCCACGGCAGCCATGCTCGATGAGGTCGCGGTCCATGTGGGCCAATACGGTCGCCCCATTGTGCTCATCAGTCACGACATGCACTCGGTGTGGATCAACACGGCCGCAGGGGAACGGTACGGCTTGCCGGCGGGCCTGTTGCGCGAGAATGCCGCATTCGAGGCGCAGATCTTGCTTGAGGCCGAGGAGATGGCAGATCCCCGCCGCATCGAGGTGTTGGTGTCCGACGCGGCGTTGGCTGCCGCAGCGCGCGGCGTCACCGGCATCATGGACCTGGAGATGGCCGACAACCCTCTGGTGTGGGCAAGCAGGGTCACGGGAGGCATCAAGGCGCTGCGGGTGGTTGCTGGCGTCTACCCGCACCATCTCGCGGAGTCTCTTGCCCGCGGAGAGCGGACGGGAAAGCGGGTTCCCGGCACCAAGGGCCAGGTCACGGTGGGGCCGCTCAAGGTCTTTGCCGACGGGGCGCTCAACACCCGCACGGCGTGGTGCTTCGACTCCTACCCCGGCACGTCCGACTTTGGGCACGCCGCTCAGGCCCGTGGTGACCTTGAGAGGATCCTGGCCGACGCGCGAGACGTCGGCTTTGATGTGGCACTGCATGCGATTGGCGACCGCGCCGTGTCAGAGGCGCTCGACGCGTTTGCGGCGAGTGGCGCCGGGGGCTCGGTCGAGCACGCCCAGATGGTGAGGGAAGCGGACGTCGCGCGCATGGCGGCGCTCGGGATTGCGGCGGGCATCCACCCAGAGCACATGCTTGACGACCGCGAGGTGATGGACGTGTTGTGGCACGGCAGGACTCAGCGGGCGTTCCCGTATGGAGATTTGGCGCGCGCGGGGGTGCAACTCCGGTTGGGGTCGGACGCGCCAGTGTCGCCGCTGGACCCGTGGCTCGGCATCTCCGCGGCCGTGCACCGCACTCGCGACGAGTCGCCCGCGTGGGAGCCAGGCAATGCCCTCGACATCGGCACGGCGCTCACTTCCGCGTGGGCGTCACCTGCGGTGCGACCGGGCGTCCAGGGGGATCTGGTGGTGCTCGACGCTGACCCTTCCGAACTGGATGCCGCGGCGCTGCGCGAGATGCCGGTTGCCCTCACCGTGTTGGGCGGCCGCGTCACGCACGAGGCCTTCGACTCTTAGGGCACCCGCTCCGGCGGAGCCACTCCCAAGGCAAGCGAAGGGGCCGGGCACTCGCATGCCCGACCCCTCGCTGGGGCGAGACCGACGCGCCGAGGCGCGCGGCATCACCCTGGCCTTAACCGGTGGTGACCTCGATGCGGCGCGGCTTGGCCGATTCGGCCTTGGGAACCGACACGGTCAGCAGCCCGTCCTTGAAGCCAGCCTTGATGCCAGCGGGGTCCACCCGGTCGGGCAACCGGACCGCCCGGTGGAACGTGCCGAACCTGCGCTCCACACGCCGGAACTTGTCGGCGTCCTTGTCCGCGTAGAAGTCGCGGGACCCGGAGACGGTGAGGACGTTCTCCTCGATGGACACATCCACGTTGTCGGCGGGAACGCCGGGCAGTTCGACGTGCAGGGTGAAGCCGTCTTCCGTCTCTTCGACGTCGAGCGCGGGGCTGAACGCGCCTGTCAACGAGGCGTCGGCGTCTCCAATGAAGGTTCTGACGATGCGCTGGAAGTCGTCGTTCCATGGCGCGGTCGCCGGGACTGTGTTGCGGACGAGTTCTCGTCTCATGATGATCCTCCTTGCAGTGGGTGATGCGGATCGGCCCCTCGGCCGATCCGGGCTCAAAGTTGAGTTCATGGCACTCATGTTACAACTTGAGTGAGTTCCGCTCAAGTCTGAGCAACCTGGTTTCGCCCAAGGAATAACGGCACTTCCACTGCCGTCCAGGGGGATGCGGCGGTAGTCTTCCGCACGGAGCGGGGGAGACCCTTGCCGGCAGGAACGGAGGCGCGGGATGGTTGACGTGTACGACGCCGGCGCCTTGGGCCGCCCCGAGGTTCACATCGAGGGCGGCGTCCGCGCCCCTGCGGGCCTGGTGGAGGCCGTGCTCGCGTACGAGTCGGCGCGCGCGGCCGATGACCTCGCGACGCTGTCCGACTTCTTCGTCCCCAGTGCCGACACCCTGCGCATTGACGCAGACGGCTTGCTGGTGGGGCATGACGCCATCGCGGTGTTCCGCGGCTCTCGCGGGGCCATGGAGCCCAGGACGATCGTGCAGTTGCGGCTCTTGCTCGCTGGAGAGGATTGGCTGGTGGTCTCCGTCAACGCACCAGTGTCCGGTGGCTGCGGCATCGTCACCCAACTGTGGAACAGCAGTTCCGGACGCTGGCTGGTGCGCGCCTCCCACGTGACCGCACCGAGCCGGGCAACCGATTCTAGGGTGTGGCGCGTGGTCGGTTCGCCGCTGGTCCTCGGCGCGACGCACGGTCCACTGGCGGGACACACGGTCGCGGTGAAGGACCTGTTTGCCATCGCGGGACAGCGCGTTGGCGTCGGATCGCGCGCGTACCTTGCCGAGGCCCCGGTTGAGGTGGCCACCGCTCCCGCCGTCCAGATTCTTCTCGACGCCGGTGCCGACGTGGTGGGCATTGCCCAGAGCGACCAATTTGCCTATTCGATCGCGGGACTGAACCCCGACTACGGCACGCCGCCCAACCCCGCGGTCCGTGGGGCGATCCCCGGCGGCTCCTCCTCAGGCCCAGCAAGCGCCGTGGCGCTCGGTCAAGCGAGCATCGGCGTGGGCAGCGACACGGCAGGCTCAATCCGAGTACCGGCCTCCTACCAGGGACTATGGGGACTACGGACGACGCACGGGGCGGTGTCGCTCGAAGGCGTGGCGCCGCTGGCGCCGCGCTACGACACGGTGGGTTGGCTGACGCGCGATGGCGGGACGATGCGCGATGTCGCGGCCGTCGGTCTCTCTGGCGCGCCCGATGGGGTGCCGAGTGGCATCGTGACCACGAGGCGCGTGGTCGCTTCCCCGGTGATAGACGCCGTCGCGACGGATGCCGCGCGGGAGGCGGTGAGTGCCGTCGTGACCGCGGTGGTGGGGGATGGCGGCCCAGGCGTGGTGGACCTGCCGAACTCTCGCGAGTTGTTCGAGGCCTTTCGCGTCACCCAGAGCGCCGAAGCGTGGCGGTCTCACGGAGCGTGGGTCGAGGCCCACCCCGGTGCGCTCGCGCCCGACGTGGAGGCGCGCTTCGCGTGGGCGCAAGCCGTCACGCCCGACCGCGAGAGGGCTGGACTGGAAGAGGTTTCTCGGCTGGCCGCCTGGATCGACGACGCTCTCGGCGACGACGTACTGGTACTGCCGTCCGCAGCGTCGGCCGCGCCACGAGTGAACCTGGGCCACGAGCGGCTCGACGTGTTGCGCGAGGCGACCCTAGGCATGACGTCGGTGGCGGGCCTGACGGGCAGGCCCGCGCTCTCGGTGCCGCTCGCCTGGACCGACGCAGGGCCGGTGGGGGTGTGCCTCGTGGGGCCTCGTGGATCGGACCTGGCGCTGATCGACCTGGCACTCGAGTGGCAGGCCCTGGTAGGTGTCACCCCACACAGCCCCAGGGTTGTCCCTGACGGCGGTTCAGGGGCGCGCTCATCCGACAGAACGACGCCCCCAGCGCGAGCGTGACTGTAGGTTCGGTGCATGCCCGCTATCGCCACGCAAGGCCTCACGAGGGTCTTCGGCCCCGTGACCGCGCTGTCGCAGCTCACCGTCGAGATGCCCACCGGAGTGGTGGGCCTCGTCGGCGCCAACGGTGCCGGCAAGTCGACCCTCATCAAGATTCTCTTGGGGCTGCTGCCGCCCACCTCAGGGTCCGCCACCATCCTCGGGATGAACAGCCTCACCGACGGACTCAAGATTCGCGAGATTGTCGGCTACATGCCGGAAAGCGAGTGCCTGCCGCCCGATGTCTCGGCCACCGAGTTCATCGTCCACATGGCGCGCATGTCCGGTCTGCCCACAAGCGTGGCGCGCGAGCGCACCGCGGACACTCTCAGGCACGTGGGGCTCTACGAGGAGCGCTACCGTCCCATCGGCGGCTACTCGACCGGCATGCGCCAGCGCGTGAAGCTGGCTCAGGCGCTCGTGCACGATCCCAAACTGGTGTTGCTCGATGAGCCGACCAACGGGCTCGACCCCGCTGGCCGTGATGACATGCTCGAACTCATCAGGCGCGTCAGCGCCGACTTCAACATCTCCGTGGTGGTGACCTCTCACCTGCTTGGCGAGTTGGAGCGGATATCCGACCACATCGTGTCGATCGAGGGCGGCGTGCTCCAGCACTCCACCTCCACAGCCGCCGCGACGGACTTCAGCGGCGTGGTGCTGGTCGAGGTGACCGACCGCGGGCCAGAGGCGGTCGACAGGCTGCAGGCCATGGGCGCCACCGTGACGACCGGCGCCCAGCCCAACAGTTTCGCGGTCGCTATCAACGACGAGCGAGTGCTCGACGACGTGCGAGGCGTGGTGGTCGACCTCGAGGTCGGGCTGATCCGCATGCAGCACGGACGTCACCACCTATCCGAGATGTTTGCCACCCAGCAGGAGGCGCTCCATGGCTGAGAACTCTGCGGTGCCAGACGCCGCTCCCGCCGCCGCGCAGTCGCACGGCGTGATTCACGACATCGGCTTCCGCCACTACGACGGTGAGCGCCTCGGCCGCGGCTGGATCGTGCGGTCCCTGCTGGTCGAGACGTTCAGGGGCGTCTTCGGCCTCGGACGCCCAGCGAAGGCCAAGATCATGCCGTGGGTGCTCGTCGGGATCCTGTTCGCTCCACCGCTGATTTTTGCCCTCATCGCGGTGCTTCTTGGCCTCGACGAACTCCCGTTGTCGTACACCGCGTACCCGCAAGCCTTGTCGTTGATCGTGTCCCTCTTCGTCGCCAGCCGAGCGCCGTATTGCGTGTCACGCGACTTGCGCCACGGAGTGATGCCGCTGTACCTGTCGCGGCCGATGCGTCGCAACGATTACGTGTTCGCCAAGTTCGCGGGCCTGGCGCTTGCCCTGTTCGCGATTCTGGCCGCAGCCGAGACGCTGCTCTTTGTGGGCGCGCTGCTGGCCAAGTTGGCAGTGGGAGCGCAAATCACCGGGTACCTGCAGGGTCTCGCGGTGTCGGTGCTATACGCGCTCGTGTTGACGTCGATTGGTCTCGTCATCGCGGCGGCCACTCCCCGGAGGGGACTTGGCGTGGCGGCGATCATCACCGTGTTGGCCGTGGTCGCAGGCGTCGCAGCCGTCGCCTCGGAATTGCTGATCTACAACGGCAACGAGACCCTGGGCAACTATGTTGGCGCCCTCGACCCGTACGGCCTTGTGGACGGGATCGCGGTGCTGTGGTTCGGGGTCGACTCCGCCTTCGGTCGGGAGGTCACTCTCGGCTTCACGGGAGGCGTGGCGTTCACCGCCGCCGTCATCGTCGTGGTCGCCGGAGGCATCGGCCTGTTGATGCGCCGCTACAGGAAGGTCGGTGTGGCATGAGCACGCTCCAACTGACGGGCGTCTCGCGCTGGTACGGGGATGTGGTGGCCGTCAACGACGTCACCATGACCGTGGGCCCAGGCGTCACCGGCCTCTTGGGGCCCAACGGCGCTGGCAAGTCGACGCTCATCTCGATGATGGGCGGCTTCCTGCCGCCGTCGTCTGGCACCGTCACGCTTGACGGCGAGCCCGTCTGGCGCAACACCGAGGCGTACCGCTCCATCGGCCTGGTGCCGGAGACGGAGGCGATGTACGACATGGTCACTGGGTGGGAGTTTGTGCTCGCCAACGCAAGGCTGCACGGACTCGCGGACCCTGTGGGCGCGGCCCGCGCCGCCGTGGAGCAGGTGGACATGATGGACGCGAAGGATCGCGACATCTCCGGCTACTCCAAGGGCATGAAGCAACGCATCAAGATGGCGACCTCTCTGGTTCACGACCCCAAGGTGCTGCTGCTCGACGAGCCCTTCAACGGTATGGACCCGCGCCAACGCATGCACCTCATGGAGCTGCTGCAGTCGCTCGCGACTCAGGGTCGCACCGTGCTGTTCAGCAGTCACATCCTTGAAGAGGTGGAGCAGATCGCTGGCACCATCGAGGTGGTGGTGGCTGGCAGGCACGCGGCGTCAGGGGACTTCCGACGCATCCGCAAGCTCATGACTCAGCGTCCGCACCAGTACACGATCCGATCGAGCGACGACCGCGGGCTCGCGGCCGCCATCATCGCGGACGGCTCTGCCGACAGTGTCGATGTGTCCTCAGGGGCGCTCGCGGTGCAGGCCTCCGACTTCGGAAGGTTTGTCCAGGCGCTGCCAAGGCTCGCCCGTGATGGCGACGTGCGTCTGCTCGAGGTCACGCCAGCGGACGAGTCGCTCGAAAGCGTGTTCGCGTACTTGGTAGCGCGATGACCGCGCACGGATTGGGGCTATCACGATGAACGTCACCGTCATGAAACTCACCGCTCGCGGCCTGCTGGGCAGGCGCAGGGCGCTGCTCCTGGTGATCCTGCCGTTGCTGTTGCTCGGGCTTGCTGGGCTCACGCGGTGGGCGTCCGACGCCTCGCCGGAGGCCTCGAGCATCCTGGCCAACAACTTCTCGATGGGCACCCTGTTGCCGCTCATGTGCCTGCTGGTCGCTACCGGCGTGATCGGCGCGGAGATTGACGACGGCTCGATCGTGTACATGCTCGCCAAGCCGCTCAAGCGCAGGGTGATCCTGTTCTCGAAGCTGGCTGTGGGCTTCGCTGCCGTGTTCGTGTTCGCCGTGCTTCCCACCATGGCAGGGGTGGCCATCGCGGGGGACGAGGGCGGCGAACTGTCGCTCGCGTATGGCCTCTCCGCCATACTCGCCGCGATCGTCTACACCGCGATCTTTGTCACGCTCGGCATCGTCACCCGCAACGCCGTGGTGTTCGGTCTGCTGTATGCGCTGCTGTGGGAGACCGTGCTGGGCGGCTACGTGCCTGGTATTCGCGCGGTCAGCGTGCGCCAATGGGCGCTGTCGGTGGGCGAGAGACTGCTCGGCTCAAGGCAGGCCGATGAGTGGGCGTTCGCCTCGGAGGTGGGCATGACCACCGGGCTCATCATGCTCACGCTCACCACCGTCGGCGCCGTATACTTGGGCGTGCGCAAACTCAGCACCCTCACGCTGAACTCCGTCGAGTAGCGGTTCGTCCCGACCGGCCGACAGCCGTCATACTGGTCTGTCTAGGGAGGGCATATGACCGTCACACCACGCCACGAGGAACTGCTCGAATGCTTGCGCATTGAGCGCTGGGCAGAGGACCTGTCCGGGCAGTCCTACGGCACCATGCTTGAGCTCGAGCGCACGGCAGTGGCAGCGGCCACTCCGCTCACCACCGCCGAGATTGACGAGGCGCTCGCCGCCCACCCGCCCATCGGCGAGCAAGCGGCCGACGGTGGGGCGGACGACGCTGGCTTGGCTCGCCGCATGGCAGCTGGAGCAGTCGCTTACCAAGAGCGCTTTGGGCGCGTCTTCGTGATCAATGCTGCGGGGCGCGCGAGCGAAGAGATTGTGGCGGAACTCGAACGGCGCCTGACGCACGACGACGTGGCCGAGCTTGCCGAGACTGCCGACCAGTTGCGTGGCATCGCGCTGGTGAGGCTGCGTGCCGCGTACAAGGAGCAGTTCGACCAGTAGGTGTCGCCCGACGCCATCGGCCTCATTCGCTAGCGGTACGGCTTGAAGAACTCGCGTAGCTCCTGGGCGTAGATCTCGGGCTGCTCGAACGGAGCGAAGTGGCCGCCCCGTTCAGGGTAGGACGCCCATGTGGTGTTCGCCGTGCGGTCCAGCCACGCGCGCGGGGGCGTGGCGATGTCAGCGGGGAACAGCGAGAAGCCCGACGGTATCTCGACTCGGCGAGACAGCTGAGCAGGGTCGATCGCGGCGTTGGCCCGATACATCCGCATCGACGAGCCGATGGTGCCCGTCATCCAGTACTGAGTCACCAGGGTGAGGATCTCGTCCTTGGTGTACACCGACTCGATGTTGCCGTGACAGTCGCTCCACGAGCGCAGTTTCTCCACGATCCACGCGGCCAGGCCCATGGGTGAGTCGGTGAGCGCGGCGGCGATGGTTTGCGGCTTGGTGCGGTGCATGTTCGCGTAGGCGCCCTCGGCGGCGAACCAAGCCGCCCCGTCGGCGAGCCAGTCGCGCTCTTCCTGCGTGAGGTCGGCGACATCTCCCCAGTAACGGGGCATTCCGGCGTCCGTGCGATGCGACGCGATCACGCGCTCGGGGAAGTCGAGGCTGAGGTAGCGGCTCACGTGGCTGCCGATGTCCCCGCCTGCGGTGGCGAACTCCTGATACCCCAAGGCAGTCATGAGCCGCGCCCACAGCCCAGCGACCTCGATCGAGTTGAGCGGGCCGTCCTCCGGCACGTCCGACCACCCATATCCAGGCATCTCGGGGACCACGACGTCGAAGGCGTCGGCGGGGTCCGCGCCGTGCGCGCCAGGGTCCGTCAGCAGGGGGATGACTTTGGTGTAGCGCCACGACGAGTCCGGCCAGCCGTGGTTGAGGAGCAGGGGCATCGGCGCGGGAGCCGCCTCGCCCTCGGTCACACCGCGCGCGTGGATCGCGTGGATCCCCAGCCCCTCCAACTCGACGCGAAGTTGGGGAAAGCGGGTGAAGCGCTCAAGCGCGGCGCGCCAGTCGAACTCGTGGAGCCAGTAGTCGGCGAGTTCGCGCAGATATGTGACGTCTGCGCCTGCATCCCAACCGATGCCGGCGGGGACGTCTGGCCACCTGGTCGCGGCAAGCCGGGAGCGCAGGTCGGCAACGGCGTCGGCGTCGACCGGAGGGGTGAAGGGCGCGATGGGCGTCTGCGAACGGTCCATTCTCAGAGTGTAAGAGGTGCCTGGCGGGAATACCCCGCCCCGCACCACGGTTGAGGCTGGCAGAAGGTGCGCCATGTCCCCGGCGGACCTCCACTCTTTTCGGTCCGTCAGCGCGAGGAGCCCCGTGATTTCCGTCGACGTCTGGTCGGATGTGGCGTGCCCGTGGTGCTACCTGGGAAAGCACCGCTTGGAGACTGCGATAGCGGCGTCCGGCGAGGATGTGGCCGTCACGTGGCACAGTTTCCAACTGGACCCCACGATCCCGCACGGCCAGCACACGCCTCACGCCGAGGCGCTTGGCAAGAAGTTCAACGCCCCGCCGGAGCAGATTCAGCAGATGAACCAGCGGCTCATCGACCTGGGCGCCGCGGAGGGTCTCGAGTATCGCTTTGACCTCTACATCCAGGCGAACACGCGTGATGCCCACCGCGTCATCCACTTCGCACAGGAGCGCGGGCTCGGCAACCAGATGAAGGACCGCCTCATGAGGGCGCAGTTCACCGAGGGAGCCATCGTGGACGACGCCGACGCGCTGGCTGGCTTCGCCGCCGAGGTTGGCCTTAACGCCGACGAGGTGCGGGCCATGCTCGTGACCAACCAGTACGACGACGCGGTCCAGGCTGACATCAACGAGGCGGCCGCGCTGGGCGCGACTGGCGTGCCGTTCTTCGTGTTCGACCGCACGTTCGCCGTCTCCGGCGCGCAGCCGGTCCAGACGTTCGAAGAGGCCCTGCGGCGCGCTGCCCGCTAAGTGGCGAGCGCCCCCGCGAAGACCTGCCATGCGAGCGCCGACTTGGCGACCAGGCTGAGCACGATGTAGGTGCGCTCCCCGCGCAGGTAGTCGGCCCACTTGCCCTTGGCTCGGTACTGCAGCCACTGCACCACGGCGAACGCGTTGAAGAACACGAACAGCGACACGATGATGCCGTACACAAAGCCGGGCGCCGCGGCGTCGCTCGTGTTGCCTGGCCCGATCAGGTTGATGGCGATGATGAGCCACGGGACGATGCCGACCATGGAGCCGAAGATGAAGGGCAACAGGTCGCCGTCGCCGGGGGTGGTGTAGCGCTCCTGGAGCCAGCCGAACAGGATCATGCTGGCGTTGACGGTGAACAGCCCGGCGAGCGCGGCGAACTCCGAGATGCCGTTGAGCTGCAGAATCAGCACGATCATGATGGACGAGGAGAGCGAGTACTCCACCCACCTGAACGTGTTGCGGTTCTCCCGTAGCCCCGCCGTGTAGCGCGGGAAGAAAGCGGGGGAGATCACCAGGAAGTGGAACAGCGCGGAGATCACCAGGAAGCCAGCGACCGCGTGAGCGATGTTGATGGAGAACAGCGACACGGGTTCGCCGAACGCATCCGAACCTGGCGGGCCGTTGAGGTATGTGGCGCGCACTGGCAGCGAGGCGTCGTTTGCGAGCAACAGGATCGCGACGAACGACGCGAGGTGAAGCAGCCCTGCTACCAGGTTGAACGGGCGGAGCTTGGCAAGAGCGGTGTCCATGGGGTCCCTCGTCGTTGAGCGGTGAAGTGGAGTACTGATTGCTCCAACACGGCGGGGCGGCGCCCTGTTCCCGACGGCCCCTGTTCCCGACGGCACTACTCGGAGCCAGCCCCCGATCGCAGCAGGTCCACCGCCTGTGACGTGGACAGCTCGTCAACGGGTGTACCTGCGATGGTCGCTAGCTTGGAGTCCCACGGCACTAGCGCATCACCGCTGATCTCGATGACTCCGTTGAACATCCCGGTGGGGGTGTAGTAGTCGCCGTCGAGAAGGTAGGTTCCGCCAGCGTCTTCGTGCGTGAGCGCGGCCAACAGCACGGTCTCGTCTGTGAGACCGCTCAGCCCCGCCTCGCTGAGTGCGCCGTAGTCCCACGCGGTGAGCACCACCACGATCTCATCGCCCGGCTCCAGCGCCTCGCCGTCGACCACGTCGGTCACACGGAAGGTGTTGATCGTCACGGGGAGGCCCTGGGCACCCTCGTCCTCGATGATCTCGCCCGTCTCTGGCTCGGTTCCGTAGTCCAGCACGGGTTCGCCGACGCTGACGGGCTCCATCACCACCGTCACGTCCGACGCGGCGACGGTCGTGGCAAAGTCCGGCTCCCATGGACCGTCAATCTCGACGTAAGCGCCGTCGGTCGCGATGGTTCGCTGCGCGTCGTCCGAACCAGACGTGGCGCACCCCGCCAGACCGAGCGCTGCCGCTCCCGCGATACCGAAAGCCCTCAGTTGAGTCTTCGTGGCCATGTCGATCTCCCCTTTCCACAACGTCGACGATCGAGAGGCAGTCAAGCCTTGGTGTCGGGACGCCTTCAGTCAGATGATGAGGTCGATGGCTACGTTGCCTCGTCGCCAGTGGGTCCGGGCCCGGTGGAGGCGTCCTGTATGCCATCGCGAACGGCGCGGCGCACCACGACGTACAACATGTAGAACCCGGCGGACGCGAGCGCCGCGGTGAGAAGAATGGCAGAGACGGCGTCGTTCATGCCGCCATCGTCCCAAAGGCCGTGATCGACTGCAATTGTCCTGTCACGACGGAGCCCATGGCCTCGGTCGCGTCAGCCACGACGCCGCGACAATCACCAGCGCGAGTCCGTAGCTTCCTGCGACGGCGACGGGGTGCAGCGCGTGAACGGTGTGCTCCCAGTAGACGCCGCCTTCGGCCTCGCGCCACGTGCAGTCCACCTGTCCCAGCAACGGCCGGGCGTCGGCGTCGATGTTCTGGAACGCCTCCTCGGGAATCCTTCCGTCAAGCGCTTCCGCATCGGGACCCTCCGCGTAGATGTCGCAGACGAGGGGTGTGTGCCCGTCGGCCGACGCGATCTTCAGGGCCGTGGCGCCCGTGGGCAGCAGCGCCAGGAAGCCCGCCGCTGCGACCGTGACCAGCACGCGCGTGACGCTCAAACCCCACGTTCCATGCACGTCGTCCCCCTCCTGTTCTTGTCGATCGTAGGTGCCCACGCCAGCGTGAGGCCGCGGCACTAGGCTCGGTGCCATGCCTACGCCACACATTTCTGCCGCCGAGGGCGACTTCGCGCCCGACATCCTGCTTCCCGGCGATCCCCGCCGCGCCACCCGCATTGCGGAGACCTTCCTTGACGATGCCCGCCTGGTCACCGAGGTGCGCGGCATCGTCGGCTATACCGGCACCCACAAGGGGCGGCCGATGTCCGTGATGGCGACCGGCATGGGAATGCCGTCCGCGACCATCTACGCGACCGAGCTGATTCGCCACTATGGCGTCAAGCGCCTCGTGCGCGTCGGCACCGCAGGCGGAATCCATCCGGACCTGGCGCTGGGAGACGTCGTGGCAGCGTCGGCCGCGCATACCGACTCTGACATGACAGCGCATCGCCTGCCGGGCGTGCACTACTCGCACGCGCCGTCGTTCGCGCTGCTGCGCGCGGCCGCCGACTACGCGGACGACGCCGGGGTGACTTTGCGCGTCGGCCCCGTCTTGACGTCGGACGCCTTCTACCACCCCGACGCGACGCTCGTGCCGCGCCTTGCGGCCTACGGGACACTCGCGGTCGAGATGGAGGCCGCTGGACTCTATGCGGTGGCGGCGGCCGAGGGGGTCGAGGCGCTCATGGTTGCGACGATCTCCGACCACGTGGTGCGGGGCGACTCGCTGCCCTCAGAGGAACGCGAGACCACGTTTGCCGCGATGGTGGGGGTGGCGCTGGGGGCGCTCGCGCGCTGATTCAGCCGTCTCGCCGCACAATAGGAGCGTGCACGTTCAACTCCTGTACTTCGACGGCTGTCCTAACTGGCAGGTGGCACAGGCGCGCCTGCGGGACGCGCTCGTCGCGGTGGGCGCCGTTGATGTTGTGGAACTCGTCGAGGTGACTACGCAGGAGCAAGCGGAACGGCTTGGCTTCCGCGGCTCGCCGTCGGTGATAGTGGATGGTCGCGACCTCTTCTGGCAGCCCGATGCGGGCGTCGGGCTCGTGTGTCGGGTCTACTCCACGCCGGAAGGCTTGGGTGGTGCGCCGACTACGGCTCAGCTGGTCGAGGCGCTCAGGGCCGGTGCGGGCGGGTAGGACGCGCACTAGCCAACAATTCTCTGCCGACCCTCGGGCCAGCCCGTAATGTGGTCCATATGACGACTCCGACGATCACACTCAACAACGGCACGATCATTCCGCAACTCGGCTTCGGGACGTTCCAGGTTTTTGCGGACGATGCGGTCGAGACGGTGGGCACCGCGCTCGACGTCGGCTTCCGGCACATCGACACGGCGCAGGGTTACGGCAACGAGGAGGAGGTGGGGGAGGCGATCGCGAATTCAGGGCTCGCGCGCGAGGAGGTCTACGTCACCAGCAAGCTCACCAACAGCATGCACGCTCGCGACGACGCGCTGCGGTCCTTCGACGAGACGCTCACCAAGCTGCGCCTCGACAGGCTTGACCTGTTCCTCATCCACTGGCCCCTGCCCACGCGCTACAACGGCGACTTTGTATCGACATGGAAGGTGATGCTCGAGTTGATCGAGGACGGCAGGCTGACGTCCGCAGGGGTGTCCAACTTTGAGCCGGAGCACCTGACGCGGATCATCGACGCGACCGGCATCTCGCCAGCCGTGAACCAGATCGAGGCGCACCCGTACTTCCACAACGACGACGCCAGGCGTGCGTCCCGCTCACACGGCATCGCGGTCGAGGCGTGGGGCCCGCTTGCGAAGGGCGAGGCGCTGGGAGACCCGGTGGTGCGTGACATCGCCGCCGAGATCAACCGCGCGCCGTCGCAAGTGGTGTTGCGCTGGCACATTCAGCGCGGCGACATCGTCTTCCCCAAGTCCAACCACCGCGAGCGCATGATCGAGAACTTGGCCGTCTTCGACTTCGAGCTGACGGACGATCAAGTGGCACGCATCGACGCGCTCGACAAGGGCGAGGCTGGCCGCCAAGGGCCGAACCCGAACACGTTCGACAGGGTCTGAGCGGGCCTAGACGGCGCGCCCGGCTGGGCTACGCGGCCGAAGTCTCGCGCGCTGTGGCGGCGACGAACGCGTCGATGTCGTCCTCTGAGGTGTCGAAGCTGCACATCCAGCGCACCTCGTTCTTGGCGGCATCCCAGTCGTAGAACGCGAACACGGCGCGCAGGCGATCCGCCACGCCGTCGGGCAGGGTGGCGAAGACGCCGTTGGCCTGCGTCGGCTGGGTGAGGGTGACACCTTTGATGGAACCGTCCGCAAGCCCCGCTTCGATGCCGGCGCGCAAGCGCTGGGCCATCGCGTTGGAGTGCGTGGCGTTGCGCAGCCACAGATCGCCGTCGAGCAGGGCGAGCAACTGGGCGGAGACAAAGCGCATCTTTGAGGCCAGTTGCATGTGCGACTTTCGCAGGTACTTCAGGCCCTCCGATGCCTCGGGGTTGAGCACCACGATGGCCTCGCCGAGCATCGCACCGTTCTTGGTGCCGCCGTAGCTCAGCACATCCACGCCCGCGTCGCGCGTGAAGGCGCGAAGCGGCACGCCCAGCGACGCCGCGGCGTTGGAGATGCGCGCACCGTCCATGTGGACGCGCATCCCCAGGCGGTGGGCGTGGTCGGCGATTGCCGCGATCTCGCCGGCGGCATAGACGGTGCCGAGTTCGGTCGATTGCGTGATCGACACGACTAGCGGCTGCGCGCGATGCTCGTTGCCCCACCCCCAGGCTTCGCGGTCGATGAGTTCGGGGGTGAGTTTGCCGTTGTCCGTCTCAACGGTCAGCAGCTTGATGCCAGCCACCTGCTCGGGAGCGCCGCCCTCGTCGGCGTTGATGTGAGCGGTGGTGGCCGTGACCACTGCACCCCAACGCGGCAACATCGACTGCAGGGCGACAACGTTCGCGCCGGTGCCGTTGAACATCGGATAAACCTCGACGCCCTCGCCGAAGTGGTGGACCATCACCTCGGCCAGGCGCGCGGTGTAGGCATCGCCGCCGTACGCGCTTTGGTGGCCTCCGTTGGCGGCGGCGATCGCCGCGAGCACGTCCGGGTGGATGCCGGAGTAGTTGTCGGAGGCAAAGCCGCGTAAGGCGGGGTCGTGAAGGCTGGTCATGACTGTCAGTCTCTCAGGTCAAAGGTCGACTGAGGCTGAACGCGAGCTGTGGTTCCGTAGGCGTGAATTGGTGATGGTGGCTGGGAGCGTCGATCTCTAGAGAGGGGACAGAGGTAGGTAACACCACTGCTCGCCAGTTGCACCGTGGTAGTCCGGTTCGGCCCCAGGCAGTGGCCATAATGAGATGTATGGCGGCATTTGACCTGGAAGCGCTCACTACCCATCCGCTCGACTATCGACTCTCGGGCGGCCCCGTGCTGTTCTGGAGCCTCGAGGTCCTGCAGGAGTCAACGGAGTGGCTGAGCGCCCACGGCTATGACGTGGTAACACTTCCGGTGTCTGATTGGGGCGACGCCAGTCGGATGCACGACGACGTGTCGCGGGCGCTCAACTTCCCTTCCTACTATGGAAGGAATCTCGATGCCCTGAATGACTGCATGAGCGACGTCGCGGTCGGTGATTACGGGAGCTCTCCGTCAGCTACGGGACTGGTGCTCGCGCTGACGGGCTTCGACAGGTTCGTGCGTGACGACCGCGCGACTGCCCACACGGTCCTCGAAATCGTCACCGGGCAGGCACGGGTCGCTATGAGTTTCGGGCGCAGGTTTCTGTTCCTGATTCAGTCCGACGATCCGGATATCACCCTCGATCCTGTAGGTGCGGTGCACGTGGGTTGGAATGGGCGCGAATGGCTCACTGTCGCTAGGCACCCGTAGTGCACGAGGGCACCGTGGGCGCCCGAAGCGGCCACGCACTCAGGCAACGCGGCCTGCCGTCAATCCACCCCGTCTGGTGCACATTGGCACGCCCTTACCCGCCTGTCGCCAAACCACCCAGGCGCAAGGCCTCCTGAGACAAGGCCGACTTGGGGTGCGCGGCGGAAGTCGGGCGCTGCCCGTACCAGCCGCGAGCGACACCTAGAAGGCCTGCGAGGACGCACCGGCGGCGGCCCCGAAATGCCCACGAGTTCTCTTGCATATTCAAGTCAACAAGCCGCGCCGACATGGGTAACACTTAGCGACTAACTCAGGGGGATCTTGAAATCTGGCCCACCCTCGGGGACTGCGAATGGCGAGAAGCCCGGTCCCAATCTGTCCACACGCAAATCTGAGAAGACCAGGTCGAGATTGTGCCCGTTTGTGCGGACCTCAGCGTGGTGGAACGGGATGCCCAGCGCAGCCGACCAACGCGCAGTCTCCGGTGATCGCTCGACGAGCGAAATCCCGGGGTAGAGCACTTGCCACGCTACGCCCCAGACGTACCCATCCAGGTTGACGCCCTCGTCGCAGGTGACCAGTCGCTCGTCGAGTGAGCGTGCCCAGGTCTCTTCGGAGACAGCAGTGTGGATATCGGCTCTCACACAGTGGGTGAACCGATAGCGCAAGTGATCAGGTTGAATCCCGGTGCTCGGGTCAGCCGTCGCGTAGATGAACAGGTCGTAGTCGCGCATGTAGTCAGAGAACGCGTGAAAAACAAGCGCCTGATCGAAAACGTCCTCGAATGCCGCACGGATTGCAGTGGTGTCCACGGCATTCATCTTGGCATCACATCACACCCACTTGGGGATTCCTGCCGTCAGAGGGCTTACTAGCGTTTGGTGCCCTTGAGGCAGAACGTGTGCAATCCGCTTCCCGCCGTAGAGACCAACCCGCCCGACCCGGCCCGTTGCCTCTCAACGCGATGGATTATCGCGCTGGTAACCACTCGGGGCCACCGCACCCGGCCAACCCGACCTTCGTGTCCCCACCTAACCCGCAGTGCGCCGAGAAGGCGCTTCCGAGGGGATCAAGCCTGACCGCCGTGAGGGAGCGACTTCTTGGCGCACACCCAAGGCGACCTGACCGCAAGACCTAGCCCCAGCATCGGCCGCATGCAGGAGCGACAACGGGCGCAGTGGTGCCCGCTCCTAGCGACTCCCGTAGTACGCAATCTTGTCGTCAAGCACTTTGATCGCGGCAGCCAGCGCACCGGCCTGCCGGACCAACTCATCGCGCCGCCCGGTCAGAAACTCCACGCGCTCACCAGCCTCACCGTCGGCCCTCAGCAAGTGAGTGAACCGGCGCAGGTCCGCGATACCCAGCCCGCGTCCCGCAGGCACGTGACCACGCCGATCCACGCCACGTCGTTGTCGCCGTAGCTCCGGTGGCCGGACGCGTCGCGATCGATGGGCCCCACCAGGCCCTCGCGCTCGTAGTAACGCAGCGTGTCCTCGCTCAGCCCGGTGGCGGTCGCCGCCTCGCCGATGCTGATGCCCTATGTCACCGTCATGACACCGAGTTCAGCACGGCCAGAGCATCGGCGTCCAGGGTCAGTTCACGCGCGGCCATGACCTCCTCGAGTTGCGCGACCGACGAGACCCCGACGATCGGCGTCACGGCGGGGGAGCCGCCCATCAGCCACGCGAGCACCACCTGGTTGCGCGTCGCACCCGTGGACGTCGCGACCCGGTCGAGCGCCGCCAGCCGACGCTCGGTGTCGGCGTGCAGATAGGGGGCCTGGAGCGGGCGGTCCGGCCGTGCGTACGAGCCCGCGAGCAGGGTGTTGTACGCCCAGAACGCTAGGTCCTCGGTGCGCGCGTAGTCCAAGGCATCGGGCGTGGCGACCACGTGCCCGCCGTCGGGCAACTCGGCAAACGGGATGGGTTGCAGGTAGGTGTGGCGCAGTTGGATTGCGGAGTACGGCTCCACGCCCGTCGCCGACGCCGTGGCTCGCGCCCGCTCTAGGCGCCAGAGGGCGTGGTTGGAGGCACCCAACTGCCGGACCCGACCATCGGCGACCGTGGCGCCCATCGCGGCCACCTGGTCCTCGAGCGGTACCGTGCGGTCCTCGACGTGAGCCCACAGCAGTTCCACGTGATCGGTGCCCAGCCGGTCCAGCGACCCGCCCAGCGCGGCCTCGATCGCGGCAGGGGACAGGCCCTCCATCGACTCGGGCCACTTGCCTGCGACCAGCGGCTCGGCGCCCAGCTTGGTCGAGACCCATACCTGCTCGCGGATGCCGGGGTTCGCGGCGAACCACTCGCCCAGCATGCGCTCGCTCGCGCCGCCGCGACCCGTCTCGGACTCCCAGAAGCTGTAGTTGTCTGCGGTGTCGAGCCAGCGTCCGCCGAGCTCCACGAAGCGGTCGAGGATCGCGAACGACTCGTCGCGGTCCTGCCGAGTGCCGAAGTACATTGCGCCCAGCGCGATCTGTCCCTTGTGAGTGGTGTTCATACAGGCAGGAAACACCTTCGAGCGCGCTCCAGGTCAAACAGAATGCGATCCCGAGTTCTTGATCACTGGCACGTAGCGCTCGGCGCGGGCCCCCGAGGCGAACTCGGTGGTTCCCACATGCCGCAGGTTGAGAGGTTCCGCCAGGCCTTCGAACAGCCAAGGCCCGTGGCCTACGAGCGTCGGGTAGACGACAAACTCGTACTCATCGATGAGCCCGGCATCGGCCAGGGCACGGGGTAGTGTCACACCGCCCACGTACAGCGCGCCGCCCGGTTGCTCCTTGAGCCGCCTGACGGCCTCGACGGGGTCGCCGGTCAGCGCTTCGGTGTTCCACCCATCGGGTTCGCGTGTGCTCGACACCAGGTACTTCTTGGCTGCGTTCATCGTCTCTTGAAAGGGCCGCATCCACGGCGGCAGGTCTTCCGCTGTGCGCCAGAACTCCATCAACTCGTAGGTGGTGCAGCCGAGGATAATGGCGTCGGCGCTGGCGATGGTTTGCGCCGCGTGGTGGTGCGTCTCCTCATCAGGGTTCCCAGCCATGTGGTCGACGCAGCCGTCGAGCGAGACGTTGATCGAATACCGCAGGGGTCGCATCCGTTCAGGCTGGCACGCTTCCCACGATTCTGCTACGCCTGACGGCGCGCACACCCGCCCACAGCCCTCCCAGCAACAGCAGCAGCAACTACCGCAGACGCGAGCCGCCCTTGGGCGCGGGGGCCTCGATACACTCGCCCCATGCCGACGCTCTACGTCCTCACCGGCCTGCCTGGCGCGGGCAAGTCCGTTAGGGCCGCAGCGATCATGGCCGCCACCGGCGCGGTGCACGTGGACATGGACACGGCCCTGCGTGAGCGCGGCGTGAGCATCGTGGACTACGAGGCCCGCTTTGCCGTGCAGCCGGAGATCGAGGCGACCATCGGGCCGCTCCTCGCTGCCGGGCGCGACGTGGTGGCCGAGTTCGGCTCGTGGACCCGTGAGGAACGTGAGCGGCTGCGCTCCTACGCCGACGCGTCGGGTGCCCGCACGGAACTGCATTGGCTCGACGCCCCACCCGACGAATGCGTGCGGCGCTTGCGGTCGCGCGGCGGTGACGGGGCGGAGCAGTTGGTCACCATCGTCACCGAGTTCGCGCCCGAGGGCTACGAGCGCCCCACGGCCGACGAAGGGGCCGGGTTCGACGCGTACGTTCCGCCGGGCGCTGAGTGGCGCACCCCCAAGGCGACCGGGTAGCAAGACCCAGCGCCAGCGTCGGCCGCTGAAACCTAGGTGCGGTTCGCCTTGTAGTACGCGATCAGCGCTTGCGTGGACGCATCCTGGGCAGCCAATGCCTCAGAGTCGCCCTCCACGGCGGGAGCGATCTGCAGGGCCAGCTGCTTGCCCAGTTCCACGCCCCACTGGTCAAAGGAGTTGAGGCCCCACACGATGCCCTGCGTGAACGTGATGTGCTCGTACAGCGCGATCAGCTGACCGACCACGGCAGGTGTCAGAGCGGGCGCGAAGATCGAGGTGGTGGGCCGGTTGCCCGCGAACGTGCGCGCGGCCACCAGGGCGCCGGTCGTGCCCTCGGCGCGAACCTCGTCGGCCGTCTTGCCGAACGCCAGCGCCTTGGTCTGCGCCAGGTAGTTGGCCAGGAACAGGTTGTGCACGTCCTGGTCACCATCGGACAGCGGGTAGGCGGGGTTGGCCACCGCGATGAAGTCCGCCGGGATGAGGCGAGTGCCCTGGTGGATCAGCTGGTAGAACGCGTGCTGGCCGTTGGTGCCTGGCTCGCCCCAGAAGATCTCCCCGGTGTCGCACGTGACGGGCGTGCCGTCCCAGCGCACCGACTTGCCATTGGACTCCATGGTGAGCTGCTGCAGGTACGCGGGGAAGCGGTGCAGCTGCTGCGCGTAGGGCAGCACGGCGTGCGACTGCGAGCCCAAGAAGTTGACGTACCAGACGTTGAGCAGGCCCATGAGGACCGGCACGTTCTGGGCCAGGGGAGTGGTGCGCACGTGCTCGTCCACCGAATGGAAGCCGTCTAGCAGCTCGCGGAACACGTCAGGGCCCAGCGCGATGCACAGCGACAGGCCGATGGCCGAGTCCACCGAGTAGCGGCCGCCCACCCAGTCCCAGAAACCGAACGCGTTGTCGGTGTCGATGCCGAAAGCCGCGACCTTGTCCAGCGCGGTCGACACCGCGACAAAGTGGTGGGCAACGGCGTCGGCCTTCTCCTCATCCGACCGTACGGCGACCCCGGCGGCGCCCAGCGTGTCCCACAGCCACTGGCGGGCCAGGCGCGCGTTGGTGAGGGTCTCAAGCGTGGTGAACGTCTTGGAGGCGACGATGAACAGGGTGGTCTCGGGGTCCAGGCCCTTGAGTTTCTGGCCCATGTCGGTGGGGTCGATGTTTGAGACGAAGCGCGCCTCGATGCCGGCGTCGGCATAGGGCTCGAGCGCCTCGTAG
>NZ_JADQBF010000095.1 GCF_016278775.1 Demequina sp. | reverse complement strand
AGGAGATCAGCGTGAGGGTCGATGCCTTCCTTGCCGATTCGGCAGAGGTGGTCAATAACAAGATCTACTCCCTGGGTGCGGGGTGGAACACGGTCTTTGTGCGCTCCTTCCCAGCCGTGCACCGCCGACTCGCGGTGGCCGCGGTCGTGCATGTCCCCTTCACTGACACGAACGTCTCTCACCGCTTCGAGTTGCGCCTCGTCACGGAGGACGGCAAGCCGTACCCCGTGGGCGCGCGCATGGGGGAAGACGGCAAGCCGGAGCCGGTTCAGGCTCTCGGCGGGGAGTTCACTCTTGGCAGGCCGCCGATGCTGGTGGACGGCGACGAACAGGTGGCTTGCTTCGCGTTTGCCATCGACGGGATGCGGTTCAGCGAGGCCAAGAAGTTCTCGTGGGTCGTGTCAGTGGACGGCAAAGAGGAGGCACGCCTTCCCATGCGCGTGCAGCTCGCTCAGCAACAGTGACCGCGTACCTCAACGCCGTCTACCCGACGGTGCTGGTTTCCACCGCGGTGCTCTTTGTGGTCGCGGCGGTGACGCTCGCGTGGATTCGCGCCCATCGCGCGCTGCAGTGGGTGGTGACCGGCTTCTACGTCATGACTCTCGTCGAGATCTTGACGCTGTTGTCGGCGATCCTCGCTGGCGGCGTGCCCATCGTGATCACTATCGGCTACGGACTCGCCGCTGTGGCGCTGCTTCCGTTGCTCGGCATCGGGCGCCTGGGTTCGCCCGATGCCGATGATCCGGATCCCAGCCGTCCCGTGCTTCAGCCGGACCAGATTGCGCGCGTCGACGCCGTGGCCGCCATGATCATTGCCGTGGCCGCCGCTGTGGTGGCCTGGCGCCTGGCAGAGATCTTCGAAGGGGCGTTGTGAATCCCCTCGCACGCATCGGCCTGATCGTTGCCTACGCCGTGCTGGCCCTCGCGGCGCTCGGCAGGTCCTCCTACCAGATCTCCACCAAGTTCGCCGATGCTCCCCTCGCCTACTCGGCATCGGCGTTGTCCGCCGTGTTGTATGCCGTCATCGCGGTCGCGTTGCTCAAGGGGCTCAGTCAGCTGGCCCTTGTCGGCACGTCCATCGAGTTGGCGGGGGTCGTCGCGGTGGGGACCCTCGGCTACATCGAGTCATCGTGGTGGCCAGACGAGACCGTCTGGACCGGCTACGGCTCCGCTTACGGCTGGGTGCCGCTCATCCTGCCGGTGCTGGCGCTGTGGGCGCTGCTTCGCACGCGCCGCTCCGCCCAGGCAGCAGCCAGCGGCCGACGCTAACTCTTGGCGCGCTTGGGCCTCACCACGAACTTGTGGTGCCAGTCGTACGCCGACTTGTCGGTGAGGGAGGCCACCTGGTCCACCGCGACTCGTAGCCGCCCAGCGTCGTCCGCGGCGTCTTGCCACGAAACGGCAAAGTGCTGCTCGAGCGCATCGGGGCCGCGGTCCGAGAGCGCAGCAACGAGGTCGATGAGCCGCTCGCGTTGCGCCTTGTAGGCGGGCCTGCGCTCCCTCGGAGCCATGAGAAAGTGCACCGCCACGCCCTTGAGCAGCAGGATCTCGGCGGCCGTCTCCTCGGGGATGACCAGGCGTGCCGCGTGCCGCGTGAACGGCCCCTCGCCATACTCGGCGCGAGTGGCATCGGCGATGGACGACAAGAACCGCCCGATCAGTTGGCTGGTCATGTCCTTGAGGCTCGCCAACGCGCGGTGCGAGCCGTCGTACGTGTCCATCCACCACGGTTGGGCGCGCAGCCTCTCGAGCGAGTCGAGCACTGCGGCGTCGTCTCCCCTCCCGTACCACTCGCGCACGTGAGCCGCGACCGCCTGTGCCTGGCCGTCGTCCCTCAGCTTGCTGAGGGCCACGCCGTTGTGCACCACGGCATCCTCGACATCGTGCACCGAGTACGCGATGTCGTCGGCGATGTCCATGACCTGAGCCTCGAAACTGGGTGTGCGATCGGGAGCACCCGTGCGCAGCCACTCGAATACCTCGAGGTCATCGTCGTAGACACCGAACTTGCGGGTTGGCCTGCCGTCCGAACGCAAGGGCGTGGCATTCTCGCGCCACGGATACTTGATGCTCGCGTCCAGGGTCGCGCGCGTGAGATTGAGGCCGACGCTCTCGCCGGTGACAGGGTGCACAGACTTGGGCTCAAGCCGGGTGAGCAACCGCAGAGTCTGCGCGTTGCCCTCGAAGCCGCCGATATCCTTGGCCGCCTCGTCGAGCGCACGCTCTCCGTTGTGACCGAACGGCGGGTGGCCAAGGTCGTGCGCCAGGCACGCCGCGTCCACCACGTCTGGATCACAACCGAGTTGTGTGCCGAGCCCGCGCCCCACTTGCGCCACCTCAAGGCTGTGTGTGAGGCGCGTACGCACAAAGTCACCGCTGCCGGCGCCGAGCAGTTGGGTCTTGGCGCCCAGCCGCCGCAGTGCGCTCGAGTGCACGATGCGCGCTCTGTCCCGTTCAAAGGGCGTCCTGTTCGCCTGCTTGGGCGGCTCGTCAACGAATCTCTCGGTGTCGAGCGGGCCATAGCCCTGCGGGAACGCGGTCACTGTTCGATGCTATAGCGCCCCTAGCACCCCGCCCCGCCCACATATGGTTGTGGCGGTCGTTTCGGCACGCCGAACGACCGCCACAACCATATCCAGGGTTGACGATCAGCAGCCGGACAGCAGTTGTCCACAGGTCTGCACATCGATTGCGCCGAGATCACTACCGTGTCGCTGTGACCGGCACGCGGCCGTGGCAGGCCCTCGCACAATCGCTCGAGGAGACACCGCATGCGTGGACACGCGGCAGATTGTGTACTCGGTACGGCACCAGCGCATTGGGGACCGCCCTTACGAAGGGTGCTGCGATACGCGTGCTCGAGGGCGTGTACGCATCGCCGCTCCACGCTAGGACCACGTTGGTGAGGGCTCACGCGACGGCTCTGTGGTTGGGAGACCGCGGCGTGGTCGGCGGATCAACTGCCGCGTTCCTGGCGTCACTTACGCCTTTGGATACGCGCGTGGTGCATGTGTTTGGGCGGCCACGCGTCCACATCAGGGGACCCGCCTGGATGCGGATTCGCCATCGATCACCCACGCAGACGACCATGACCGCCCAGGGTGTCGAGGTGGCGGGCCCGACGGACGTCGCCATCCAGGCCTGGGAGCAGCTGGGACCAGCAGCCGGCCGCGACGTCGTCATCGAGTCCGTCAGGCGCGAGCTCGTCACCGCACCGGCGATCGCCGCACGCACCCTTTCCTATCCGACCCTGAAGCGCCGTGGGCCGCTCACAACGCTGCTCGATGACCTCGCCGGCGGAATCGATAGCTTCCTCGAGTTGCAGGCCGCGCGTGCGGTGCTCGTCGGACCGGACTTCGCAGGCATCGCGCGTCACGTGCGGATCGGCCCCGTCGGTCGCAGATTCGAAGCTGATTTCTACCACGCGGGCGCGCGTCTCGACATCGAGACGGACGGCAAGAGACGTCACAACGATGACTTGAGGCGTCGCCGGGACCTTGAGAGGGACGCAATCCTGGCATCGGTGGGTATTCAGACGATCCGGCTGACGTTCGAGGACGTCATGGGAAGGCCCCGCTGGTGTCAACGCATGATTGCCGATGCCATTCGAGCGCGTTCCGCCGCCCCATATGGTTGAGGCGGGCGCTCGGCGTGCCGAAACGCCCGCCTCACCCATATCCGGGGGGTGGCTAGCCGCCTGAGACCGACAGTTCAGCCTCGCGCAGTCGGCGCTCGAGGTCGGGGGTGATGTCTTGGGTGTCGAGCCACCCGTCCGGACAGGCCGGCTTGCGGGCGGTGCCCTGACGGCCGCGCGGGCCCTCTGCATCGGGGCCCGGGAACGGTGAGTCGAGGTCCATCTCGTCAAGAATTCCCCGCAACTGCGGCAGGGAGTCCACCAGCCCGAGGCGACGACGCACCTCGCCGCCGACCGGATACCCCTTGAGATACCAGGCAATATGCTTGCGAATCTCGCGCATAGCCCGGTTCTCGTCATCGTCGAAGTGAGACACCATGAGTTGGCCGTGTCGGTAGATCGTGTCAGCCACGTGACGCAGGTCGGGCTGCACCCGCTCGGCGCGACCCTCGAAGGCCGCCTGCAGGTCGGCGAACAGCCACGGCCTGCCCATGCAGCCGCGCCCCACCACCACGCCGTCACAACCCGTCTGCTCCACCATCGCGAGGGCGTCCTCTGCCGCCCAGATGTCGCCGTTGCCTAGCACCGGGACGCTTGTTACCGCCTCCTTGAGGCGCGCGATCGCCTCCCAATCGGCGTGGCCCGAGTAGTAGTCGGCCGCGGTCCTCGCGTGCAGCGCCACGGCGGCGACGCCCTCGCGCTCGGCCATGCGACCCGCGTCAAGGTAGGTGAGGTGATCGTCGTCAACACCCTTGCGCATCTTCACGGTGACCGGGATGTCGCGCTTCGAGGCCTCCCGCACCGCCGCGCGCACGATGTCGCGGAACAAGTCACGCTTCCACGGCAGCACCGCTCCCCCGCCCTTGCGCGTCACTTTGGGTACGGGACAGCCAAAGTTCATGTCGATGTGGTCGGCGCGATCCTCCTCGACCAGGATCTTCACCGCCGCGCCGATAGTCGCAGGGTCTACTCCGTATACCTGCACTGAACGCGGCTTCTCGTCCGGGTCGTGGGCGATGATCCGCAGGCTCTCAGGCGAGCGCTCCACGAGCGCGCGTGACGTCACCATCTCGGCCACATACAGTCCCCCGCCGTGTTCACGACAAAGCCGCCGGAACGCCGCGTTGGTGATCCCAGCCATCGGCGCCAGCACCACGGGAGTGTCAACCGTCAGCGGCCCGATGCGCAATGGGGGCAGCAGTCGCGTGTCAGTCGTGGGAGGGGTCACCCCTCTATTGTCACCCGGCCCCGCGAGCGCGTCGTCCGCGCGGCCGACGGAGAGCTCACCCAGCGTCGGCCGCAAGGAGCGTCAGAGCCACGAGCGCCCGCGCCGTCACTATGGGACTCCCCTGACCCCTGGGAACAGCACCGAACCCCTTGAGGAACGCCGACGTGACGTGCCACCCCCGTACCCACGAGCCGTCCTCGAGCCTGCTGGCCACCAGCGTGTCGACGGCGCGCTGGGCCCGTGAGTCCGTGCCGCCGGGGGCTTGAGCCACCGCATGAATGACGTCGATCAAGTCCACGCGCCAGTCGGACGGAAACGCTGGCAACGCCCACGCACCTGGGGACTTGCGCGGCGCCGGCAGTTCCAGGAGCCTCTGGCCGTTCCTTGCGAACGCGAGCGATCGCTCGTGTAGAGCTTCGCTCGCGGCGGCAAAGGCCTGCCGTTGCTCCGTGTTGTGCTTGGCCGACCACACCTCGGCCGCCCGCGCGACCCCGATGACGCACGACGTCGTCGCGAAGCATCCCCCATACCGCTTGTCGAGGCCGTGCCCCCAGTCGTCGGCGTGGCGACGCGCCTGCCCTGCAACCGAGACCTGTTGGTAGCGCGACAGCCACCCCGTTTGCGGCCCGACCATGTCGCGCCGACCGGCGTCGCGAAACAGCCTCGCGACGAGTCCCACGTAGCACGGCAGCACGCCCCCATCGGTGCCAGTGAGCGTGAAGTATCCAGCATCGGTTGTGGCGTGGTCACGGAGGAATGTCAGACCGCGATCGACCTGATGAACCCGCCCGTCGAGGCCCGCCTCGATGAGGGCCTTGAGCACCCACAGCGTGGGCAGGACGCGTGCAGCCACCCTCACGTCGGGGCCCCACGAGCCGTCATTTCGTTGGGCCCCGAAGCAGCGCTCGATGGTGGGCTCGGCAGTCAACTCGGCCTTCGCCTCTTCTTCGCCAACGCCCCACGGCACGTCGAGTCCCGCGCGGCGCAATAGCAGTTCCGCTGAGGGATGCTTCGACGCTTCCACCCAGCGCCACGTCACCTCCATGTCGGGAAGTGTCACTCCGGCCATGATCGCCATTGTGGACGTGGACTCACAAGGACGCCACCCCACGGCAGGGCCGCAGGACCTCGCTACTCGACCGACTCCGCCGACGCGGGCGGCTGGATCACCGAGTCGTGACTGGCCACCACCAGCGCGCCAATGGCCGTCGTCAGCGGCACGGCGAGCACCAGTCCGATCGAGCCGACCAGAGTGCGCACCACCTCCTCTGCGATCTCCGCAGAGGTGAGGGTGACCCCCAGTCCAGTGCCGTAGAGGCTCACCAGCATGATCGTGGGCAGAGCGGCTCCCACGTACACGAAGGCGATGGTGTACACGGTGGACGCGATGTGGTCCCGCCCGATGCGCATTCCTCGCACGAACAACTGCTTCCAATCGAGATCCGGTCGGGCGGCGCGCAGTTCCCATACCGCCGATGCCTGCGTCACCGTCACGTCGTTGAGCACGCCAAGTCCCGCCAGGATGATCCCGCACAGCACCATGCCCTGGAGCGACACATTCCGGGTGTAGAACTCGTAGTGCGCGCCCTCCTCTGACCAGAGGCCGGTGAGGTTGCTCGCCCGCACGGCCCACCACGCGAGCACCGCCGTCACGGCGAGACCCGCGAGCGTGCCGAGATAGGCGGTGGTCGTGCGGGCGTTGGGCCCGTGCGCAAGATAGAGCAAGAGGAACAGCGCCCCTGAACCGGTCACCAGGCCGACGACGAGCGGGTCGCCCCCGTTGAAGAGCGCTGGCACCGTGAAGAACACCACCACGCCAAAGGCGAGGGCCAAACCGAGAAGCGAGCCAAGCCCTCGCCAGCGTGCCACCAGGATGACGAGCAGCGCGTAGGCGATGAACAGCCCGAGCATCGGCGTTCCCCGCTCGAAGTCGGAGAATCCGAGCGTCCCGTCAGGAAGTTGAAGTGCACGCACCTTGTCGCCGGGCTCGATGACGATGGTGGGGTCCCCCACTGTCACCATGTCGATGGGCCCGGCGTCCTCCTCGCCCCGGATGATGGCGGTGGCTGAGCCGTCGTCGACAACGTCTACGACCGTGGCGCTCACCCACCGAGCGCCCTCTGCCGCCGAATTGATCGAGCCTTGGTACCTGAAATCTGTGGGCCACACCGCGGCGGCACCCATCGCCGTGACAAACAGCACCACGCCCACAAGAGTCGCGAGGATCGTGGTGGTGCGCTCCGACGCGCGCGGAGGCGGTCCCTCGTGGACGTGTCCTGCAGCCACGACTATCGCCTATGCGCCGACGAGCCGCTCGGCAAGGAAGCCTTTCACCTGCGACAGCGCGACGCGCTCTTGCTGCATCGTGTCGCGGTCACGAATCGTGACGGCCTGGTCGTCGATGGTGTCGAAGTCCACGGTGATGCAGAACGGCGTGCCTACCTCGTCTTGGCGTCGGTAGCGCTTGCCGATGCTCTGGGTTTCGTCGTAGTCGACGGTCCAGGCGCCGCGCAACTCCTTGGCAAGGTTCTGTGCGGTGGGCCTGAGCGCGTCGGTCTTGGACAGCGGCAACACTGCGGCCTTGACCGGGGCGAGCCTGCGGTCGAGTCGGAGCACCATGCGGGTCTCGGTACCTCCCTTTGCGGTCGGCACCTCCTCCTCTTCATAGGCCTCGACCAGGAACGCCATCAAGGAGCGCGTCAAGCCGGCCGCAGGCTCGATGACGTACGGCACAAACCGTTCCGATGTCGCGGGATCGAAGTAGCTGAGGTCCTTGCCGGAGTGCTCGGCGTGCGTCTTCAGGTCGAAGTCGGTGCGGTTCGCGACGCCCTCGAGTTCGCCGAACTCGCTTCCCTGGAAGCCAAAGCGGTACTCAATGTCCACGGTGCGCTTCGAGTAGTGGGACAGCTTCTCTTGGGGGTGCTCGTACAGGCGCAGGTTCTCGGGGCTGAGCCCCAGGTCGGTGTACCACTCCATGCGCGTGTCGATCCAGTACTGGTGCCATTCCTCGTCGGTGCCAGGCACCACAAAGAACTCCATCTCCATTTGTTCGAACTCGCGCGTGCGGAAGATGAAGTTGCCAGGGGTGATCTCGTTGCGGAAGCTCTTGCCGATCTGGCCGATGCCGAATGGCGGCTTCTGCCTGCTGGCCGACAGCACGTTGGCGAAGTTCACGAAGATGCCCTGGGCGGTCTCCGGGCGCAGGTAGTGCAAACCCGAGTCGTCCGACGCCGCGCCCAGGTAGGTGCGCAGCAAGCCGTTGAACATCTTGGGCTCTGTCCACTGGCCGCGCGTCCCGCAGTTGGCGCAGGCGATGTCGGCGAGCCCGTTCTCTGGGGCGCGACCCTTCTTCTCTTCGAACTCCTCGAGCAGGTGGTCCTCGCGGTAGCGCTTATGGCAGCTCAGGCACTCGATCAACGGGTCAACAAACGCTGAGAGGTGGCCGGAGGCCTCCCACACCTGCGGGGGCAGGATCACCGAGGAGTCGAGGCCGACGATGTCATCCCGGCTGGTGACCATCGCGCGCCACCACTGACGCTTGATGTTCTCCTTGAGCTCCACGCCCAGTGGCCCATAGTCCCAGGCAGAACGCGTGCCCCCGTAGATCTCGCCGCACGGGAACACGAAGCCGCGTCGCTTGGCAAGGGAAATGACATCGTCGAGGCGCGTGGCCATGGGTAACTCTCCTGGGTTGAAGGTTGCCTGAAGTGCTCGCCCAGTCTAGTCACGCACCGCGCCGGGGTCGGTCGCGGGCGGGAAGCGTGGGCCAGTGCGTCGCGCCCCCGTCTCCTCTTTGACAATGATTATCACTTAGATATAGCGTGTGCCACATGAAGACGACCTCCCCATTGACCCTGACCGTCAGCGCCGTAAGCGCACTCGCGCTGGCCGCCTGTTCCACATCGGGAACTTCGACGGATTCCCCTGCCGGCGGCGACGCACCCACGTTGACGGTGGCCACTGCCTTCTACCCTCTCCAGTTCGTCGCCGAGGCTGTGGGCGGCGATCACGTTGCCGCGACCTCCCTCACCCCACCCGGAGTCGAGCCTCACGGCGTCGAACTCTCGCCCGCCACTGTCCGTGAACTCAGCAATACCGACCTGGTCCTCTTCATTGATGAGTTCCAGCCCGCCGTCGAGGACGCGATCGAAGCCACGGGCGTGACCGCTCTCGACGCGGCCGAAGTGATCGCGCTCGACTCCGCAGAGGAGCACGCAGACGAAGAGGACGATCACGGCTCCACCGACCCGCACTTCTGGCTCGATCCAGCCCTGCTGGCCGACTACGCAATCGCCGTGGGAGATCGCTTCGCCTCGCTCGACCCCACCAACGCGGCCGACTACGCCGCCAACGCCTCGGCCCTCGCCGACGAACTGCGGGACCTCGACGAGCAGTTCACCGCTGGCCTCGCAACCTGCGAGCACCGTGTGATCATCACGGCCCACGAGGCCTTTGGATACCTCGCCCACGCCTATGACCTTGAGCAGGTCGGAATCGCAGGCGTGGAACCCGACACCGAGCCGTCCCCCGCGCGGCTTCGCGAAATCCACGGGATCATCGCTGAAACCGGCGCCACGACCGTCTTCACGGAGGAACTCGTCAGCCCCAAGGTCGCCGAGGCGCTCGCCCAGGATTCCGGCGTGGTCACTGCGGTGCTCGACCCCATTGCTTCCGTAGGCGATGGCGACGACTACCGTGGTGTCATGCTTCGGAACCTCGACGCTCTCAGGACGGCTCTCGCCTGTGAGTAGCCCCGCAAAGCCACCGAACGTCCCGAGCCCCGTCCTGGTGGCGCGGGACGTTCGCGTGTCCCTCCAAGGCAGCGAGATACTCCATGGAGTCGGCATCGAGGCCTCGCCAGGCGAGGTCGTCGCACTCATGGGAGGCAACGGGTCCGGTAAGTCAACCTTTGTGCGGGCGCTCGTCGGCGCCGTACCCACGACGGCGGGAACCGTGGAGATCTTCGGCGAGCCGGCGTCGCCCCAAGCGCGCACGCGAGTCGGCTACGTTCCGCAACGGATGACGGCCTCCGGCGGGCTTGCCGCCACCGCGCTTGAGGTCGTCACCTCGGGGCTGCTCGGCCACCGCACGCTCCGACCAGGGCGCGGCGCGAGCACCAGGGCTCTCAAGGCCCTCGCCACACTGGGCGTCGAGAACCTCGCCCACAGGGACGTGAGCCACCTCAGCGGCGGCCAGCAACAACGCGTCCTCATCTCCAGGGCCTTGGTGCGCAGCCCGCAGTTGCTCATCCTTGACGAGCCCATGGCAGGCGTCGATCTCGAATCGCAAGTCGCCTTCGCCCACGCCCTCGGCCATCTCAAGGAGTCCGGGGTCGCGATCGTCATCGTGCTCCATGAGCTCGGCGCCCTCGCACGGCACATCGATCAGGCCGTCGTCATCGAGCACGGGTGCATCACCTACGTGGGCAAGCCTCCCAAGGACCTCGGCGTCCATGCGCTCCCAGGGCACGATCATGAACACGCCCACGAGGAGCCAGATCAGCGCAGCACGTCCCGACTCGGGCTGGAGGGCCCCCAATGAGCCTGCTGATGGAACCGCTCGTGCAACGCATGCTGCTCGCGGGACTCCTCGTGGGAGTCGCGTCCCCCGTGGTCGGTACCTACCTGGTCCAGCGCCGCATGGCACTGCTCGGCGACGGCATCGGCCACGTGGCGCTCGCAGGCGTGGCGGCGGGGTGGCTTGCGGGATCAGCCGCAGGAATGGCCCAGCGCGACGCGCTCGCCGTTCCTGGCGCTATCATCTTCGCCGTGGCTGGCGCTGTCGCCATCGAGCGCATGAGGTCAAAGGGCGCGGCGGCCGACGTGGTGATGGCCATCCTCTTCTACGGCGGGATCGCGTCGGGCGTGTTGCTGATCGGCCTAGCGGGCGGCTCCAACGCAAACCTGCTCGGCTACCTGTTCGGATCCATCTCGACCGTGACATGGGTGGATGTGTGGCTCACCGGCGGGCTCGCTGTCGCGATCCTCATCGTGGGGCTTGGCCTCCGGCCGGCGCTGTTCGCCGTCACGCATGATCAGGAATTCGCCCGCTCGACAGGGCTCCCCGTCGCGGTGCTCAACATGGTGGTTGCCATCCTCGCGGCCGTCACCATCACCGTCGCCATGCGCGTGGTGGGGGTGCTGCTGGTGAGTGCCCTCATGATCCTGCCGGTGGCGATTGCGGAGCAATTCACCCACCGCTTCTCTCGCACGATGCACGTTGCCATGGGCATCGGCGCTATCCTCACTCTCACCGGAGTAGCCATCACCCTTGAACACGACCTCCAGCCAGGCGCGCTCATCGTCGTCCTTGGCGTGGCGGCCTACGTGCTCACCAACATCGGCGCGGGAGTAGTACGACGAGTGAGGGGAACGCCGTGACCGACGCGCCACCGCGCATGACCAAGCAGCGCGCCGCCGTGCTCACCGTCCTCAAGCAGGGCGGATTCCGCTCGGCACAGGACTGGCACGACCGCCTTCGCCACGACGGCTCCACTGCGGGGCTTGCCACCGTGTATCGGGCGCTTCAGGCGCTCACGGACACCGGCGACGTCGACACCGTCCTCACCGAGACCGGCGAGACGCTCTACCGCCTGTGTGAGGCACGCGAGGAGCACCATCACCACTTGCGTTGCCGCGCGTGCGGGGCGGCAGAAGACATCGACATGCCCTCGATCGAAGGCTGGGCGGCCAGCGTGGGCGCGGAGCACGGCTACTCACGTATCGACCACACGGTGGAACTGACCGGCGTGTGTTCCGACTGCGCGAAAGCGGGTCGGTAGATGCCGGGAATACCTGGCGTTGTCGAGGACCTCGGCTGGTGGGCCGTATTCCTCTTCCTGCTCTGCGTGGTCTTCTTCCGTGCACAAGGCACGTACTGGCTGGGGCGCTGGGCGCGCAATGGCGCCGAGTCGAGGGCGCAATCAACAAGTCCGCGCGCGGCGTCGATAGCTCGCAGACTGTCGGGACCCGGCGCCGACAGGGCGCGCGATTACCTCGAGCGATGGGGCTTCGTGGGAATCCCGGCATCGTTCCTCACGGTGGGGTTTCAGACGATGGTCAACGCCACCGCGGGCTTCATCCGCATGCGGTGGGACCTCTACACGGTCGCCATGATCCCAGGTTGCATCATGTGGGGAGCCCTCTACACGCTCGTCACGTTCTCCCTGGTGGAGGCCTGGACCCAGTCACCCATGCTGCTTGCGGTGGGCGTTGTCGCAGTGGTGGGACTCTTGGTGGCCGCGTTCGCCTTCACTCGGCGGCGCCGAACCGTCGATTCCTCCGTGCGTACTCCTCAATAGCGGCCCACAGGTGGGTGCGGTTCACGTCGGGCCACAGCACGTCGGAGAACACGTACTCCGCATACGCCGCCTGCCACGGCAAGAAGTTGGAGGAGCGCTGCTCCCCGCTCGAACGCCAAAACAGGTCGACATCTGGCATGTCCGGCTCGTCCAGGTGAGCCGCGAGAGTCCGTTCCGTCACCTTGGCGGGGTCCAGCTCGCCCGCCTTCACCTTGAGCGCGATGGCCTTGGCTGCGTCCGCTATCTCGGCACGGCCCCCGTAGTTGACGCACATCGTGAGGGTCATGACGGTGTTGTTGCGCGTCATCTCTTCCGCACGCTCTAGTTCGTCGATCACCGACTTCCACAGTTTGGGCCGCCTGCCAGCCCACCGCACGCGCACTCCCCACTCGTGCATTTGGTCGCGCCTGCGGCGAATCACGTCGCGGTTGAAGCCCATCAGAAAGCGCACCTCGTCAGGGCTGCGCTTCCAATTCTCCGTACTGAACGCGTAGGCGCTGACGTGGGTGACGCCGATGTCGATGGCGCCGGCGACCACGTCAAGCAACGCTGCCTCTCCCCTGGTGTGGCCCTCCGTGCGCGGCAGGCCGCGCTGCTTTGCCCAGCGGCCGTTACCGTCCATCACCACGGCCACGTGACCGGGAACGGCCGACGCTGGCAAGGGTGGCGGCGTCGCGCCGGACGGGTGAGGGAAAGGCCTGGTGGTCACGGCCCCAGACTACCGATCAGCGGGAACGTCCGGCGTTACGCCCGCCCACGCTTCAATCAGGGGATACAGCTCTGGGAGGGTCGCCGCCGCCATCGTCGTCCTGGCGGCGAATGACCTCCAGAGCGGGCCGACGAGCGCGGTGTCTGCCCCAAGGGCTGCGGCGGGGGCGAGGTCGTTTTGGTAGATGTCGCCGACGCTCAACACGGGGCCCCGCAGCAAGGCGTCGGCGACGATCGCCGTGAGACCCTCGGGTTTGGCCGCCTCCGTGTGGCGCGTCGGCAGCAACTGATCGATGCCCAACGTGGCCAGGGCCTCCGCCAACCTGGTCGACGGTGCGTTCGTCACGAGCGCCAGGTCAGCCGCTTCGGCCAACCGCTGCAGAAAGGGCACGATGCCCTCGGGCGCCTCGACCGGAACCTCAGCAGTGGCGAGAAGAGCGCGGCTGCGCAGGTACGCGGCTCGCAGCACCTCGGCGTCGATGGCGCGCTCCGACGCGACTGTCCGTACGACGTCGTAGGCGTCGATCGCGTTCGAAAGCCCCTCCTCGAACTCTCCGAGCCCCTCGCTCACCGCGGCGGCAAGTCCGGCGTCGGCAGTGGCCGCGACAATCTCGCGCACATAGGCGTCGACGGGGGCGTGCCCTAGAGCCACCGTGCCGTCGAAGTCAAAGATCACTGTGCGGCTCACGCCATCGCCTCCCTGCAGTCGACAACCCGTCCAGACTAGGGCGGAGTCGATGTGTTCAGCGCGCGCCCGCGTCGCCGCGATCCACGTGCGTGAGCGAGCGCACGCGGCGCTCCATGTGGAACTGGGCGTAGGCCGCCACCAGACCAGCCGCCTCCCGACGGTGCCTGGAATCTGAGGAATCGGCCTCCCTCCAGCGCCCGTCGATGAGGGCCGCCAGCAGCGAGAACACCTCCGGTGCGGGCGCGGCCGAACCAGGCTGACGGCACGACTCGCACGTGGCACCTCCCCCAGCCACCGCGAACGCGCGATGCGGCCCAGGGACGCCACACGTCGCACACTCGTCAAAGGTGGGCGCGTAACCGGCGAGCGCGAGGGATCGCAAGAGGAACGAGTCCAACACCAGGCCCGCATCGTGTTCGCGGCGGCTCAGTGCGCCGAGGCCCCCGTGCAAGAGCATGAAGTGGTCGCGCGCCGGTTCCTTCTCGTGGTCCACGAGCGCGTCGACCGTCTCGACCATGGCGGTCGCAGCGGTGAAGAGCCCATAGTCCTCGCAGATGCGCCGGGCGTATGGCTCGAGTGTCTCTACCTGGCTCACGATGTCGAGGTTGCGACCCTCGTACAGTTGCACATCCGCGAGCATGAACGGCTCCATGCGCGAGCCGATCCTGCTGGTGGTGCGTCGCACGCCCTTGGCGACGGCCCTTACCTTGCCGTGGGTGCGGGTCAGCATCGTGACGATGCGATCGGCCTCGCCCAGCTTGTGGGTCCTCAGGACGATGGCGTGGTCGCGGTACAGGGGCACGTCTCATTGTCTCGCGCCCGGCCGACGTTGGCCTGTGCCCGCGCCGCGCGACCGGAGGGGTTGAGCACACAATTCGCAAGTGCGGATTCGCCGTGTCAACCTTTTCGCCTCCCCCACGCGTCTTAGGGACATGTCAACGAGCACGCGGGCGCAGCCGCCGCTACCATCACCTGGTATGCAGGCGGACCCCTACGCTTCTGCTCAGGTTCGCGCCTTCGTTGAGCACGACTATGCACGAGTGGTGGCGACGGTAGGCGCGGCGACGGGCGCGCCCGATGCGGCCGAGGACGCGGTCCAAGAGGCGCTCGTCACGATGCTCGCCGACCACCACGAGCCGCGCAACGCCCGCGCGTGGGTCACGACCGTCGCGATCAACCATGTGCGCACGCAGCAGCGCCGCCGCCAGGCGGAACGGCGCGCACGTGATCGGCTCGCCGCCCCCGAAGCGACCGATAGCACGGAAGTGACGGACCGCCGCGTCTCGATGCTCAGCGCTGTTGCGGAACTGCCTCCCAAGCAGCGAACCACGGTGCTGATGCACTACTACCTTGACGCCTCGATTGCGGACATCGCCGACGCCCTGGACGTCACCGAGGGAACAGTCAAGACCCAACTGCACCGCGGTCGCGCCGCCCTAGCCCACCTGCTTGAGGAGGCATCATGAGCATCGATGCTCTCCTGCGAGAAGCTCTCAACGACGCTATTGACGCGCCCCCCGTCGACGCAGACGCCGTCACGACTCGCATCCTGGAGCGACTCGGCGAGGCCGGTGGCGATGGCGATGGCGATGGCGATGGCGATGGCGGTGGCGATGGCGGCCCTGGCGCGGGCGGCGGGCCAGGCGGCGACGGTTCCGGAGCGACGAGCTCCGGGAGTGCTGCGTCGGCGGGAGCCGGCGCTGGCGGACCTCTTGCCGGGTGGTCTGGGACCGCCGTGATCACCGCCCTCGCAATCGTGGCGGGCGCCGCTACAGGCATGGCGATTGCAGGCTCCGGCGGCGACGCGACCGCGAACGCGACCAGCGAGGTACTGCACGCGGTGCCGGTCTACTCGTGTCCAGGAGACCAGGAAGCGGGCGCGCTGTATCGCGGCGATCGCGTCTTTGTGGTGGGCCAGTCGGACGGCTACCTTGGAGTGCGCCATGTGCGGGGCGACGGCGACGTGGTGTTCGTGGATGCGCAGTACATTGCGGCGGATGCCGACACGGCCGGGCTACCCACGATCAACTGCGATACCAACGTCGATGCCGTCGCGCTGGAGCCGACTGCGTCGCCCCAGCCCTCTCCCACGCCGAGCCCGTCGCCCCAGCCCGAGCAGACGGCCGAGCCTGCGCCCAACCCCGACCCTGCGCCCGCGCCGCCGCCTCCGCCGCCGCCTCCACCTCCACCGCCGCCGGACACTCAGGCGCCACAGGTCAGCAACGGGGCGTCCGGTTCCTCCCTCGTCTACGTGACTCCGTGCGCAACGAGCCCGACCAGCACCTCGTTGTCGGCCTTTGCCACCGACAACGTCGGGGTGACGCAAGTGCGAGCGACGTGGACGCTCCAGGGCCAGTCGAAGTCGGCCACGCTCTCGCCGCAAGGCGGAGGCAGCTACTCCGGCACCTTCGGCCCGTTCGCAATGAGTTCCATCGATCCTGGCGCCTCCGAGAACGTCACGGTGACAATCACCGCCCGCGACGCAGCCGGGAACACGAGTTCGCTCCAGTTGGCCCCGATTCAGGTGTGGGAGTGCATCTCATGAGAATCCTCAAGATCGCCCTTCCCGTCGCGGCCTTCCTGCTGGGCATGCTCGTCGCGCATTCCGTTCGGAGCCCCGACCCGTCTGACCAGACCGAGGTGGCTCCAGCGTCGGCCGAGACCGTCGGCGTGGTGGTGCCGTTCGAGTTCGAAGGCGACGCGAGCGCGGCGGCTGTGGCCTGGGTCGAGGAGGATCAGGCCGCACGTGAGGACGCGAGCGAGAGCGGCATCGCCCTCGACACCTATGAGATCTACGCAGGCGCGAGCGACGAGGGCCTACCCGCGACGCCCGACGCCGCGGAGGGTTCATCGCCTGGTCCTGTCACTCCCCTGCCCGAGTCCCCCGCGCCAGGCGAGGTCCCTCTCGCTCCCGGCGATGGCGTCGGCGGCGCCGAGGAGCCGGTGATCGACCTGTGCGCCATGGAGCCGACCCCCGACTACTGCCCGGACGGCGTGGGAGGAACAGTGCTCTTCACCCTCGAGACGCCGCCTCCCTTCGACGGCATGATCTCGCTGACGCCTCGCTACCCGGGCACCGCGCCGTACCCGTACTACCCGGAGTGCGAGCCGATGGACCTCCCGACGGGAATGGTGCAGATAGGCCTCACGGTGAACCGGCCAGCAGACATCGAGCTGACTCTGTATTCCGTCGACTCTGGCACCTGGCGCGAGCGCACCGTTGGTGTCACCACCGAGGCGCACGACGCCGCATGGGGCGAGTGGTTCGCGAGCGACGCGTCCACTCCTTCAGACCCCGAGCAGTGGATGACCGAATGCGTGCTCGTCGACAGCCTGGACCCCGGCGTCTACGCGGTTGAGGCGACTTTCTCTGACGCGGCCGACGGCAACATCAGCTTCGTGTACCCGCGCGACGTGCCGCTGGAGTTGCGCGTGGGAGACCCCTCGGCTCAGACCCGCCGGCCCACGCTCGTGGTGCCCATGAACGTGGACCGCGTGCTCGTCAACGCGACGCTGCCGAGCGACCAGTGGCTGAGCACTCGCGCCCTCCCTTTGACGGCGGCGGAAGGCCCCGGCGGTGCCGCCAGGTGCCTGCCAGAGTATGCGTCGACGTCCGGCGCGTTGGCGGCGAGTGCCATCACGGGCGCGCCCCTGAGCGAAACCTCGATCCCAGCCGACGTGCGCGAGGCCGACGACTACCCCTACCTGCCGGAGCACGACGTGGCGCAAACCCACGAGATCTTCCTGGCAGAGGGTACTGACTTCTTGATGTGCCTGTACTGGATGGACGATCGCGATTCGGGCTCAGACAGCCGTCCCGTCGCGGTGGAGGCGATCCCCGTCAGCACGCCAGAGGCATATCACCCGAGCATCGAGGTCGAGTCGGTGCACAACACATGGGATGCGTTGGGGCGGGACGTCACGGGCGCGTGGGCCTACCTGCCGCCCGCCGGATCCGGAACGAACGCCGGTTGCGCGGAGGGCGTGTCCATGGAGTTCGGCGCAGGCGATACCACGATATGGACGCCTGGCGACCGCGTCTTGTGCGGAGACGTCACCGGCGTCAACCGCATGGTCCGCCACGGACTCCCGCTCCGCATCGAACTTGACGGCACGTCCGGCGACACCTACGGCGCGCTCTCCCGTCTGCGGATCGACCCCCGCTGTGGCGATGAGGGTTGCGTGGGCAGGGACCCACAGATGGTCATGGTTCCCCTGCCGGAGATCCCGACAGAGCGGGTCATGTGCGGATCCGGTTTTGGCTCCGACTGCGACGCCGACGTGCCGATGCGCAGCGCGGGACAGCTCAGCGCCGTGGTCTACTACGTGCACACAGAAGGCAACGGGGCGAGGTCGTTCCGCACCGGCGAGCCGCGTTACGGCGACACCGACCCAGGGACGCCAGAGCTGCCCTACGTGGAGGTGGACACCTCGGTGGTCGACCGGCCGTGGCGACTCGACGCTAACGAAGGCGTGGACGTGACAGTGAGCGTCGGCCTCCACGCTGACTCCTCGCACACGGTGTACCTCCATTTGATGTCGGCTGACCCTGGCGAGCCGCTCTGCACCGTGGGTGAAGCTCCCGAGCGGGTGGGCGTGACTATCGACCCGATGGGAGCACGCGGAGAGCGGGTGATCAGCGGACTGTGCGCAGGGGCCTCCTATCGCGTGGTGGTCACCGACCCGACGGACACGATCATTCCCGTGTGGGGTGACACCGGCTGGGACGCGACTCGGTGGCACGAGCTCAGGGTCGACCCTCTCGAGGTGCCGGTGCGCGGACGCATCCTGGCCGCCGCCAATGAGAACTTCTCCACGTACGCTCAGACCGCGTACTCCTCGCTCTCGGTGGGCGTGCAAGGGGGGTACAACAACCGGCTCGACGCCGATGTGGACGACGACCTGGTCGAGTCGCTTGCCTCCGGCGGCTGGGAGTACGACGACAGGCGCTACAGCGCATGCGGCGTCCCGGACCGCGTCACGCGCTACCAGCGGGCCTTCAGGGACACGGTGTCGCTGTCTCACGGCGAACCCGTGGAGATCGAGGCCTTCGCACGGTTCAGGCGCAACACGTTCGCCGAAGAGTGGGGCGACTACACGTGCACGCCGATGCCCTACTGGTACCTCCAGGGCAGTCCCGTGGACGTCGAGGCGAGCGCGCTTGTGAGCATCGAGGACCTCCTTGGCGGCGTCGTGCTCGAGTACGGGCCAGACGACGACGGCAACTTCCTCAGGTCACAGGTACGCGCGGGCTAGCGTCGGGAGGTTCGAGCAGGAGTCCCATACTCATCACCGGGTCCTCGACCCACCCAAGGGCCTCATAGAAGCCGCGCACGCTGTCGTTGCCGCGACGCACCTGAAGGTTGACCTTGACACATCCAAGACTCCGCAGGGTGTCGACCGCATGCTCCACGAGCGCAGCACCAATCCCCCGCCTTCGATGAGACGACGCCACGGCGAGATGGTAGAGCCATCCCCTCACCCCGTCGTAGCCCGCGACAACCGCGCCGACGACACGGCCGCCTTCGTCAGCGACCCAGAAGAGTTCTGAGTCACGAGCGAGTTTGCGCTCGATGAGCCCGCGAGGCGCGTTCCGGGGAGGATCCGCAGGGAACGCCTCCTCCCAGATCGCGGCGACCGCTGCCTCATCTTCCAGCACAAACGGTCGCACGAGGACCACTAGCGTGCCGCCCTGTTCACCGCCGAGATGATCGCCTTGAGGGAGGCCGTGGTGATCGACGGGTCGATGCCGACGCCCCACAGGATGTCCTCGCCAATTTGGCACTCGACGTACGCCGCCGCCTTGGAGTCGCCGCCAGCGGTGAGCGCATGCTCGGCGTAGTCGAGCACCTCGACCTTGACGCCGCGCGTGCCCAGCGCGGCCACGAAGGCGTCGACGGGGCCATTGCCAGATCCCTCAATGGTGAGGAGTTCACCTGCGTCCACGACGTCGGCGGAGAGGGTGTCGGCGTCAGTGTCACTCGACGACGTCCTGGTCCCCTGGAGCGAGAAGCGCCCCCACGCCTTGTCGGGTTCGGTCGCGGGCAGGTACTCGTCCTCGAAGATCTGCCAAATTGCGTCGGCCGTCATCTCTGCCCCAGAAGCGTCTGCTGCACTCTGGACGACCCGAGAGAACTCGATCTGGAGACGTCGGGGAAGGTCGAGATGACGCTCCGACTTGAGCAGGTACGCAACTCCGCCCTTGCCCGATTGCGAGTTGACCCGGATGACGGCCTCGTAGGAGCGGCCCACGTCCTTGGGGTCGATCGGCAGATACGGCACCGCCCACTCCAGGTCGCCCACGGAGACGCCCTTGCGCGCGGCCGTGTCCTCCATGCGCTCCAGGCCCTTCTTGATGGCGTCCTGGTGGGAACCGGAGAATGCGGTGAAGACCAGGTCTCCTCCCCACGGGTGGCGGGGGTGCACGTCGAGCTGCGTGCAGTACTCCACGGTGCGGCGGATCTCGTCCATGTCGCTGAAGTCGATCTGCGGGTCGATTCCCTGGCTGAACAGGTTCATGCCGAGCGTCACCAGGTCCACGTTGCCGGTGCGCTCGCCGTTGCCGAACAGGCAGCCCTCGATGCGATCCGCGCCTGCCATATAGCCCAGCTCGGCGGCCGCGACGGCGGTGCCGCGGTCGTTGTGGGGGTGCAGGCTCAGCACCACAGACTCGCGGTAGTCCAGGTGACGACTCATCCACTCGATCGAGTCGGCATACACGTTGGGCGTGGCCATCTCGACGGTGGCGGGCAGGTTGATGATCACCTTGCGCTCAGGCGTGGGCTTCCACACGTCCAGGACTGCGTTGCACACCTCGACCGCGTACTCGAGCTCGGTGCCGGTGTAGGACTCGGGGCTGTACTCGTAGAACACCTGGGTGTCTGGGATGAGCTCTTCGAATTTCTGGCACAGCATCGCTCCGTGCGTGGCGATGTTCCTGATCTCGTCCTTGTCCGCACGGAACACCACATCGCGCTGCAGGATCGACGTGGAGTTGTACAGGTGCACAATCGCATTCTTGGCGCCGCGGAGCGACTCGTAGGTGCGCTCAATGAGGTGCTCGCGGGCCTGGGTCAGCACCTGGATCGTGACGTCGTCAGGGATCTTGTCTTGCTCGATGAGGGCGCGCACAAAGTCGAAGTCGGTCTGGCTGGCCGAAGGGAAACCGACCTCGATCTCCCGGTAGCCCATCTTGACGAGCAGGTCGAACAGGCGCATCTTGCGCTCGGCGTTCATGGGCTCGATGAGGGCCTGGTTGCCGTCGCGCAGATCGACGGCGCACCAGCGTGGCGCCTTGTCGATGCGGCGGGTCGGCCACGTGCGATCGGGCAGTTCGACGGTGATCAGCTCGTGGAAGGGGCGGTAGCGGTGCAGGGACATATGAGAAGCGCCCTGGTCGCCGCCGGTGTAATGAGCGTGTGGTGCCATGATGAATCCTTCGCAAGTCTTGGAGGGGCTAGTTGCTAGCCGGCACACCAACCACCGCGACGAGTATCCGGCTGGTTAGGCCTCGTCGCGGCGACGAAGGAGCAGGGTGACCCGCCGTGCACGCATAGCCACACCCTAGCCGATGAAAGAAATCTTGGGTCAAGCGTTGACACGCGGATCAGAACATGATTAGTTAGTTACTGTACCAACTAACCAAACAACTAGAACGCCCCACAAGGAGAAACCCATGTCCCACGCACAGGTCGAGACCCGGAGCCCCAAGGCCAAGAAGAACGACATCAAGGACGCGCCGTACTACACGGTGCCCGCCATCCTCGCCATCCTCATGCTGAGTTCGGGGGCGTTCTTCATGATGATCGCCCAGGGCATTTCGATCATGGCCAAGACGGGCTACTGAGAAGCAGCCGCCCGCCTCGACAAACCCTCGCCGACGCCCCCGTCACCCTTGCGGTGACCGGGGCGTTTTGCGTTGCCTAGCTCAGGCTCAGTCCGCAAGCCCCAAGAAGACGTCGAGGCGGGAGATCTGGCCGGTGCGCCCGAAGATCGCCGCCGAGTCGCCACGGCCCAGGCCGAGTCCGTCAATCCGGTCCTCTTGGACCCCACGGGTCACGACGATGCCTTCCTGGCCGTCGCGGTGGAGCACCACCGGTACCTGACACAGCGTGAAGCCCATCGTCCCCGTCTCCAGTGCAACGTCCTCGAGCTCGCCGTCCAGGCGGACATAGCTGAGGTTCGCGGGCGCGTCGAGGAACTCCTGGGTGCGCACGATCCGCGGCTCAAACCGGATGACCCCGCCCTCGACCACCACACCCATCTCGCTCGCGCGTGTGATGAGGTCCTCCTTCACCTGACCCGTCATTCCTGGCTGCTGCACTCCGGAGAAGCTGGGCGTGTGCGAGTACGGGTCGGTGGGCACCGCACCGTAGTCGGCCGGCGACTTGTGGACCCCGATGCCCTCCCGGATCTGGTCGTAGTGGCGCTCGAGCCGCGCGATGTCGGCAGGCGCCGCGCCGGACTGGATTGCACCAAGACGCGCCTCGTCCACCGCAAGCAGCAGCTTCGACACCATGTGCCAGTAGATCGAGCCGAGACCCTCGTACTTGTAGAACGTGCCAGAGCGCCCCGTGAAGGATGCGTGGTGGAAGACCTCCTCGTAGATGCCGAGCACGCGGGCGCCGTCCTTTTCGACCAGCGAGGCGTACTCCCCCTCGCCGACGGCGGCAAGGGCCTCGGCCAAGTAGTCGGCGTTGCGGAAGGCGGCATTGAAGTGCACTGCACCATCAACGTCGGCGGTGACGATGCGGTTGTCTCCCCGCTCCAGCATTGCCGTGAGCAGGCCCGAGCCCGCCACGTCGTCGGCTGGCACCAGATTCTTATCGAGAAAGTGCGGAAGCTCGTGGTCTGGATACAGGATGTAACTGTTCTGATCAGCGCGGTACAGCTCGCTTGCCCGCAAGGCGTCCAGCAGATCCGCGATCTGAGCGGTGTCGAGCAGTCCGCTACTCAGCACTGCAACCTGACCCTCAAGCATCTCGTTGAGATGCTTGATCGCAATCCCGTCCGGCGACACGCGCATGATGTTGTACGAGTGGTACAGGCCGTCCTCGCGGCGATTGCTGGCGATCGTGTGGTCCGCGTGGCGCAGTGCCGCCTGGATGCACGCGCGCACCTCCGCCATAGGCACGGTGGTCGCCGGCCCGCGAGACGCCTCGCCGTAGGCGCGTTCGCGGTGCGCGGTGCCCGCGGCCCCCAGTTGATCGAGCAGCGCTTTGCGGTCCGCGTCGGAGACCGCGCCCGACGCGAGGTGCGCGTGATCCCCGAAGGCTCCCGCGACGTCGGCGAGCCACTGCGCCACTGGCGCCGCAATCTCAACCTCGCGAATGCCAGACGCCGTGAACTGTGCGTCCACAAACGCCAGATACCTGCGCAGGTAGCACAGCGTGACCATGGACACGCCGTTGCCGACCAACGCGTTGTTCGCGTCGTTCCATTCGGGGCGCTGAGTGTTCATCCAGATGCCGGCGGCAGGAACGTAGTTCGACAGCTTGGAGAGCGCCACGATGAGCAACTTCTCGGTGAGGTTGGCGCGTAGCAGGCCGCCGTCGGCGTCAAGCACTGCCTTGCCGTCCGAGCCGATCCTTGTCGCGCGCTCAAGCGCCGCGTCGTTCACGCTCTGGTCAAAGTCAATCGTGTCCCTGGGATCGCGCAGCAGGTGCTCGTACGGCCGGATCCGGTAGGGAACGTCCGCGAACGTGAACACCTTGCGACTCAGCAGCGGGGCGAGGCTGCCGGGGCTGTGGCGTTCGGCGACCTCGAGCAGGCGCAACAGGTAGATCACCTGGTGATCGCCCCAATAGCCGATGTTCGCCCAATCGTCCTCGGGGTCCAGCACTTCCCACTCGTAGCCCTCGCGCAGCACGCGGTACGGGTTGTAGCCGTCCACGGTGGAGGAGTCCGCAAACTTGAAGAGCATCGCGTCGACAAACGCAGGGTAGGACAGCGCGAGCGCCTCCCAATTCTGGAAGATGTCTCGCCAATTTCCCTGGTAGTTCAGCATTGGCTGGCCCTGGTCGTCCTTCAGGCGAATGGAGAACGAGTTCCAGGGGCGGCTGGGATCCCCGTGGCGACGGCTGAACGACAGCGGCAAGTACTCGGCCGCGAGCCGCTCAAGGTCGATGTCGCCGACGGCCGCGACGCGCTCCATCAGGTCGTCGCGCAGCAGCTCGGCGGGGAGGGAGGCGATGAAGTCGGCGTGGCGGGCGCCGACGGGGGCGTTCGTCTTCGCCAGATACGCGCGGAGGTCGTCGCGCGAGATGCCGTAGCCGCGGTCGGGAATGCCTCCACGCATCGCGTTGAACAGGGTGTTGGCGAAGTGGCGCCACACGCTCGGCTCGTCGGCGGTGGCCTGCAGGCCGTCCGTCTCGCCGACGATGCGCACCAACTTCTCCGTGCCGCGGGCGACATCGGCGAGGACCCGGTCCTTCAGGCCTGGCTCGGCCATGTCCCTCATGAGGGCGCGCACTCGCGTGGCGTCCAGCTCGACCTCCGCCGCCACAAGCCAGTCCGCGGACTCCCCCGGGCCGAGGGAGAGCGACGCAGACACCAGGTACGCGCCGCGTCGACCGCGAATGTCCGTCTCTGCCGTGACCGCTAGTCCGCGGCGGAACGCGTCGCACTGGATCTCCGACAACAACACGGTGGCGTCCTCGAGGCCGGTCGCCCACGCCACGTTGACCCTGAGCGCCTCGCTGGGCTCGGCGGTGTCCACGGGGATCGAACTGAGTCGGAAGAGGGCGAGGTCGGTGTCCTCGGCCGTCTCTGTGCGCTTGTAGCCATCGACGAGCGTGCTGAACTCCAGTTGGAATCGACGGCTGACGCCGGATGGCAACACGTTGCGGATGCCGTCCAGGATCTCGACGGAGACGGGGGCGTCTGAGGTGTTGCGCAACTGTGACTGCCGCACAAAGCCGTACGCGTCGCTGTTGGCCCACGAGTAGCGGAACACGAGGCCGAGGTCGTGGTTGGCCTCCTCGAAGACCACACGGTTGCCGTAGACGCTCTTGTAGAGCGCGCGTTCGGTGCGGAAGAGGCCCTCCTGGCGGGTCGAGAACGGCTCCCACAGCATCGCCCGGCCCTCGCGAGTGGCGCGCACCACGGTGAGCGATCCTGTGGTCTCCGCGGAATCGTGGATGCGGTCATCGGTGTAGTACGGGAAGAGCGAGTTGTCGGGTTCGCGGCGGCCGGCGGTGAGGCCCCCGGTGCTCGACAGGAACATCCAGTGGTCTGAGTCGCTCACCACGCTCATGAAGAACGGGTCCATGCGGTCGTAGTGACCGATGCGATAGAAGCGCTCGCCGTCGAGGTCTACTAGGGCGCCGTCGACGTCCTCCCGCGGCCCGCGCGTCGTCGCAGCAGTGGCCGCCAGTTCGTCCGTCATTGCACGCCTCCATGGGCAGAATCGATCACGCGAGTGACGCGATCGCGTCACCGTGAGAGCGCGACCACACCCCCCAATGGAACCGGTTCAGAGGGCGCTTGTCAAAAGCCCATGCGCCCCAATTGCTTGGGGTCTCGCTGCCACTCCTTGGCGATCTTGATGTGCAGGTCCAGGTAGACGCGCCTGCCCAGGAGACGCTCGATTCCCGCGCGCGCCTCGGCTCCCACGGCCTTGAGGCGTTCGCCGCCCTTCCCGATGATGATGCCCTTCTGACTGTCGCGCTCGACATACAACTGGGCGCGAACGATCAGCACGGGCGTCCGAGGGTCGTCGGCGTCCTGTTCGCGCTCGACCATCTCCTCGACCATCACGGCAATCGAGTGCGGCAACTCGTCGCGCACACCCTCGAGCGCGGCCTCGCGAATGAGCTCCGCGACCATGACGTCTTCAGGCTCGTCCGTCACCTCGCCATCCCTGTACAGCACCGGGCCTGCGGGAAGGTGGCTCACCAGCACGTCGGTGAGCACGTCCACCTGGATGCCCTCGACCGAAGAGACGGGCACGATGTCGACAAAGTCGCCGAGTTCTTGGACCTCCATGAGGTGCGCTGCCACGCGGTCACGCGACACCTTGTCGACCTTGGTGACGATCGCGACCACGGGCGCCCTAGCCTCGCTCAGCTCGCGCGCGATCCACTTGTCGCCGGGGCCGATCTTCTCGTCGGCCGGGAGGCAGAAGCCGATGACGTCCACCTCGGCGAACGTCTCCCTCACCACGTCGTTCAGCCGCTCGCCGAGCAGCGTGCGGGGACGATGCAGGCCAGGAGTGTCGACGACGACCAGTTGGGCGTCGTCCCGATTGACGATGCCGCGGATGGCGCGGCGGGTGGTCTGAGGGCGCGACGACATGATGGCGACCTTCTCCCCCACGAGCGCGTTCATGAGGGTCGACTTGCCTGCGTTGGGACGGCCAACAAACGCGGCGAAGCCGGAGCGAAACTCAGTCATCTGAGGCGGACCTTCTTCTTCCATTGGAGCGGCCAGACGACCGATTCCTGCCGTCTGGAGCGGCGCCTCGATCGTCGGCACCGGCGGTCGGCACGGGGGTGCGCTCGACCAGTAGCCACGTGAGCCTACGCCTACGTCCCTCGGCACGCTCCGCCGTGAGCGTCAGCCCGTGCGCGTGTGCGGTCGATCCGGGAATCGGCACTTTGCCCAATGCCTTGGTGAGCAGCCCAGCCGCGGTGTCGACGTCGTCGTCCTCAATCTCGATGTCGAAGAGCTCGCCCAGCTCGTCGATCGCCAGCCGTGCGGGGACGCGAAACCGCCCCTCGCCTAGGTCGACCGCGTGCGGCTCGGCGCGATCATGCTCGTCCGTCAGTTCGCCCACGATTTCTTCCAGCGCATCCTCGATGGTCACGAGTCCCGCCACGCCGCCGAACTCGTCGATCACGATCGCCATGTGAAACACCTCGTCCTGCATGCGCCTCAGCAGGTCGTCGGCCGCCACGGACTCCGGCAAGAAGACGGGCTCGCGCATGTATTCGTCCACCGGAGTGTCGAGCGCGTCCTGGTGGTCCCACGTGGCGCGCACTACGTCCTTGAGGTACAGCAGGCCGCGCACGTCGTCCGTACCGTCGCCGATCACAGGCACGCGGGAGAAGCCGGATCTCATGAATAGCAGCATCGCCTTGCGCAGGGGCGTGCCTGCTGCGATGGTCACCATGTCGGTGCGCGGCACCATCACCTCGCGCGCAAGGGTGTCTCCCAGGTTCACGACGCCGCGAAGCAGTTCCGCATCCTCGTCCTCGAGCGCGTCTTGGGCCTTCTCCACCAGGTCCTCGGCCTCTGACAGAGCGGGCATGCGCAACACGGGAATCACACGGCGCACCGGCGTCGATAGTGCGATCAGGGCGACGCCGATGGGAGCGAGAACGTTCACCGTCGTCTCGGGATGCGCGCGCGCCGCCATGCGGGGGGCGGCCCGCACCAGCAGTAGCGAGTACGCGGCCGCGAGGGCCATGGTCGCGAGCGCGGCGACCCATCCGGGCCACGAGAGTTCCCTGCCCCAGGTCCACGCGAGCACGCTCCACGACACGAGCGCGACGGCCTCGAGGATGGCGTAGACGACGGACGCGGCGTTGTCCACCTCGTCGGTGTCACGCGCAAGCCTCGCCGCAAGGGTGGGACGGCCGTCCGCGCGTGTCGCCTCGCCCATCACCCGTTCCCTGGCGTGGGGAAGCTGCTCGAATGCCGCCACAATGGCGTGCATCACGGCGGCTCCCAGCATGCTCGCCAGCCCAAACGAGACGAGCAGCGCAATGGCCTCGGAACTCATGGGGCGCGCTGCGCGAGGAAGGTCAGCAAGAGGTTGCGCTGGAGGGCGAACATCTCCTTCTCTTCCGCCGGTTCCGCATGGTCGTAACCGAGCAGGTGGAGGATGCCATGCGTCGTCAGGAGAAGCATCTCCTCTTCGGCGGAGTGGCCCGCCTTCTTGGCCTGTTCCACCGCGACGGTGGGGCACACCACGATGTCTCCCAGCAGGCCAGCAGGCGTAGGCGTGTCCGGCGTGCCCGGCCGCAACTCGTCCATCGGGAAGCTCAGCACATCGGTGGGGCCCGGTTCGTCCATCCACTTGACGTGGAGGTCCGTCATGGCGGCCTCGTCCACGAAGAGGATGGCCAACTCCGCGTCCGATGCCACGTGCATCTGCCCCAACACGAAGGCACCCAGCGCGGCAAACTCCGCCTCGTCGATGGTGGCGTCGGTCTCGTTGTTGACTTCGATCACGCGTCAGTCTCCTTGCGCGGGGTGGGCCGACGCTCGGCGCCGTGCGCATAGCGGCGCTGCTGGCCATCGCGCGGCGCGCGCTCCCGCCTCGCCTCGTCGCCGGCGTAGGCGGTGATGATGTCGCTCACGAGTCGGTGGCGCACCACGTCTTGGGCTCCGAGTTCGCTGAAGCCGATGTCGTCGATCCCTTGCAGAATGTCGCGCGCGGCGCGCAAACCCGAGGTGGTGCCTCCGGGGAGGTCAACCTGAGTGATGTCGCCCGTCACCACCATGGTGGAGCCGAATCCCAGGCGCGTGAGGAACATCTTCATCTGCTCGCGTGTGGTGTTCTGCGCCTCGTCCAAAATGATGAACGCGTCGTTGAGCGTGCGCCCGCGCATGTACGCGAGCGGCGCCACCTCGATCGTGCCAGCCTCGATGAGCCTGGGGATCGATTCCGGGTCCACCATGTCGTGCAGCGCGTCATACAGCGGCCGCAAGTAGGGGTCGATCTTCTCCGACAGGGTCCCTGGGAGGAATCCGAGCCGCTCCCCCGCCTCAACGGCCGGTCTGGTCAGGATGATGCGCGACACCCGCTTGGCCTGGAGAGCCGCCACCGCCTGCGCCATCGCCAGGTAGGTCTTGCCCGTGCCAGCAGGGCCGATGCCGAAGGTGACGGTGTGGCGTTCGATTTGCTGCACGTAGGCGGCTTGCCCCTCCGTCTTGGGTCGGATGGTGCGGCCGCGCGAACTGAGAATGGATCGGGACAGGATGGCGACGGAACTGGGCGGGTCCTCACCGTGAGCGACGTCGTGGCGGGCGGCCGCCACCGCCGATCGCGCGCCCTGCAGCATGCGCACCGACTCGCGGGCCACGTCGGGGGTCAGGGGGACGCCCGCCGCGAGCAGCGAGCGAAGCTCCTCGATCGCGGCCGCGCACTCCGACACGTCAGCATCGTCACCCGTGAGGGAGATGTGGTTGCCGCGCACCAAAACGTCGACCGTGGGATACGCGCGCTCGACCTCCTTGAGCACGGAATCCGCGGTACCGAGCAACGCTGGCATCGTGGCGGCGTCGTCAACAATCACGACTCGGGATGAACTCACGCGTTCTCCCACTTGAGTTCGGCGCCACCCAGCACGTGGGCATGTGCGTGGAACACGCTCTGCCCCGCGGTCGGGCCCGTGTTGAAGATCAGTCGGAACTCCCCATCCGCCTCCGCGTCCGCCACTCGCTGCGCGACCGCGACCATCTCGGCAAGCACGTCGGGGATCTGCGCGGCGGCCTCCGTCACGTTTGCCACGTGTGCGATCGGCACCACCAGCACGTGCACGGGAGCCTTGGGCTCGATGTCTCGAAAGGCGACGACGTTGTCCGTACGCGCCACCACGTCGGCGGGGATGTCACCAGCCGCAATGCGGCAAAACAGGCAATCGCTCATGGCCCCAGCGTATTGCGCCCTGGCCCACTCGACCACGTGCCGCGCAATGCGGCCAGCGCCGCGATGCCTGCGGGGCCGGCTGAGGACGCCCTGAGAATGTGGGGACCGAGCAACACCGCCTCCGCACCAGCGGCCGTGAGCGCGTCCATCTCCGGCTGGGAAATCCCGCCCTCCGGGCCCACCACAAGCCACACGGGCTGATGCGGTCGGTCCCACGCGAGAGTGGCCAAGGGTGTGGCCGCAGCCTCGTGGAGCACCAACACCCGCTGCCCTGTCGAGACCGCGGATTCGACCTCGCGCACCAGTTGCGGCGTGGTCGTGAGCGGGCCGATCTCCGGCACGAGCGCCCTGCGGCTCTGCTTGACCGCCGCCACCACGAGCGATTGCCACGCTCGGCGCCCCTTGTCGACCTTGGGTCCCTTCCATTGCACGATGGAGCGGGCTGCCGCCCACGGCACGATGCGCGTGACGCCAAGTTCGGTGGCGGACTCGACGGCCTGCTCGGCGCGTCCGCCCTTCGCGAGCGCCTGCACGAGGATCACGGGTGGGTCGGCATCGGCGGCGATGCGCTCGACCGAGATGTGAATGCGGTCGGTTGCCACCTGGGCGATCACACCGGTGGCTCGCCGCCCTCGCCCATCGACCACGTGGACGCGTTCTCCCACACCGCGCCGCTGGACGGTGCCCGCGTGGCGCGCCTCGGCACCGCGGAGCGCCACCACTCCCCCAACGACGGCGTCGGCGACGTCAGGGCACACGAAAACAGGGGCACTCATGAAGACGAGAGTTTAGTAGCGGCCCATGAACGCTTCGCGCAAGCGCGAGAACACGCCACCGCCGATGGGCGCCAGCCTCGTCTCTGGGAACTCCTCGCCACGCAGCCGCGCCAGTTGGGTGAGCAACTCCGTCTGTTCCTCGTCAAGGTCAGTGGGCGTCTGAATGTCGAGGTGGACGTGAAGGTTTCCGCGGCCAGGGCGTTGCAGGCGGCCGACGCCGAGGCCCTTGAGCGTCACAGTCGAGCCCGCGTGGGTCCCCGGCCGCACGTCGATCTCTTGAGGTCCGTCGAGGCTCTCCACGGTGGCGACGGTGCCGAGCGCCGCCGCCGTCATGGGCAGTTCGAGCGTGCAGTGAAGGTCATTGCCCCTGCGCTCGAAGGTCTCGTGGGGGCGTTCGCGGATTTCGATGTAGAGGTCGCCGCGCGGACCCCCGCCTGGGCCAGCGTCGCCTCCACCCGACATCCGGATGCGCGTGCCCGTCTCCACGCCAGCGGGGATGTCGATGTCGATCGACCTGCGCTCGCGCGTGCGGCCCTGCCCTGAGCAGGAGGTGCACGGGCTCTCGATGATGGACCCGAAGCCGCCACAACGCGGGCAAGGGGCAGTGGTCATGACCTGGCCGAGAAGGGAGCGCGCGACGCGCTGCACCACGCCAGCCCCGTTGCACTGTGGACACGTGGTGGGCTGGGTGCCGGGCGAGCAACAACTGCCCTCGCACGTGGTGCACGTCTCGGCAAGATCCACCATCACCTCGCGGTGAGCGCCGAACACGGCCTCTTCCAACGTCACGTCCACCTCGACAAGAGAGTCCCCTCCCCGCTGCGTGCGGGACGCAGGGCCCCTGCGTGCGGAGCCTCCCATAGACGAGCCAAAGAACGTCTCGAAGATGTCTTCGAAGCCGAAGCCAGCTCCTGCGCCGGCCGAGGAGTTGCCGCCCCTGGGGTCCACACCGCGGTCAAACTGGGCGCGCTTGTCCGCGTTGCCCAGCACCTCGTACGCCGCGGCGACATCCTTGAAGCGGTCGCCAGCCTCCGGCCCGGCGACGTCAGGGTGCAACTCTCGAGCGAGCTTGCGGTAGGCCTTCTTGATCTCGGCCTCTGTCGCTGTTCTCGGCACACCGAGCACGGCGTAATAGTCCTTCACGTCTCCACCACTTTCGACAGGTAACGTGCCACGGCTCTCACCGCAGCCATCGTTCCCGGATAGTCCATGCGCATCGGTCCGAGCGCTCCTAACAATGCAGGCGAGGTCACGTTTCCGTACCCCGCCGCCACGATCGACGTGCCCGCCAGCGCCGCGTGACCGGTCTCCCGGCCGATGCGCACGGACACGCCTCCCTCTGATGCCATCTCGTGCAACAACCTGAGGAGGACAACCTGTTCCTCAAGGGCATCCAGAATCGAACTCACGGCGTCTGCCTTGAGGTCAGACCCCGCCCTGGTGAGGTTGCCGGTGCCGGAAAAGACGACGCGTTCAATGGTTCCGCCGCGCGCGGCGCCCACCACGGACGACGCAACCTCGCCTAACCACGAGTGCGTCGCGTGGTGCTCTGTCCACGACGAAAGAGCCGACTCTAGAGGTCCTGGCGTGAGGCCAGAAGCCGTCTCGTTGAGCTCACGAGCGAGACTCTCGAACTCTTCCTCCGTGACCGTCTCAGGGACGCCGATGGTCGCCTGCTCGACCCGAGCGTCGGCGCTTACCACCACGGCGAGGGCACGGTCGCTCGTCATGCGCACCAGCTCCACGCGGCGCACCGGGCTCTCGCGCAGCGACGGGTATTGCACGACCGCCACCTGGCGGGTGAGTTGACTGAGCAGACGAACGGATCGCTCGACCACGTCGTTGAGGTCCACTGCGTCGGATAGGAACGTGGAGATAGCTCGCTTGTGGCTGTCCTGCAGCGCGGCTGCGGCGAGCATGTCGACAAAGTAGCGATACCCCTTGTCGGTGGGGATGCGCCCGGCGGAGGTGTGCGGCTGCGCGATGAGCCCCTCTTCTTCGAGTGCCGCCATGTCGTTGCGAATGGTCGCCGGGGACACGCCGAGGTCATGGTGCTGCGCGAGAGCCTTGGAACCCACGGGCTCGCTCGTGGACACATAGCCCTCGACAATCGCCCGCAAGATCGCCTCACGTCTGTCGTCGCTCATTCCACCTCCCGTTGGCACTCGGCTGTCGCGAGTGCCAATTCTACGCGGTCCTCAGCGCACGGAGTCTGAGGTCGGGCAAGTGCGCGCTAGCGTGTGGTGCGGAGGCGATGATGACTTACCTTGAACGCACGAGCGCGAGCACGGGAGTGGCGGGGCTCGCCCACCTCGCGGCGCTGACCGGACCGGTCATTCCTGTACTCATCTACGCGGCACGGCGGCGCACCGATTCGTTCACCTCCACCGAGGCCGCGAAGGCCACGAACTTCTCGTCAGCGCTGGTCGCGGCCATGGTTCTGGCGGCCGTCACAAAAATGTATGTGCCTTTCATCGGCTTTCTCGGTACATTGGCGCTGTGGGTATTTCCCGTCGTGGCGATCTACTTCAGTCTGGCAGGATTTTGGCTGGCACGGCGCGGCAATCCCGCACACTATCCGTTCCGACTCAAAGTGGTGAAAACACATGACTGACACACCCCCTCCCGCAGCAGCGGCCCCGCTCAGCGACTCTGATGCGCGCACCTACGCGACGATCGCCCACGCGGGAAACATCATCTTCCCCGCGATCGCGCCGCTCATCATGTGGCTGATCGGTAAGGACAAGAGCACGTTCGTTGACCAAGAAGGCAAGGAAGCCCTGAACTTCGGCATCCTCGCCGCGATCGTCTACATCGTCAGCTCCATCCTGATGCTCGTACTGATCGGCTTCCTGACCTGGGCCGCCATGGGAATCTGCGCGCTGATCTTCGGCATCCAGGGCGCCATGAAGGCCAACAAGGGCGAGAACTACCGCTACCCGTTCAGCCTGCGCCTCATCAAGTAGTCCTCAGGGTTTCACCCTGATCTCACTCAGGGCCCCGAATCGGTCACAAGGCCGATGCGGGGCCCTGAATCGTTTTGGCACAGTGGAGACATGACAGAGAACAACTCCCCGTCCACGGACGAAGGCACCCCGGCTCCCGCCCCGGCCCAAGTCGGACCGACGGTGCAACCCATGCTCGAATCAGAAGCTCGCACCTGGGCGATGCTCGCGCACGTGATTGCTGCGGCGGCTGCGTTGCTCAGTGGCGGCACTCTCGCGATCGTTGCTCCCCTCGTGATCTGGCTGGTTTACAAGGACCGCTCCGCTCTCGTGGATCACCACGGCAAGCAGAACCTCAACCTGCAGATCACTACTCTCGTGCTCGGCGCCGCCGCGGTGGTCGTGGGCCTGCTGCTGTTTGTGGTGGGGCTCGCCGTCACCTTGCCGCTGTGGGGCTTGTACGTGCTCTACGCAATCATCATCTCGTTCGTGGCAGGCGTGAAGGCCGCCAACGGCGAGTACTACCGCATCCCCATGGCGATTCAGTTCGTCAAGTAAGGTCGCGCACCGCGGCATCGGCCACGAGCCTGCCGCGACGCGTCAGCACCAGCACTCCCCGCAGGGCCGATGCCCCGTCCAGCACATCGTTCGCGATGAGCCTGGCAATGGTGTCGGCCCTGTCGCGTGCCACGGCGGACGCCGGGATGCCCTCCACCAGACGCAAGCCGAGCATGATCCGCTCCACGGCGAGATCATCGTCGTCCAGTTCCTCTCGGCCGTCGGCCGGGTCTTGTTCCTGACCCACTCGGGTCGCGTAGGCCAAGGGATGCTTCACGTTCCACCACCTGGTCGCGGGCAGTGCCTCCCCGTCCCGGCCGACGCGCGGCCCCAGGTAGGAGTGAGCACCCGGCCCAACGCCCCACCAGTCTTGGCTGCGCCAGTACGCGAGGTTGTGGCGGCAGGCCTGGCCCGGACTGCGCGCCCAGTTGGACACCTCGTACCAGCCGTAACCGGCAGCGGTGAGCGCCGCATCGGCCGCCTCGTACATGTCGGCCTGGGTGTCTGGGTCCGTCGGGGCAATCTGTCCGCGTCGCAACTGAGCCCCCATCTTGGTTCCCTGCTCGATGACGAGCGCATAGGCGCTCACATGGTCCGGCTCAAGCCTGATGGCCTCCGCCAGACTCGCCTTCCAGTCCTCGAGCGACTCCCCCGGCGTGCCATAGATGAGGTCGAGGCTCACCGCGAGCCCGGCCCCGCGCGCCCACGCGACGGCGCGCTCCACGTTGGCGGGATCGTGGGTGCGCTCGAGAGTGGCGAGCACGTGCGGCACTGCAGATTGCATGCCGAAGGACACCCGGTTGAAGCCCGCAGCAGCGAGCGCCGCGAGCGACTCGGCCGAGACTGAGTCGGGGTTCGCCTCGGTGGTGACCTCGGCGTCGGGAGCCAGCCCCCAGTTGTGTCGCACCCCGTCCAAGAGCCTCGCCAGCGCCGAGGCGTCGAGCATCGTGGGCGTGCCGCCGCCAAGGAACACGGTGGACGCGGGACGATCATCGGCGCCCATGACCCTCCTGGCCATCGCCATCTCCGCCAGCGCGGCCTCGACATAGCCCTCGCGGGTCGCGCCCTCCACCTCGCCTGGTGCGTAGGTGTTGAAGTCGCAATACCCGCACCGCACCCGGCAGAAGGGCACGTGGATGTAGACGCCAAAGTCGCGCGTCGCCGGATCGGACGCCGGGACTGCGGCGGCCACCGCGTCGGTCACGACTTCTTCTTGCCCTTGTCGGCTCCATCGTCCGAGGTGCTGAGCGCGGCGATGAACGCCTCCGGCGGCACCTCGACAGAGCCGATGTTCTTCATGCGCTTCTTGCCAGCCTTCTGCTTCTCGAGCAGCTTGCGCTTGCGCGAGATGTCGCCGCCGTAGCACTTGGCGAGCACGTCCTTGCGGATGGCGCGGATGGTCTCGCGGGCGATGATGCGCGCACCGATCGCCGCCTGAATGGGCACCTCGAACTGTTGCCTGTCGATGAGGTCCTTGAGCTTGCCCACCATGGACAGCCCGTACTTGTAGGCCGCGTCCTTGTGCACCACGGCGCTGAAGGCATCCACCGTCTCGCCTTGAAGCAGGATGTCCACCTTGACGAGGTCGGAGGCCTGCTCGCCTGAGGGTTCGTAGTCGAGCGAGCCGTAGCCGCGCGTGCGCGACTTGAGCTGGTCGAAGAAGTCGAACACCACCTCGGCGAGCGGCAGCGTGTAGTGCATCTCCACGCGGGTCTCGCTGAGATAGCTCATGGTGCCCATCACGCCGCGACGTTCCTGGCACAGCTCCATGACGGTGCCGATGAATTCGCTCGGCACCAGGATGGTCGCCCGCACGATCGGCTCGCGCACCTGGGCGATCTTGCCTGCCGGGAACTCTGAAGGGTTGGTGACGGTGTGGATCTTGCCGTCCTCCATCTCCACCTCGTACACCACGTTGGGCGCGGTAGAGATGAGCTCGAGGTTGAACTCGCGTTCGAGCCTGTCTCGCACGATCTCGAGGTGCAGCAGGCCCAGGTAGCCGCAACGGAACCCGAAGCCGAGCGCCACGGAACTCTCCGGCTCGTACACGAGCGAAGCGTCGTTGAGCTGCAGTTTGTCGAGGGCGTCGCGCAAGACGGGAAAGTCCGAACCGTCCAGGGGGAACAGGCCCGAGTAGACCATGGGGCGCGGGTCTCGGTAGCCGGGCAGAGACTGCTGGGCGCGCCGCCCCGCGAGCGTCACGGTGTCGCCCACCTTGGACTGGCGCACGTCCTTCACGCCGGTGATGAGGTACCCCACCTCACCCACACCCAGCCCCTTGGTCGGGACGGGCTCGGGGCTGATCACGCCGATCTCGAGCAGATCGTGGGTCGCGAGAGTCGACATCATGGCGATCTTCTCGCGCGGCTTGAGCTCGCCATCGATCACGCGGACGTAGGTGATGACGCCGCGGTAGGTGTCGTACACCGAGTCGAAGATCATGGCCCTTGCGGGTGCCGACGCGTCCCCCACAGGCGCGGGGATGTCGCGCACCACCCTGTCGAGCAGCTCGCCGACGCCCTGGCCGGTCTTGCCGCTGACGCGCAGCACGTCCTCCTCTGCGCAGCCGATCAGCTGCGCCAGCTCTGCGGCGTAGCGGTCTGGGTCTGCGGAGGGCAGGTCGATCTTGTTGAGCACAGGGATGATGACGAGGTCGTTCTCCATCGCCAGGTACAGGTTCGCGAGCGTCTGCGCCTCAATGCCCTGAGCCGCGTCGACCAGCAACACAGCGCCTTCACACGCGGCGAGCGATCGGGACACCTCGTACGTGAAGTCCACGTGGCCGGGAGTGTCGATCATATTGAGGGCGTGGTCCTTGCCCTCCACCTCCCACGGCATGCGCACCGCCTGAGACTTGATCGTGATGCCCCGTTCGCGCTCGATGTCCATGCGATCCAGATACTGAGCACGTGACGCGCGCTCGGAAACCACGCCAGTGATGCCCAGCATCCTGTCGGCCAGCGTCGACTTGCCGTGGTCGATGTGAGCGATGATGCAGAAGTTGCGAATGAGCGCCGGCGCGGTGGCGGCTGGCTCAATGGAGGATGCGGGCACGGGTAGCGGGACTTCCTTCGACGACGTCAGGGACGTCTATCGTCCCACGGCGCGAGGCTTCAGTGATTTCTCTTGATGCCGATACTGAGAACGATGCCACAATGGGCACGCGAGTCGAAAGGAAGGGCGCATCACATGGCGACGCGTGACGACCTTTTCGGGCTCACCTTTCGCGACTCCCCCATCGGCATGGTCATCATGGACCAAGGCGGCCGCTACGTCGAGGTGAACGAGGCTTTTGCCCGCATCCTGGGTCGCAGCGCGAGCGAGTTGGAGCGCCGCCACTTCGCCGAGTACACCCACCCAGACGATCTGCCGCGCGACGCGGAGTTGATGACACGGCTCGCGGCTGGCGAGTTGCCGTTCTATCAGGTCCACAAGCGACTGCTGCACCACGATGGCGACACCATTTGGGTGCGCGTCACCGTGTCAGACGTGGTGACAGCCGACGACGGCGAGCATCACTACGTGGCGCAGGTAGAAGACGTTACCGAGATTCGGCGGGCCCGCGACCTCCTCGAGCGTCGCTCCCTGTACGACCACCTCACGGGACTCGGGAACCGCACCCTGCTCATGGAGCGGCTTGACCGCGCGCTCATCAGCCACGAGCCGCGCGCAGCCACCGTGGCCTGCATCTTCCTCGACGTCGACCATTTCAAAGCGGTCAATGACTCGCTCGGACACGACGCAGGCGACACCATGTTGGTCGAGATCGCCAGGCGCATCCAGGGGGCGGTACGTGCCGCCGACACCGTGGCAAGGCTCGGAGGCGACGAGTTCGTCATCGTCGTCGAAGACGTCATGGGCGTCGACGCCGCGAGCGCCGTGCTGCACGGGATCGCGGCGGCGATCAGCCAGCCGTTCCACATCGCTGGCCACGAGCTCGCGCCGTCCGTGTCCGGCGGCCTGGCGATCGCCTCGCCTGGGCTCACCGCCGAGTCGCTGGTGCGCAACGCGGACATGGCCATGTGCGCGGCGAAGCAAGGCGGCCGTGCGCGCCTCGAGGTCTTTGACGAATCGATGAGGGAGACGGCTCTCACCAAGCTGTCCATCGAATCGGAACTCCGATCTGCCATCCGTGAGGGTGAACTGGTGGTCCACTACCAACCGGTCGTGGACCTCGAGACACAAGAGACCGTCGCTTTTGAGGCACTCGTCCGCTGGCAGCACCCCGTCAGGGGCCTGCTCCTGCCGGACGAGTTCATCCCCATCTCGGAAGACGCCAACCTGGTGGTGCCGCTCGGGTCAGCGGTGCTGCACGAGGCGTGCGAGTTCCTGGCCGCTCGCCCGGACTTCACCGGTCGGGTATTTGTCAATGTGTCGACGCGCCAGATTGGCTCCGCCGACCTCGCACGCGTGGTGCGCAGCGCGCTCGATGCGTCGGGTGCATCGCCCCACCAGCTCGGCCTCGAGATCACGGAGTCAGGGATACTGCTCGCCACCGCGTCTGCCCGCGCCGACCTCAAGGCGCTGACAGAGCTTGGAGTCGACCTCATCCTCGATGACTTCGGCACGGGCTACTCGGCGCTGTCGTCCGTCTTGCAGAACCCCGTGTCCGGGCTCAAACTCGCCCGCGAGTTCACGTTGCGCCTGGGAGACAGGGGAACGGGAGATCGCATCTCAACGGCCATGGCGGCGCTGACGCGCTCCCTCACCATGTATGGCGTCATTGAGGGCATCGAGACGGAGGCACAGTTTGCCATTGCCCGCCGTCACGGCTGGCAACTGGGTCAGGGCTTCCTGTTCGGTCACGCCGTGCCAGCCAGCGAGATCACGCTCGGGTTGCCGGTGGACGGCGGCGAGGCCGACGCGCCAACCACGGCTCCCATGCCGAATTGGCTGGAAGACGCCAGCCCCCGCTAGCCTGATCGGCATGCGCCCCACCATCGGCAGTATGGCAAGGGCCGTCGCGGCCGCAGTGCGGTCCTCCTCCCGCCGCAGGCCATCCTCGCCGCGTCCCGAGCGATCGGCACAGGGACGCCGCCGCTACCCTGGCGACTTCACAGGCTCCTTCACGCCGCGCTACGCCGCCAAGCTCGATGGCCGCGCCGACCCGGGCGAGATTCTGTGGACGTGGGTGCCGTACGAGGACGACTTCACTCAAGGCAAGGATCGCCCCGTGCTCGCCGTCGGTGAGGCCAAGGGCTGGCTGCTCTGCCTCATGCTTTCGTCCAAGGATCACGACCGCGACGCCGCCGACGAGGCGCGCTGGGGACGACGCTGGATGGACGTGGGCGCCGGGCCGTGGGACAAGAAACGGCGCCCAAGCGAGGTGAGACTCGATAGGATCATCAGGATCCACCCGGACGATGTACGCCGGGAGGGTGCCGTCCTAGACCGGAAGACCTTTGACAAGGTCATTGGCTCGCTCTGAACCAGCCATGCTGGTATGCTAGGACGCCGTGTGCGCGCAAGAGCGACGCACGAGAACCGTCGT
>NZ_JADQBF010000007.1 GCF_016278775.1 Demequina sp. | reverse complement strand
CCACCCCCGCGCTCGACGACCCCGGCCCAGTCCCCACCGAGACGCCGCGCCGCATCCGCGCCGAGATCATCATCGTCTTCGCGCTCAGCCTCGGCGAAGCGGCGGTGTGGGCGATCATCGAACTCATCGAGCGCTACCAGGCCGAGGCGCCGATCGGCCAGCAAACCGCGTCCGTCAACCCCTCGCGCTCGGAGATCGAGTACATCGACCTGATCCGCCAGGTGCTCGCGATCGGCTTCCGGCTGGTTCCCGTGCTGCTGGCGCTCTACCTGCTGTCGCTGTACGGCCACAGTTGGGCGCGGCGTTTGGGGTTGGCCGGCAATGGCCGACGCTGGGGCAAGGACCTCGCGATGGGTGCAGGATTGGCGGCCCTCATAGGGCTTCCCGGAGTGGGCCTCTACGCGATCGGCCGCGCCATGGATCTGACCGTACGAGTGGACACCTCCGGCCTTCCCGACCAATGGTGGGCCGCGACCATCCTGCTGATGTCCGCCGCATCGTGGGGCATCCTCGAAGAGGTGCTGGTGGTCGGCTACCTCGTGACCCGGTTGCGCGACCTGAAGTGGTCGGTTCCCGCCATCCTCATCACGTCGGCCTTGCTGCGCGGTACTTACCACCTCTACCAAGGGTGGCCGATGGCTCTGGGCAATGTGGTCATGGGGCTCGTGTTCGCGTGGGCCTACCACCGCACCGGCAGGCTGCTGCCCATGATCGCGGCACATTCGCTCATCGACGTGGTCGCGTTCGTGGGGCCAGAGGTCGCGCCACAGTCGGTGCTCGATTGGCTCAACGTCTAGGGCGCTACAGGTCTCTGTTGATCGAGCAGCCGCCACACGTAGTACGGTCCCTCGCTGCGTAGACCCGTGGCGTCGTCGAGCTTCGATCCCGCGACAAAGTAGGTTTCGGCTTCCTTCATGCCGGCGCCCTGGTCCTGGCATGGCATGAAGGCCTCTTCGGCGTTGAGCAGCGCGACCGTGATGGTGGTGCCGTCGTACCACGGGTTGACATTGAGCTCTTGGGTGGCGGGATCGAGTATGCCGACCACGACGCCGTCGTTCACCTTCACAAAGCCAAATCCCGTGACCCGCATCGGGCCGGACGACACGTCAACGTCAACAGGGTCGCCGAATCCTGCCGCGCCGCCCCACGTTTCCCACCGCGACCCCTCCACCAGATCAACCAGTGGAATGGGAAGAGTCCCCAGGTCTTGAGGCAAGTCGGTGGCGGAGCCCCAGATCTCAACTTGGGACGCGACGTAGTCGGCGGGCTCCACCCACTCGAGTCCAGTGGTGTGGAGGACGTCTGACTCCTGGCCTTGGACGTCCATCACAAAGCCGCACTGGAACGGGCTGGTGACGTCTTCTGCAGCGGTCGATGCCGTTTCAGTGGGGTCAGCAGATGCAGTCGACGGAGAGCTCGGTGCGAAGCATTCACCTGACGATGCCGGTGCGAGGATCTTGATCTCAGTCACACCATCGTTGACGGTCACCCCCAGGACGAACTGTTCTCCGCCAGGCACGTCCACGGTGAACTCGCCGGCGCCCGAATACGGCACCACCGACGTCTCACCGTTAGGAAACGCGACCAACCAGGTCTCGCCCGCGTCCTGAGCTGTCACAGTGAAGACCGGTTCTCCGGTGAAGCCATCAACGACGGTCCAAGGACCCTCCTCGCCATTTGGAAGGTAGTCGGCGTAGCGGTGCGTCAGGGCGTACGGGGCGCTACTGCCCGACGGCCACGGCGTCGCGCAATCGCCGCTACCAGCCGGGGTGACCGCACGGTTGATGGGCAGGTGTGTCGCGGCAAGCGCGAGCGCCCCCGCCGTGAGCATCGTCCCGCCGCCCACGCTCGCCGCACGCACGGTCCGACGCCTGCGCACCCGGCCCACGATCCCGCTCCCGTACAGGGCGGCGAAGTCCTCCTCTGCAAAACGCGCCGTGGCATCGTCCATCTGCGCCGTCATGAGGTCCCTGAAGTCGTCCATGTCAGTTCTTTCCCTTCACCGCGTGCGCGACCACGCGCACCACGTGCGGACCGTCGTCCCACTCGACGTCGGTCCCCAAGATCTCGGCCAGCCGGGCCGATGCGTCGGACAGGTACCGCTTGACGGTGCCGTCCGCGAGGTTCAGCCGGGCGGCGATCTGCGGCACGGTGAGGTCGTCATAGAAGCGCAGCACGATGCATGCGCGCTCGCGCGGGCTCAACTCGCGCAGGGCCCGGCGCACGTCCATGACGGCGTCGCGATCAGCAACGGGGGCTGGCTGATGCGAGTGGTCCTCCGGGGCGCGCGGCACCGGCCTGCGCTTGCGGGATCTGTCGATCACCACGCTGCCGATCGCCTGACGCACATACGACTCCGCCGCGTTGATGTGGTCGAACCGTCGCCCGCGGGAGAAGCTGCGGACCAAGGCGTCCTGCAGCACGTCGTGGGCCTCGGCGTCATCGCCAGTGAGCATGGCCGCATATGCCAGCAGGCGCGGCGCGCGCTCGCGCATCACCTGCTCGAGCATCGGCTCCCAGCGCGCCATCAGACCCCCTTGACGATCATTGTCACCCTAAGAACGAGGTGACGGCCGCGATTCGTTGGGGTCTCGCGCTTGCACCACGAGAACCCACGTACGCTGGGAGGATGACCCACCGCGTTGTGTCTTTGCACCGCTACCCCGTGAAGTCGATGGGGGGCGAATCTCTTGCCGTCGCCCACCTCGTGACGCGCGGCATCTCGGGGGATCGCATCTTCGCGGTGCGGGATGAGTCCAACCGGCTCGCCTCGGGACACGACACTGAGCGCTTGGTGCGATACGACGCCGTCTTCGCCTTTGAGGCGCGCACCGAAGGTCGACGGGTGGTCATTGCCGACGCCTCCGGTCGCATCGGAGACGCCGGCAACCCGGCAGTGGACGCGGCACTCGCGGCCGCCCTGGGGGCCGACGTGCGCGTGGCGCACGAAACCGACATCCCCCACATCGACGACGGCGCGGTGTCGCTCGTCGGGACCGCCACGTTGGAATGGTGCGAGCGAGAACTGGGCGTGGATGCCAACCCGCAGCGTCTGCGCATCAATATCGTCGTCGAGACGTCAGAGCCCTTTGAAGAGGAGGGGTGGATCGGCTCGACCCTCACCTCGGATGGAGTCCACCTCAACGTGGCCGCACGCATCAGGCGCCATCGCACCATCGACCTGGCACAGTCCGGCTCGGGGACCGCGGCGTCATGGTTGGAACCCTTGGAAGAGCAACGCGACGGTCACCTCGGGGTGTGCTGCGACGTGGCGGCACGCGGCGCGATGGCGGTGGGAGACACGCTCGCCGTGGGTGCCGCGGGGAGTCAGTAGCGAGGGGCTATTCGGCCACTGGGCCTAGGCACAGTGCCGACGAGCGCTGCCCCGCCCTAGACTCGCTTCATGGCCGCCGACGCACCACCCGCTACGCCCGGCGGCGCCTCCCCTAGCGAGGGCACGGGCGGGTCCCCGACCTCGCACCCGCGAACCACGCCGCGCGCCGTGCACATCGTTGACAACCCAGAGACGCGCGTCCACCGCATGGCGGACCTCATCAGCCTGTTGGGCGTATCGCTCGCCATCGTGATGGTGCTGCTGCTCGGCGCGTATGCGCAAAGCACCACTCAAGGCATCACCACCGACGTCCAGGAAGTCTCCAGCATCCTGCAGCGCCTGCTCGTGGCGCCCGTCAACCTGTTTTCCGGCATCGTCACGCTGGTGTTGCCTGCCGCCGTGATCATCGACTTGGCGGTGCGTCGCGAACCGCGCCGCATTCTCGAGGCAATCGGCGCTTCCGTTGCAGGTTTTGCGATCACCATTGGCGCCGTGTATGTCGCCCGCGCGGTCGGCTCCGATGACGTGGTGCGGTCACTGTCCGTCGGGTTCGGAGACGACGCTCAAGTGACTCTCCCCGTCTACATCGCGGGGGTCGCGGCGCTGCTCACGGTCGCGGGACGGCGAGGGACCAGGCGCACCCTCACCGTGTCATGGAACATCCTCTGGGCTGCGCTGGCAGTGGCCGTCATCTCCGGCATCGTCACGTTGCCCGCCGCACTCGTCACGGTGCTGTTGGGGCGTCTGGCGGGGCTTGGCTTCCGCTACACGCTGGGCTCCACGACGGACCGCGCCTACGGCGACTCGCTCGTGGAGGGCATCGAGCGTGCAGGCTTCACCCCCAAGCGGCTGGTGCGTGCCGACCCCACGACCGATCTCGTTGGCGAAGAGCTCGACGAACTGTCGACCGCTCTCGGTCGCACCCGCCACGGCAGGGTGTACGCCCTCACCACCGTGGAGAACCACCACCTCATTGTGGTCGCGCTCGACGCCGACCAGCATGCGGCTGGCTTCCTCACCAAGCTCTGGTCCTCCCTCAGGCTTCGCGGCATCGATGCCCGCGCGGACGTGTCCCTGCGCCACTCGGCGGAAGCGACGGCCCTGGTGTCTCACGCCGCCCGCGGTGCAGGCGTGCACACGGCTCGCGTGCTCGGTATGTCTCAGGCCCGCGACACCATGATCGTCGTCTACCAACGACCCCTGTTCGCCCGACCCTTGTCAGAGCTCGACCCAGACGACGTCACGGACGAGACGGTCGACGCCATCTGGGAGCAGGTGCTCAAGGCCCACCACGTGGGAATCTCCCACCGCTCGCTCAGCGCCGACACCGTCATGGTGGGCCGCGACGAGTTGGTCAACCTCCCTACCGTATGGCTCACCAGCTGGGAGCTCGGTGAGGTCGCGACCTCCGAGCTTGCCAAGCGCATCGACCGGTCGCAATTGGTCGCTCTGTTGGCCCCCATCGTCGGCGCCGAGCGCGCTGTCGCCGCCGCCTTCAGGGCACTTGGCGACGAGGGCGTCGAGCAATTCGCGCCGATGCTGCAGGCGATCGCCTTGCCCCGCTCCACCCGGTTGGCGCTGAAGTCCTCTCCCGCCGACCTGGGCGGGCTGCGCAAGGAGATCGTCGAGCGCTTGCCAGACGCGGACGTGGAACCAGAGAAGATCGCGCGCTTTGGGCTGCGGACGGTGCTCACCATCGCGGCTGGCATCTTCGCCGCCTATTTGGTGTTCGCGTCATTCAACACGGAGCAAGTGCTGGAGGTGCTGCGCGACTCGAACCCGTGGTGGCTGTTGGTCGCGCTTGGCTGGTCAATGACGACGTTCTTCGGGGCCGCCGTCGCCCTCATGGCCTTTTCGCCCATCAAGCTCCCATGGAACAGGGCGCTTCTCGCACAAGTCGCGGCCGCCTACCTTGCTCTTGCCGCTCCCGCTGGCGTCGGCCCAGCCGCACTCAACATGCGCCTGCTGACGCGCCGCAAGGTCTCCGCGCCTCTCGCCGTGGCGACGGTCGCCTTGGTTCAGGTCAGCGCCGTGGTGGTGACGGTGGTGGGTCTGGTGACGCTCTCCCTCATCACTGGTTCAGAGGGCACCCTGGCCGCGCTCCCTTCCAGTTCCGTGCTGATCGGTGTAGTGGGCACCGCTGTGGTGATCGCCTTGGCCATGGTGGTGCCGCGCGTGCGGTCGTGGGCGCTGGGCCGCCTGCGACCCATGATGCGTCAGACGTGGCCGCGACTCGCGCAAGTGTTGGGCCAGCCGTGGCGTCTCGCCCTTGGCATTGGCGGCAACCTGTTGCTCACCGTCGCGTACGTGGGGGCCTTCGACGCGACCCTGCGTGCCTTCGGTCAGGGTTTGCCGCTCATCGACGTGACCGTGCTGTTCTTGCTCGGCAACGCTGCGGGCGCCATCGTTCCTACCCCGGGTGGCCTCGGCGTCGTCGAGGGCGCGCTCACCGCCGGCCTCATTTCTGCCGGCCTGCCCAAGGAGATTGCCGCATCTGTTGTGGTGCTTTTCCGTCTGCTGAGCTACTGGGCACGAATACCTTTGGGATTCTTCGCCATGAGGTTCCTGCAAAGGAAGGGTGAACTGTAGTGATCGACGGCACCTCTGCAGCCTTCGCGCTGCTGCTGGGCGCGGTGGCCGCCTTCAACCCATGCGGCTTTGCGCTGCTGCCCGCCTACATCACCGTGATCGTCACCGGCAGCGCCGACGACCGCCTCACCAGAGCGCAGTCGCTGCGGCGGGCCGTCGTGTTCGGCTTGGCAATGACCGCCGGCTTTGTTGCGGTCTTCACGGGCTTTGGGCTGCTGTTCGGGGCCGTCAACGTGGCCCTGCAGGGATCGGTGCTGCCTTACTTGCCCTATGTCACCGTCGCCCTGGGTGTCGTGCTCATCGGCTTTGGCGTGGCCATGGCCCTTGGTCACGAGATTCCCGGTTTGCGCGTCCGGTCGGTAGCGGGCCACGCCCCCCGCGCCGACGCGTGGTCCCAGGTGCTCTACGGCGTCTCCTTTGCGCTTGCCTCGCTGTCATGCACCATCGCGCCGTTCTTCGCGGTCGTCACCCAGTCGCTTGACGCCTCCAATCCCGTCGGCGCGGTTGCCCCGTTCGTCATCTACGGGGCTGGCATGGGAACTGCGGTGCTGATGGTGTCGCTCGCGGCCGCGTTCGCCGGAGCAGCTGTAGGGCGCGCGCTGCGCAAGCGCACCGGAGCGATCCTGCGTGCCGGCGGCGTGATCATGGTGCTCGCCGGGCTGTGGGTCATCGTGTACGGGCTGGCGGAACTCCTGCCGCGCTACGGAGTGCGCGCTCTCGATGAGGTGCTGTTGGGGTCCTCCCGGATCCAGGGGGACATCTCGAGTGCCATCACCGACTGGGGCACGCCCGTGTTGGTCACCCTGGTGTCGCTCGTGGTGGCGGCCGTGGTGGTCGTGTTCGTGCTGGCCAGGCGCGATGCGCGGCGCCGCGAGCACGAGCTTCGCTAGCGCCTCAGCCCTCCAGCAACGAGTTAGCCGCATCGAGGATGCCATCCGTGCTGAGTGAGCCCTGGATCACGGTGATCTCGCCGGTGTCATCAATGAGCGCGAACGCGGGCTGATACGGCACCCCAAAGGTGGACCACAGGCTGCCGTCACCATCGACGATGTGCTCGACGTCTCCTAGTCCGTACTCGTTGACAAACTGCTCCATGCCCGCCTGGTCGGAGTTGCCCGGCACGCCGTACATCGTCACGCCCTCGGGCAGTTGTGCGGCGGCCTCCGCCACGCCGGGAGCCTCCGCCTGACACGTCGGGCACCACGACGCCCAGAACCACAGGATCGCGTCGGTGCCAGCCAGGCTCGTGCCGTCAAACGCTGCCCCCGAAACGGTCGTGGCCGTGAACTGCAGCTTCTCGTTGACGACCACTGGGGCCTGCGTCTGCTCGGCCATCGCGTCGGCGCTCTCCATGGCATCCTGCGTGGCCTCCACCGTGGGCGACGACTCCTGCATCGCCGGTTCCGACGGCGGGTCAGACGTGGCAGGAGCGGTGGGGCCGCATCCGGCCAGTACCAGCGCCGCGGCACTTGCGGCGACTGCCCACGTGGGGGCGAAGCGAACACTCATCTCGGCACTACCTTTCGGTGCGCGCCCACAAGGGGCGTGGGGGACATGGGCGTGCGGTCGAACGCACGCAGTGCATTCGGAGCGTCGGCACCTCCGGATGGGTTGGCGCGCATCGCGGGCGGCGGCTCAGCCCTCCGCCAGCCACGCCACCTTCTCGACGATGTCGTTCTTGCCGTAGCCACCGGAGTACGACTGTGACTCGCCGTCTTGGTTGATGAGCACCAAGGTGGGTTGGCCAGTGACCCTGAAGCCCTCCCAGATCGAGCCGTCGTCGTCGTAGATATTCGGGAAGCCCTCAACGCCGGGGTGGTCGTCGATGAACGTCTCCGACGTCGCGACATCCCCCAGCCCGGCGATGCCCAGCACGATGACGTCATCGGGGAACTCGGCCATGGCGTTGACCAAGGCGCCGGCCTCAGCGTCGCAGATGGGACACCACGGCGCCCAGAACCACAGCACGACGTCCTTGTACAACAGGTCGGTGCCGTCGATCTGTTCGCCGGAAACCAGGTCGGTCGCCTGGAACTTGAACAGGTCAGGAGCGTCGGGGTTGGCCCACTCGACGTCGGCGGTCGGTTCGGTGGCAGGGGACCCGCAGGCGGCCACGGCGAGCGCCGCGACGACGACGGCGGTGCGGCGGGTGAGACGGGCGGGACGGGACATGGGCGTCATTTTCATTGACGTTCCCTTCATGGGGGTGGTGCCCAGATTACAAGGGGGGGCGTCAAACAGGCTATGGCCGACCCACAGCCATCTCCACGACCACCAACTCTTGCTCACGGTCGCTGAAGGGTGCCTGGACCACCACCTCGCCGTCAGCGCCCACCGCAAGCGAAGCCCCGATGCAGCGCCATCCGTCCCACTCGCCGCCCACCACGGGGCCGACGTTGCTGACGCCGACGACTGGCATCCCCGTCTCCCGCGCGAGGGCGCCGTAGGCGGTGACCCACTCGTCGCCGTAGGGCCTGACCGTGTTGTCGAAGTCGGCGGGCACCGCCCACGCACAAGGCGAAAGCAGGATGTCGGCACCCATCGCTGCGAGCGCCCTCCCGAACGCCAACGATGAGTACGCGTTGTCCGCGCAGATGTTCATCCCGATCACGCCATGCTCCGTCGAGACCACGTGAAGGGAGGTCCCCGCGTCGTAGATCTCCCGCGCGAAGTCCATCTCGTGGATCTTCCGATGCTTCGCGAGGATCTCGCCGTCTGGGCCCACCAGAATCGCGGCGTTGAACAGTCGCTTGCCAGCGCGCTCCGTGAGCCCAGCGACCACCACGACTCCCGCAGAGGCGGCCGCCTCGCACAGGCGGTCGGAGGCGGTCCCAGGAATGGGCTGGGCAAGTTCGCCTGCGGTGGGCGACGTCCAACCGACGTCGAGGCACTCTGGGAGTACCACGATCTCGCAATGGGCGTCAGCCGCGGCGTGGATCATCGCGACCGCCCGCGAGAGGTTGTCCTCCAGGGCTCCAGGGATCACGAGCATTTGAGCCATGCCGATGCGGAGCGTGCGCGAGTCCATGTGGCGGGCCCTCCCTGGTGCCGTGACGGCGTGTGTGCGAGTGACATCCCGACCCTACTGTCACACCGCCGCGTCGGCTGCCGGCGATCGCGCACCGCTCCCGCGGGGCCCTAGGTCCCCAGGCGGCCCAGAGCTGCCGGTGTTACGTTCATTGAAGCAACTGCTAGGAGGCCATTTCATGAGCATCAAGGACATCGGTCCGAGCCCTCAGTCTTTCGATCTGGAGACGGAGACCCTCGAGAACCCGAACTATCGCACCGTCGCGTGGAGTGGGAAGTACCTGCAGGTGACCCTCATGTCGATTCCCGTGGGCGAGGACATCGGGCTCGAGGCCCACCCGGAGACCGACCAGTTCATCCGGCTCGACGGCGGACGCGGTCGGGCACAGATGGGGCCTAGCGAGGACGACCTCAGCTTTGACCAGGAGGTCTCCGACGGCTGGTGCGTGCTCGTTCCGGCGGGCAGCTGGCACAACATCACCAACATCGGTGACGAGCCGATGCAGGTGTACACGATCTACGCGCCCCAACACCACGCACCCGGCAAGGTTCACGTGACCAAAGCGGACGACGACGAGACGGACGACGAGCCAGCCGAGTGGTCAGTCCAGCCTGCCGACGTTCCCGACGAGAAGGCCTGAGTCGGGCCCTGAGCCTTGGCGTTCCCGACGAGGGCTACAGGTCGGGGGCCATGTCGGCGAAGTGCGCGTAGTCCTTCTTGAACGCGACCGAGATGGTCTTGGTGGGCCCACCGCGATGCTTGGCGACGATGAAGTCGGCCTCGCCCGGGCGGTTCTCGTAGTCGTACGCGTCCTCACGGTGCAACAGGATGACGATGTCGGCGTCTTGCTCGATCGCGCCGGACTCGCGCATGTCTGACAGCATCGGCCGCTTCTCTGTGCGCTGCTCGGGGCCGCGGTTCAGCTGCGAGATCGCGATGACCGGCACCTGGATCTCTTTGGCCAGCAACTTGAGGGCGCGCGAGAACTCTGACACCTCTTGCTGACGTGACTCGACCTTGCGGCCCGAGGACATCAGCTGGAGGTAGTCGACCACCACGAGGCCGAGGTTGTGCTGCTGCTTGAGGCGGCGGCACTTGGCACGAATCTCCATGAGCGACATGTTGGGGCTGTCGTCGATGAACATGGGAGCCTTCGCGACGCGGGCCGCCGTGCTGGCGAGCCGCTCCCAGTCATTGGGGTTCATGGGACCCTTGGTGAGTTGCGTGAGCTTCACCTTGGACTCGGCAGAGAGCATGCGCTTGGTGATCTCTTCGCGGCTCATCTCGAGCGAGAAGAGCACGGATGCCTTACCTGCACCAATCGAGGCGGCGCGCGCGATGTCCAGGCCAAGAGTCGACTTACCGATGGCCGGACGGGCGGCGATCACGATCATCTGCCCTGCCTGGAAGCCGCCGGTGAGCTCGTCTAGGTCCCTGAACCCGGTGGGGATGCCGAGCATCTGCCCGTCGCGGCTGGACGCGGCATCGATCTCTTCTAGCGTGTGCTCCATCACCTCGCCGATGGGCAGGTAGTCCTCGGAGTTGCGCCTCTCGGTGACCGCGAACACCTCGGCCTGCGCGCTGTCGACCACGTCATCAACTTGGGCGCCGTCGGCGTCGTAACCCATGTTGGCGATGCGGGTGCCGGCCTCGACCAGGCGGCGCAGAATCGACTGCTCGCGCACCAGGCGGGCGTAGTAGCCGGCCGACGCGGCGGAGGGCACGATCGAGATGAGGGTGTGGAGGTACTCGGCACCGCCGACGCGGGCCAGCTCACCCGATCGCTGGAGTTCGGCGCCCACGGTGAGGGCGTCCACTGGATCGCCCGAGTTGTACAGCGTGATGGCGGTATCAAAGATGGTCTCGTGGGCAGGCTTGTAGAAGTCGTCGGCCCGCACCGACTCGATGACGTCGGCCATGGCGTCCTTGGACAGCATCATGGCGCCCAACACCGACTGCTCTGCGTCGAGGTTCTGCGGCGGAGTCCTCTCGAGGCCGCGTTGCGTGTAGGAGGCCTCGAGCTCATCTACTGACACGCGCGCGTCGCCTCCATTCGTTTTCCTTGAGACCCAAGTCGGTGGTGAGGCGAGCCTGCCACCGGGGTGTGACACGTCACCGTAGTGAAGTGGCAGGTCGCTCCACAAACCGCCCATCGGTGGACGGCCGGTGGACGGCGGTGGACACACGCTGGCGCGGGTGGGGACAGTTCGGCGCTTCCTGTGGATGAGCCTGTGAGTTGTTTTGGCTCAGCATCAATAGGGACATGTTTACCAGGGACTTTGAGAGGGCACAGCATGGGGAAAACCCCGGGGAGAAATCGTCGGCGTGTCGCGTCTCGGCGTGTCGCGCGCATCGCCAGCGCGGACGACAAAGCCCCGAGAGTCCGCTCCCGCCAAGGCGAGATACGGGGACTCCCGGGGCGTGTCGAGTCTCCTTTAGGAGGCAGCAACCACCTTGACGTCTACCGTCGCGACGACGCCATCGTGCAGCGACACCTTGACCTGGTAATCACCGAGCGCCTTGATCGGCTGTCCGATCTGAATGCGACGCTTGTCCACCTTGGCGCGGTTGCCAATGGCGTCCGCGATCTCGGACGTGGTGATCGCGCCGAACAGGCGGCCGGACTCGCCAGCGTTCGCCTGCACCGTGACCGGGCTCGACTGCAGCGAGTCACGCGCTGCCTGGGCCTCTTCGATGCTCGCCAGTTCACGACCGCGGCGCGCCTTGCGCATCGAGTCGATCGACTTCTCGGCACCGGCCGACCACGGGGTGGCCAGCTTGCGGGGAACCAAGAAGTTAGTGGCGTAGCCGTCCTTGACCTCGACGACGTCTCCGGCGGTGCCGAGGCCAGTGACCTCGTGCGTGAGAATAACCTTTGCCATGTCAGTTCCCCTTAACGGCCGGAGCCGGCGTAGGGAAGCAGTGCGAGCTCGCGCGCAACCTTGATGGCGCGGGCGATCTGACGCTGCTCCTGAACGGTGACACCCGTGACGCGGCGCGAACGGATCTTGCCACGGTCGGAGATGAACTTGCGCAGCAGCGCAGTGTCCTTGTAGTCGATCGTCTTGACCTTGGCGGCCTTGAGCGGGTTGACCTTCTTGCGCGGCTTGCGCGTATCGATCTTTGCCATGCTTGTCTTTCCTTACATCAAGAAGTGGGGCGACTCGTCGTCGCGTTTAGAACGGCGGCTCGTCAGAGGACGGAGCCGATGCCCACGGGTCGTTGTCCGCACCACCGGCGGGGGCGTTGGATGATCCGCCGCCCTGACCGCCGCCGCTGAAGCCGCCGCCGCCCTGACCGCCGCCACGCGGAGTGCGCGTGACCTTGGCAGTGGCGTAGCGGAGGGACGGGCCGACCTCGTCGACCTGCATCTCCATCACGGTGCGCTTTTCGCCATTGGCTTCCCACGAGCGCGCCACGAGCCTGCCGGTCGCAACGACCCGCATGCCCTTGGTGAGCGACTCGGCCACATTCTCAGCGGCCTCGCGCCACAGCGAGCAACGCATGAACAGGGTGTCCCCGTCCTTCCACTCGTTCGACTGACGGTCGAACGTGCGGGGGGTGGACGCGACCGTGAAGTTCACCACGGCTGCCCCTGACTGAATGAATCGCAGTTCGGGGTCGCCAGTGAGGTTTCCCACCACGGTGATCTGAGTGTCGCCTGCCATGTCTTATCCCTGTCGTCTCGTGGAGTTGCCGGTGCTAGTGGGCGTCGGGACGCAGCAGCTTCAGACGCAGGATGGTCTCGTTCAGACCAAGCTGGCGCTCAAGCTCCTTTGCCGTCGCGGACTCCGCGGTGAAGTTGATGACCGCGTAGACGCCATCGCTCTTCTTCTTGATGGGGAAGGCCAAACGGCGGCGGCCCCATACATCGAGGTTATCGACGGTGCCCTTGTCTTTGGTGACCACGGCGAGGTACTTCTCAAGCGACGGCTGGACCGTACGCTCATCGACCTCGGGGTCAAGGATGACCATCATTTCGTACTGGCGCATGTAAGAACCCACCTCCTCTGGACTAAAACGGCTACGGACGTTCCGTAGCAGGAGGGTGACGCTAGCAGTGGCCGGGACGGCGGGAGCCGACGCGACCACCCAGCAAGAGTACAGGGTGGGGGCTCCCGGCGCGAGACGCTGTGGACGGCCGGATCCCGACGAGGGACTCATGGCGTCGGCCCACGCCCCACCCACTCGCACCCCCTCAGCGCACCCTCGCTTGTGAAAGGCCTTGCATGCCTTCTCACTCCACGGTTTGCCAGACCTTGTGCTCCGCTAGGCTGATCGGGTGATAAGGGAAGTTCCGGAGTCAACGCTTGGCGTGCTGGGAGGCATGGGGCCAGACGCAACGAACGATTTTCTTGGGCGCTTGGCCGCCCTGACTGGCGCGAGTCGGGATCAGGAGCACGTGCGCACCCTGGTGTACTCCGACCCCACCACTCCAGACCGCTCCGATGCGATCCTGGGTGACGGTCCCAGCCCCTTGCCCTGGCTTGAGCGTGGCGTGAGTTTCCTCAGTGACGCCGGGTGCTCGGTGATCGCAATCCCCTGCAATACGGCGCACTACTGGCATGCTGAACTCCAGGCGACGTCTCCCACGCCAATCCTGCACATCGCACACTCCGTGGCGGAGGAACTCTCAGCGAGGCCGTCCTGGCGAAACGTGGCGCTCCTCGGGACGGCGGGGACAATCCGCTCAGGTATCTATTTCGACTACATTGACGCGGCGGGCGTCAGCATCTCGAGGGCGCAATCCAGCCACGCCGAGGCTGCCGTGATGAATGCAATCCGCGTTGCCAAGGCTGGTCGCATGAACGAGGCCAAGGAGATTGTCGCCAAGGAGACCGAGAACTATCCGGCAAGCAATGTCGACGGAATCATCGTGGCCTGCACGGACCTGTCGACAGCGCTCGCCGGGGTGAGTGAACTGCATGGCATCCCCTTGCTCGACGCATCGTCGTGCTTGGCGAGGGCGGCGATCAGTGCGATGAGGTCAGACCAGACGGACTAGACGGACTGTCACGACGCCTCGCGATAGGCAATGCCGACTGTCCCGATGAACGCGATCGCGCCCTCGGCAGCGCGACGCGCCGAGCAATGCCATTAGGCTCGGTGCCATGAAAAGCGGCGACGAATGGGTGGCGTGGCCGGTTGGCGATGAAGTCTTTCTCGCAGCGGCCGCAGCCGCGGGGGTGCAGGTTCCGCTTGAGCAGGCTCCGGTATGGGATCGCTTCGATGCGGCCACCGAGGGGCGCAGTCATCTCGCGCGCCTCGCCGTCGGGCCCGACGGCGGCGCACCCGTCGCGCTCATCAGTCTGAGCGCTTACTCGCTGCGCGGGTTCCCCTACGTGTGGGCGCGTCACGCTCCCCTCATGCTCGTCGAGCCCACGCCCGACGCCGAGTTCGCAGTCCGCGATGCGCTCATCCGCTATTCCAAGGAGGAATGGACCGACGTCGTATTCATGCGCTTGCACGCCCGCCACCGCGCGCCAGACCTGCGCCCGCTGCTGCAGTCCGTGACCTACGACCGCACCGTCGTCATCGATGTGCAGCGGCCCGCCGACGAATACCTGGCATCGCTGTCCAAGAAGTTTCGCTACACCGTCCGCCAGGCGCTCAAGCACGACGACGTCGTGGTCGCCGACGAGACCGAGGCCGCTGCCGCCGACTTCACCGAGCTGCACGAGATTTACCAAGAAACCGCCGAGCGCGACGGGTTCGGCATCTTCGATGCCGAGGTGTACCGCGCCATGGTCGATGCCCTGCAGCCCCACGCCCGCGTCTTCGTGGCGAGACACACGAGCGCGGAGGACCCGCGCGGCAGGGCCATCGCGTGGGCCATCGTGACCGACTACGAGGGCGCGGCGCACTACGTGTACGCGGGGGCAAGCCAGGAGGCGCGCGAACTCGACGCGACCGTGCGGCTGCTGTGGGACGTGCTGGCGATCCTCCGCTCCAAGTCAGTGCGCACCTTCGACATGGGCGGCGTCGACTCCGACCTGGCGCCGAGCCTCGCCAGCGTCGGCCTTTTCAAACGAAAGTGGGGCGCGGAAAGCGCCGTCGATCCGGCCTGGGACGTGCCAGCCAAGCGGAGCACGTACGCGCTGCTCGTGGGACTCCTGCGCGCCAAACGACTGCTGACAGGACGACGATGACGTACGGCAATGACGAGTTCGTCCCCATCCTGCTGGGCACGGGCTTGGGTGCCTACAACATCGCTCGCAGCCTCCACGAGGAGTTCGGCGTGCGGAGTCTGGCGCTCGGCAGGGTTGCCCTCAGGGAGACGTCACACTCCCGCATCGTGGACGTGCGGGCGTCGCGCGAGCTGGACAAGCCCGAGCACATCGTGGCAGAACTGCTGGCGTTGGCCGACGAGTTTCCCGATCGTGCCCTGCTGCTCATCGGGACCATCGAGTACTACGTCAATGTGCTCATCGACTATCGGGAGCGCCTCGGCGAGCGCTTTGTGGTCCCGCTGGTCGACCGCGCGCTCGCTGACCGGCTCATCAACAAGACAGACTTCTACGCCACGTGCGAAGAGGTCGGGGTGCCCCATCCACGCACCGTGGTCCTTACCCCCGATGTGCGCCGCGACTCGGGCGTGGGAGAGGGCCTGCCGTTCTCGTACCCCGTCATCCTCAAGCCGTCCAACACGGACGTTTACCAGCGCCGCAGCTTTCCGGGCAAGCAGAAGATTTACCTGCTAGACGATCCCGCGTCCGTGCGCGAGGTCGCCGAGCGGATTTTCGCGGCCGGCTACGACGACGACCTCATCGTTCAGGAGTACATCGAGGGTGACGAGTCGGTGATGCGCGTGGCCAACACGTACTCAGACAGGAATGGCCAACTCACGTTTGTATCCGTGGGTCAAGTGGTACTTGCGGACCGCGATCCGGTCATGGTGGGCAACTACGACGCCATCCTGACGGTCGACGATCCGGGTCTGGCAGCCTCGCTCGGCACGCTCCTCAACGCGGTGGGCTACACCGGGAGCGCCAACTTCGACGTGATGCATGACCGCCGTGACGGCAGGAGCAAAGTCCTCGAGCTCAACCTGCGCCAGGGGGCGATCTCCTACTACGCGATGGCGGCTGGTGGGAACATCCCCGCGCGCATGGTGAACGATTGGGTCTACGGAACCCCAACAGCGTATGAGGCGACCACGCAGGAACGCCTGTTGCTCAACCTGCCGTACCCGCTCGCGGTGATCTACGCGCCGCGGGGACTGCGCTCGCGGGTGCGGGCAGCGAAACGCCGGGGCTCCAAGCACACGCTGTGGTATCGGCCGGACATGAGCCTCAAGCGGCTGATCACCGTGTTGCGGGTCGACCTGCGCCACGTGCTGAGCACCATCACGCACGCCCGACGCGGCATGAATCGATGACCGCGAGCGCCTGACGTGCGATCTGGCGGGCGCGCTCAGGCTCCACATTCGTGGGCAGGTTCACAAGGCGCGCGATGACGTCCTCCGTCACTGGCTGGGCGTTGTCGCCGGGGCGATACCCATAGACCTCGGGGTCCACCGCGCCGGGGTACAGCCCGGGACGGTACCAATCGCCAGCGACAACCCCCTGCTCGCGCAGGCGCGCGACCACGGCGTCGGCGTCAACGTCGGGCGGCGCAAGGAACGGAAACCGCACCAACGGCTGGCCCGCCGTGATGCCTGCCGGAACCTCGACGCGATCGCCCAACTCCTCAACGTAGGCCGCCACGGCACGGGCGCGCCCGCTCTCCACCCGGGGCAGCGTCAGCATGGCCGAGGCCATGCCGTGAGCCACCCAATCGCTCGCCGCCACGGGCGCGTGGGCCAGGCGCCCCTCCCTCTCGGCGGGCGCCACCGGTGGCGCGAGGACGCTCGTGGCAGTGAGCAGCGCGCGAAGTCGCCTGCTGAGGCCCCTGGGCAAGCGGTTGAGCACCGCGAGTTGATAGCGGTACGTGCGGGCCGCGAGCGCCAGGCGAGGACTAGGGTTCTTGAGCGCGAGCAGGCGATCCACGATCGCTGCGCGCAGTTCACGGTCGGCCATCGCGGGGCTCACCCACACGGCACCGCCAAACTTGGTCGGCAGCATCTTCTCCGCCCCGAAGGAGTGGAAGGACACGTCGGCGAGGGGGGTTCCGTCTGGCCAGATCGCCATGCGGCCCACACAGTGGGCGCTGTCCTCACACACGAGCGCGCCGACGCTCCTCGCGGACTCCGCAAGACGCCTGGCTGCGGACTGGTCGACAATGCCAAAGGTGTGCTGGATGACGACAGCCGCCGTATCGCTCCCTAGTTCGAGCGCATCCGGGTCAAGCGACAAGGTGGCCGGCGACACCTCGGCGTAAGTGGGCGTCATGCCTGCCACGAGGATCGGATCCACCGCCGTCGCACACGTCAAGAACTGTGTGACGACCGCGCGCTCCGTGCCTGTTGCCGCCAGGGCGGCGAAGGCTTCCAACATGCCGTAGCGCGCCTTGAACACAGGAAACCAATCCTGGGCCCGCGTCCCTGTCACGTCCGCCAAATGGCGCGCGACGTCGCCCGACTGGTGCGTCATGGAAGGAGGTCAGCGACCGGGCCGGCGCTGGGCGTCGGCGGTGGGGTGGGCGTGGGCTGCGGGCTTGGCGTCGGCGTGGGCGTCGGAGTCGGCGTTGGCGACGGAGTCGGGGACGGCGTCGGCGTTGGCGTGGGGCTTGGTTCGGGTGTGTTGGCCGTACCGACGCCAGCGCGCGGCGGAAATTCCACCACGGGAGCATCCTGCAGGATCGGGCCCATCATCCACGTCCAGATGCGCACTGGCATCGAGCCGCCGGTGATCTCGCTGAAGCCGCCAAATGGCGTGATCTGTTCCTCCTCGCCGTTGGGGCCCACCTGATACATGCCGACCACGCCCACCTGCTGCGGAGTGAAGCCCACGAACCAGGCGGAGCGGTTGTCGCTGGACGTGCCCGTCTTGCCCGCGACTGGCCGGCCAAGCTCGGAGGCGAAGTGGCCAGACCCCGAGTTGTAGTTGACCACCTGCTGCATGGCATACGTGGCGTCGGCCATGACGTCTGGGTCGAAGACGCGCTCCTGCTGGGGCTCGTACTGGTAGAAGAGATCGCCATTGGCCAGCGTGACTTGCGCCACCATGTACGGCTCGGTGCGCTGGCCCCCTGTCGCGAACGTCGAGTACGCGGACGCCAGGTCGATTGCGCGCGGCGACGCAGAGCCGAGCACGTTGGACGGGTTGGCCTCCAGGCCTGCGGTGTTTTCCGGAATCCCTGCCCTGATGGCGACATCACGGGTCTTGTCGGGACCGACTTCCATGTTGAGCTGCGTGTACACGGTGTTCACCGAGCTCGCGGTGGCCTGCACCAGGTCGATGTCGCCGAAGTTCACGCCTGCGAAGTTGCGAACGGGGCTGTCAAAGCCTGGCACCGTCTTGTTACTGGACCCGTTGTAGACGGAATCGAGCGAGATGTCGTTCTCAAGAGCGGCCACGAGCGCGAACGGCTTGAACGTCGAGCCAGCTTGGGCAATGTCTTGGGTGACGGCGTTGCGCTGAATCTCGAGATAGTCGGCGCCGCCGTACATGCCGGTCACGGCGCCCGTCTCTGGATTCATCGTGACGGCGGCGACCCGTAAGTTGGGAGCTGCGTCCTCTGGCATCTGAGCCACGGCCGCCTCGATCGCTTGCTGCGCGGCCGGGTCGATCGTGGTGACGATGTTGAGGCCCTGGGTCTCGACCTCCTCCTGGGTGATCCCCGTGCGTTCCTCGACCTCGGCGATGGCGGAGCGCAGCAGGTAGCCCTTGGTACCCCCGTAGACGTCGGAGTTGTTGTACTCGATCGTCTCAGGGAACGTCATGCGCTGACGCTCCGCGTCGGTGATCTCGCCCAACTCGACCATGCCGTCCAGCACGTAGTTCCACCGGAACTCGGCCTGGTCCGGATCGAGGCGCGGGTCCCAGCGCGAAGGGGCCGGCAGAAGTCCGGCCAACAAGGCGGCCTCGGAGGCAGTCAGCTCGGACGCGTGCTTGCCGTAGTACTTGCGCGCCGCCGCCTCGATCCCGTAGGCGCCGCGACCAAAGTAGACGGTGTTGATGTAGTTGCCCAGGATCTCTTTCTTGTCTTGCTGGGTGTCGATCTTGAGCGCCAGCAAGGCCTCGTCGATCTTGCCCTTGATGTCCGTGGTGGTCTCTCCCACGTAATAGCGCTCCACGTACTGCTGGGTGATCGTGGATCCACCCTGCTTCTGCCCGAGCACGAGGGACTTGAACAGCGCGCGTGCGGTGCCCCCGGCGTCGACGCCAGGGTTCTGGTAGAACGATCGGTCCTCAGCGGCCACGAAGGCGTTGTACACGTAGGGCTCAAGGGAGTCGATGCTCACGATGGTGCGGTCGGCCTCACCAAGCCGCCCCATCACCGTGGTGCCGTCGGCGTAGAAGACGGTGGAGGACTGGATCAGCGCGACTTCGTGCGCCTCCGGCACGTCGAGGCTCTGGTATCGCGCAAAGAGCGCGATGAAGCCAATCAGTACGGTCGCGAGGCCCGCGATGAGCGCACCGAATCCGATGCGGCGCAACCAGTACTTCCACTGAGGGATAGGCTCGCCGTTCTTGTCCAAGTGCGGGTCGTTGCCGTTGCCGCCCTTGCCGCCTCCATTGCCGCCGCCGGTGCCGCCACGGTTCGCGCCTGTGCGGATCGTGGAACTGGAGTTCCTCACGGAGGTCCTGTGAGCGCCCGACCTCGGCTGGACGCTGGGTGGCTTGGTCGACCGTCGCGTCGGCTGGGTCCCCGAGGCGCCAGCGGCGGGTCGGGTACTTCTCCTGTGCGGCTGTCGGCCGTTTTCACTCACCATGTCAGTGTACGAACGGGGGGCCCTCCCGCCCGGTTCCCACGGCCACAGGTGGGCGACGTTACGGTGACGTTCTTGTCACGACGGCTGAGGGGATCAGCGCTCGGTCGCCAAGCTATACGCAAGAACCAGTGCGACCATCATCACGAAGAACGCGACCGCGCCCATCAACGAGAACCGCTTCCACAGGGAGATGTCCGGGGCCGCTCCCCCACACAGGGCGTCGGCGTCCTCTGTCGAGATGGGGCGAACGGCCCATCCGTGCTCGGTCCAAGTCGCCAACTGGAACTGGCGGCCCCACGTCGCCGTGAGAAACCAGAACACGTGGAAGTACTCGGAAATCATCAGCAGCCGAGTGCCGGGGTCTAGAGGCACCTCGTCGACGTTCTTGCCCCACCCAAAGAAGATCAACATGGTCCCCCCATTGCGCCTGATCGCGCCCCCATGTGAGGTACGTTGCGGCAAGCGTAGCGGCCGGGGGACGAGTGGAGTGGTCACTCCTGAGTGATCGCTTCCCCTGCGTTGAAGTTGTACTGATCCTCCAGGTCGTGAATGCGATCGCAGGGTTGCTCATCGTCCGGCTTCTCCCAGCCGGACAGATGCTCGTACGTGGCGCACTCGGTGCCGGGGTCTTGAAGGTTGATCACCGCCGCGACGCCCTTCGAGTCGGTCAGCCTCAATGCCACTGGGGGGCCGCTCGCGGTGGACACCACGATGCGGTGGCGGGTTTGCGAGCCCAATTCGGTCTCCTCGGAGGAGAACATCACCTGCTCAAGGTCCGTCAGGCAGTACTGGAGGTCGGTGATACGCCAGTTGACCTCTGTCCAATCGCCGCCCACCTCCTTCACTTCGACGGTCGAGATTCGCTGCACGCGCCCAGGCGAACGCAACCTGTCCTGCCACGGCCAGGTCTCGGCGGCCGCGACGGTGTTCGTGGTCGTCAAGACTTCCCAGCACCGGCCGGTCGGAACCTCCCCGCTGTCGGGGATCGCGCGCTTCCCAAACTCCAGCTCGACCACGCCGTGTGCCTCGACTCGCGACACGGCACCCTGGGAGTCGCCCTTGAGAAACAGGTAGACCGAGTCGCCATACGTCGCCGGGGACTCCTCGGTGTACACGGGCACCGTGGTGCTTTGGTCGGTCTGCCACACCGCGGCTGAGCCAGTGATGGCCAAGACCACCGCCGTCACCCCCGCGACGCTCAGCGTCTCCAGGGTGGGGCGCAGGACGGCAACGGCGAGCGCCCGGCGTGCACCCGCCAACGCGCACAAGGCGGCCACCCAGATCACCGCGGTGTTGGCCCACTGGTGGGTGAAATGCTCGAACCTGTAGGCGCTCCTGATGGCGAAGGCACCAATCACCACGGCCGCCACGGTGAAAAGCAAGGCCTCGCCGGAACGATCCCAGGGGACGGCGCGCGCCCGCACCGTGCTCAGCGCCCTCGCTCGCCACGTCGCTTCCTGTGACGACGGGTCATCCGCAGTGGCCTCACTGTCTGGTGGCGCGGATTGGCCGGTTGCGTCGTTCATCCATCCCCCAAGTTGCCTGGCATGACGCTACCAGACGCGCGACCGAGTCGGCCGAGTCAGCGGACTCGCGAGCGGACCCCGGACTTGCGCTCGATGTATCGGCGCGATATAACTGGCAGTGACAACGCGCCGATGCATCGGCACAGCGCTACGTCAACGGCACCGTGTGATGAAGCCGAGGTGGAGATCCGCCTGAGGCCGCGCCACGGTGAGGGGCTCACGAGAGGATGGCAATGCGACGCACCGACGTGCTCACGCTCGCCATTCTGGGAACCCTCGCAGAAAAGCCGCTTCACGGCTACGAGATTCGCAAACGCCTTGGCGCCTCGCTGGGACCGTTCCGTGCTCTCAGCTACGGCAGTCTCTACCCGGCTCTCAAGCGGATGGTGACCGAAGGGCTCATCACCGTGGACGACCAAGGCCCCGACCCGTCGACCAACCGCCGTTCCCGCATCGCCTACCGGCTCACCGACGCCGGCACCACGCAATTGGCCGAGGAGCTCGCGTCGTCCGGGGCATCGTCGTGGGACGACGACGCCTTTGACGTGCGCTTCGCCATGTTCGACAAGACCGACTCGGCCACCAGGCTGCGCATCCTCGAAGGACGCCGCGGCCGCCTGTCCGAACGACTGGAAGAGATTTCGCAGGGCCTCAAGGCCATGCGCGAACGCCACGACCGCTACACCGCCGAGCTGCAAAGGCACGGGCTGGAACGGGTCGAGCGTGAGGTCGAGTGGCTCGACCAACTCATTGAAAACGAACGATCCGCGACTCGCGGCAAGGACGACCCCGCATCAGCGGGCTAGACAAGGAGATAAAAATGGCCAAGTTGCGCGCTGCCATCGTGGGCGTGGGTAACTGCGCGACGTCCCTCATTCAGGGCGTCGAGTATTACAAGGACGCCAAGGCGGGGGACACCGTTCCCGGCCTCATGCACGTCCAACTCGGGGACTACCACATCTCCGACATCGAGTTTGTGGCGGCGTTCGACGTCGACTCACTCAAGGTGGGCAAGGAACTGGTCGAGGCAACCCAGTCCTCCGAGAACAACACCATCAAGATTTGTGACGTCCCGAAGAAGGACGTCCACGTCCAGCGTGGTCACACCTTCGATGGCCTGGGCAAGTACTACAGGGAGATGATCGTCGAGTCAGACGACGCTCCCGTCGACATCGTGAAGGTCCTCAAGGACACCGAGGCCGACGTGCTGATCTGCTACCTGCCCGTCGGCTCGGAGGAGGCCGCCAAGTTCTACGCCCAGTGCGCCATCGACGCCAACGTGGCGTTCGTCAACGCGCTGCCGGTGTTCATCGCCTCCGACCCCGTGTGGGCCAAGAAGTTTGAGGATGCTGGCGTGCCGATCGTCGGCGACGACATCAAGTCCCAGGTGGGTGCCACCATCACGCACCGCGTGCTGGCTCGCCTGTTCGAGGACCGCGGGGTGCGCCTGGACCGCACCTACCAGCTCAACGTCGGTGGAAACATGGACTTCAAGAACATGCTGGAGCGCGACCGCCTCGAATCCAAGAAGGTCTCCAAGACCCAGGCCGTCACGTCGAACATCGACACCGGACCTTTGGCCGGCCTCAAGAACTCGCGCAACGTGCACATCGGCCCGTCCGACTACGTCGCGTGGCTCGACGACCGCAAGTGGGCGTACGTGCGCCTCGAGGGCTCGGCCTTTGGTGAGGTTCCCCTCAGCCTTGAGTACAAGCTCGAGGTGTGGGATTCGCCCAACTCGGCAGGCATCATCATCGACGCGATGCGTTGCGCCAAGATCGCCAAGGACCGCGGCATCGGCGGCCCGATCCTGTCAGCCGCGACCTACTTCATGAAGTCCCCGCCCGTGCAGACAGAGGACACCCTGGGCCGCACGCACCTCGAGGAGTTCATCGCAGGAACGCGCGAGCGCTAGGCGCTTCACGCTCAGCTTTTCGGAACTGGCAGCGCGAGGGCCGGGTCACCTCTCAGGTGGCCCGGCCCTTGCGTTGTCCGGGCGCCGCGCGCTCGGCAAATCCGGGCACGACGCTATCGCGCTGAAACTCAGTGAGTAACCGCCTCGTCCACCGGAGTCGAGCCGCTCACGAGTTCCCACTGACGGCCCACCGAGTTCTCGCTCGTGAGGCATGCGGCCACCACGGCCGCCACATCCGCGCGCGGCACCGAGCCGCGTTCAACCTCCGGCTTGAGCGTCACCAGGCCCGTGGCCTCGTCGTCCGTCAGACTCCCTGGCCTGATGATGGTCCAGGCAAGCTGGGTGGAGCGCAAGGCCGCGTCGGCGTCGCGCTTAGCCGCGACGTATGCCTTCCACGCCTCGCTCGCTGATGACTCGACCAGCCGATCCACGCCGATGGCGGAGACCTGGACAAAGCGGTCGATGCCGAGCGCCCGTGCAGCCTCTTGCGACTTGAGCGACCCCTGGAGATCCACCGTGCGCTTGCGTTCGATGTTGCCGTCCGCGCCGCCGCCCGCCGAGAACACGATCCCGTCGCAACCGTCGAAGGCCTCCAGAAACTCGTCTGCGGAGGCCTCCTCGATGTCGAGGCGCCTGGGTTCAGCGCCCAGCCGCTTCAGTTCGGCCAGCTGTTCGTCGCGGCGGGCCAACGCGACAACCTCGATGCCCGCATCAACGAGCAAGGGGATGAGTTGACGCGCCACTTTGCCTGCACCGCCGACGATCGCCACGCGGGTGGGGGTTCCTGTAAGAGTCATACCAATGTGACGTCGCGGGGGGCACGCGTATTCCGTGCCGTCTACGGTCAGTGGGTACCGACGGGGGTGGCGCCGGGGGCCGTGTCAGCGCCCGTGGGCCGCTCCCGCGGCGCACACCGCGAGCCCGCGACGATCGCGTCCGCAAGGCGGAGCATGGTCTGGGGTATGTCCGCCAAGGGGCTGGTGACCGTGACGAGCATGAGCCGTTTGCTGCCTGGCACGGTGCGCCAGTACTCCGCCGCGAAGGTGTTCAGGGCGTGGTCCGCGAGCGCGGGCGTGACCTCCCTCGCGGCCACCCGCCACCGCCTCGCGGCATAGCCGTCGGCGCACGCCAGGCGCCGCCACTCCGTTGCGTGGTCAAGAGCCTCCATGGCCTTGAGGAACCCGGCGATCACGTCGCCGGGATCGGTGCCCATCACGGGACTCATCCGCACCTCGGCCGGTGCGAACACGGAGACGGCGATGGGGGCAGAAACCCCAGGCGCGATCTCATGGCACAGGAAGGTGGACTCGTGTGCCGCCTGCTCCTCGACGCCGTCAAGCATGGCGTGCAGGGCGTCGCGCAGGCCCGCCCTCGCGCTCGCTAGCTGGTCGGAGCGACCGATGGAGTCTTCCACGAAGGCGTGGATGCGCGTGCTCGTCAGCTCCGGCCGGGAGGGGTCGAGTTGTAGCCAGGTTCCTGGCAGCCTGAGCGTCAGGCGGGGCGCCGACGACGAATCCGGTGGCACGGCGTCCCCTACTCGGCAAAGGCGTATTGAGTGTGTTCCACGTGGGGTACGGCCGCCGTGGCTGGGTCGTCAATCGCGTAGAAGTCGGCAAACAACTGGCTTGCGGTGTCGTCCGCGACCACGTTCGCCTTGAGTGTCTCCACGTAGGCCGCGTTGGCGTGCACGCCGATGGGGTTGGCTAGCAAGGGTGCCGCGCCGTCAGAGCGTGAGCCATCCCACACGCTGAGATGGCGCTCGGTATCAGGGACTGAGTCGATCAGATCCGTGCGGTGAACCACGTCGCTCATGTGCTTGACCTGCAACACGTTGACGTCTTGGGGTATCGCCATGTGGTCGATGGGCGAACCCGCGCAGATGAGGCCCTCATAGTCGTAGCCGCCGGCATTCGCCTCGATCAGCCTCCCCCCGCCGATGCCGCCGAGGCTCCACCCAGACAGCAACACGGGATCGTCTTGAGGAATGCCCGCCTGCGCCATCGCGTCAAGCACGGCCCGCTCGTATTGCGTCTGGAGTTCGGGGAACGCGAGTAACACGAGGTCTGCATCCAGGTCGTTGGGCGCCGGCTTGTCCTCCATGAGCACCCAGTCTTGCGTGGAAGGAACCGTCACAATCCATGCCACCGAGCCGTCCTCCTGAGTCACCTTCGCGATGTCGACGACGGCCCGTTGGTCCCCGCCCACCTGATCCACGAGTCCCGCCCATGACAAGACCTCCGCAGCGTTTGTCGGCGCCGCGGAGTCCAACTGCTTGTGTGCCGCCGGATCCTTGGCGTCCTTGTCTCTAAGCGGGGTGACGGTGGGCGCTGGCTTGGAGGCCTCGTTGGCGACGCGCGACACAAGGGCAACGGCGAGCGGAGGGCACACGGCGCACGCCGCCCCCAAGACCAGGCGGATCTGCGCCATCCCGTCGATGCCGAGCGCCTCCGTCAGGTTGTACATGACCGTCCCCGCCCGCGCCGCCGCGAGCAGCCACAGCACAGCGCCGACGATGATCGCCAGTGCCGCTACCAACACCACAAGGGCGAGTGCCAGCGCCGCGACGAGCAATACCACTAGGGCGACCAGCGCGATCGCGAGCACCACCGCCGTCAGGAACAGTTCCACCGCCGCCACGACGGCGTCGAGTACCGCGACAAGGAAGTCGCGCGCCCACATGTCGATGTCAATCAGCAACTGGCCAGCCGCAGAGATCACGCGCCCGAGATGATCCATGAAGCCGTCATTGGTGCCGTCGAATGAGTCGACGATGCGTGCGATGGCATGCTGAGCGGCCGCGTCCAGGTCTTCCTCGACCCGCCGGTAGTCGGCGCGCGCGGACTGCACGGCCTCGAGTGCCGCGTCCCTGCGTGAGCTGGCCACCCGATACCCCGTTTGAGCGATGTCAAAGTCAGCACGGTGTTCGGAATCGAGAAGGGCTCGCTCCAGACCGGCGGCCGCGTCGTCCGCCTCACTCTCGGCCCACTCGTAGTGACGGACGGCCTCGCGTTCGCGGTCGATGACGGCGCTCGCGGTCCGGTGGAAGTGCTCCAGATCAACCACGTACTCCCGCAGCGCCGATGTGGTGCCTTGGTAGCGCACCTGAGCCGCGATCAGGCCCGACTCGGCCTCGCCCGCAGTCTGGACGAGCTCCGCCATGGCGAGACCCTGTCCGTCAAAGACGGCGTCGAGCAAGTCCTGTGCGGCGCGCTCGATCAACGCCTGGGTCTGCGCGTAGCGGTCTACCGAAGCTGCGAGCGCGACTGGGTTGCCAGGAGGCACAGCGGGCACGTCCGGCCAGGGGATCGGCGGGTACATCATGCCTCGACCACCACGCCCCGAGGCCGCGTGCGTGGCCCGTTCGCCGCGCAGCGCAACTGGGTGGCCGTCTCACTGTCGAGATCGGCAAACGTGTCGTTCACGGCGTCGAAGGCGTCGGCAAGGCGATCCAGCACGTGCGATGTGCGCTCTCGATGGATGTCCCACTGGTCCGCGAAGGCCACCACCCGGCGTGCCAAGCCGGCATGACCTACGTGCTCCGCCGCGTCGTGCGACTGAGTGCCGGCGGTGCGGAAGTCAGCCACGACCGCCCGCACCGTGACCGCCACCTGGCGCAGGGCGTCGCCCTGGACGGCGAGGTCGGTCATGGCGCGGCCGGTATGCGCGGGCCCTGATGCCACAGGCGGGAGTCCAGCCTCGCGGCGAGAGCCGCGAGGCCCTCATCCGGGGGGTCGGAGGTGGCGTGGCCGGTGGCCAGATCGGGACAGAGGCCCTCCGCAAGGCGGGTCGCGATGCGCGCGATCGCTCCACTCGCACGCTCGCTCGCTTCCTCAGTGTCTGCTTGCTGCACGGTTCCCCCTTGGCGCTGGATGACACCGCGAAGGTAGCTGGCGCCTCACGCCAGAGGGAGGGCGCGCTGCTTCAGACTGTGGAGAAGAGGCAGATACTCAACCTGTGGACGACGGCCTCAGGCCACCCGGCGCGATGCCATCAACACCACACCCAGCGAGCCGATCATGACTCCGCCAGCGGCGCGCATCCGCTCAAGACGCCGCGGCGAGCGAGCAAACCAGGTCCTCGCTCCAGAAGCGGCCAGCGCGTAGGCACCGTCGCTGATCAGCGCGATCACGGCAAACAGCAGGCCCAAGAGCAGGATCTGCGCCCACGCGGGCCCGGCGGCGGGGTCCACAAATTGGGGCAGCACCGCAGCGACAAAGACGAGCGTCTTGGGATTCGTCACACCCACCGTGAACGACTCTCCCAGCACCCGTCTCAAGGGACGATCAGGCAGGGCCACCGCCGCGTCGGCCGCTGCACCGTCGGCGAACTCAAGGCCATCGCGCCGATGACGTACCGCCTGCACCCCGAGGTAGACCAAGTAGCCGCCCCCCACGAGCTTGAGCACCACAAACGCCGTGGCCGACGCCGCGATCACCGCGCCGATGCCAGCCGCCACGAGCGCCGCATGCACCAGTTCGCCCCCGGTATTGCCCACCACGGACAGCAACGCATCGCGCCTTCCGTGTTGAAGCGCCCTGCCCACGATGAACAGCACGCTTGGCCCTGGAATCACGATGATGACGAACGCGAGCGCGCTGAAGGCCGCCAGCGTTCCCCACGAGATCACCCACTACCTCCCTGGAGCGGAGAACGGATCGTCAGGATGCGCGGGAGGCCGCGAGGGCGGGCCTTGCGGGGGCGGCGGAAAGCCCGTCGCGGGAGGCTGCGCGTATGGCGGAGGCGGGATTGGCTGGCCGGGCTGCGCGTACTGCTGCGGCTGCGCGTACTGCTGCGGCTGACCGTAGCCGGGACCCATGTAGCGCTCGCCTGCCTTGGGGTCGGGGCCGTAGAAGTTGTCGTGGGGCTCGCCCTCCAGCACCGCTAACACCAGCAAGACGACGCTGGCGCCTGGCACGAGCCCGATGAGCAACCACACTCCCGAGCGGCCGGTGTCATGCAATCGGCGCACCAGCACGGCGAGCGACGGAATGAACAACCCAATGCCCACCACCAGCATGGGGATCAGACCCACGACGAACAGTCCCCAGTTGATGGACTCGAGGCCCTCATCCGTGATCGCCCCACTCGCGTCAGTCTCGCCCACAGCGGGAAGGATCGCCGCGAAGTACATCACAAAGAAGAAGATCTGTACGGGAATGGTGACCAGCATGCTGAAGAGGTAGAACCACCAATACTCAGCGCGCCGCGCGCGCCCGGAGAACGTCGCGTACTGCCGGAACACCGACTTCACGGCTTGGCCGAAGGACATGCACCCCACCTACCTTTCAGGCACCCACGCTAGCGCCGATTGCCCCCCTTTGGTGAACAACGTGTGCACGCGGCTAGCGGAGCGGATTTCACGCCCTAGCCTTATGCCATGTCTTACTCGTCCGACCTGGCCCACCTGTGGAAGTCGCAGGGTTTCAGGCGCCTCACACGCGTGCGCGTCGTGTCTCAGGCGGGCGACGGTGCCTTCCAGTTCGGCATCGCGACGGCCTTCTTCTTCTCGCCGCAGGAAGCCACCACACCCGCCGACATCGCGATCGGCTTCGCCGTCCTGTTCGCTCCCTTCACGCTGATCGGACCTTTCGCCGGACCCTTCATCGATCGCTGGCATCGCCAGCGGATCGTGTTGGCGGGCAACATGGTGCGCCTCGCGATGGTCGGCGCGATCGTGGCAGCGGTCGCCGCGGACGCGCCCCGCCTGTTCCTGTACGTGCTCGCTCTGGCGACACTCTCCGTCAACCGCTTCCTGCTTGCCGCCTTGTCTGCTGGGATCCCCCAAGTGGTGGACAGGGACGATCTGCTGGCAGCCAACGCCATCATGCCGACGCTCGGCACCATTGCGGCCGCGCTCGGCGGCACCATCGGCGGCATCGTCGCGTTCGTGGTTCCTGGCGTCTCTGACGACCACAAGGCCCTGCTCGCCTTGGGCGCGGCGGGGCTGGCCTTCGGACTTTCGTCGTGGGCGGCCACCGCCCTATCGAAGCGCTCGCTCGGGCCCGTACGTCTGCTGGACGCGGACCACGTCGCCCAAGAGGCCGCTCACGTGCTGGTCGAACTGCGAGACGGCTACCGGCACCTGCGTGAACGCGCCACTCCGTTCCACGCGCTCGGCGTCATGGCGGCCGCGCGGCTCCTGTACGGCCTGATGTTCGTGGCGTCGATCCTGATCTCCCGCCACGTGCTGGGAGACTCGTCCGATGCCGAGGGCGCGATCGGCAAGTTCGCCATCGTGGTGGGGTTCGCCGCTGTGGGATTCGGCCTAGCCGCCGTGATCACCCCAGCCTTCTCTCACAGAGTGGAGCGCCACGACTGGGTAATCGTCTGCCTCCTGCTCGGCGCCGCTGGCCAGGGTCTGCTTGCCGTGACGTCCGAACCATGGGCGCTGCTGAGTGCCGCGGTCATCGTCAGTTTCGCCGTACAAGGCGGCAAGATCGCCGTCGACACCATCGTGCAACGCGACACGGACGACGCGTATCGGGGCCGCGCCTTCGCGCTCTACGACGTCGCCTACAACACGGCATTCATCACGGCCGGCGGCATCGGCGCCTTGGTCTTGCCAGCGAATGGGTACTCGCGGACCGTGATGGCCGCCTTGGTGCTCGCCTACGTGGTCTGCGCCGCCGCCTACTGGCGCGCCCCTCGAGTACCCCGCATCACGGCGGACGCGTAACGGCCGATCGCCCTCTGCCCGCTGTGCCGCCCATCAATGGAGTTCGCTCCGCCGGTTGCGGTCGGCGCAGAATCTTCGACACTTGAGGGGTGGGCCGAAACCCACCGGCACTGCGGCTGTCGACCCCATCGGCCCCGCGGCGCCCTCAAGCACCGAGGAGAGCATCATGCGCATCGGCATCCCTGCTGAAGTGAAGAACAACGAGACGCGCGTCGCCGCGACACCTAGCGGCGTACACGCCCTGGTGGCCGTGGGGCATCGCGTGCTCGTCCAAGCGGGAGCCGGAGTCGGCAGCTCGTTCACCGACCAGGAGTATGTCGACGCTGGCGCAGAGATCGTCACGGCGCAGGACGCCTGGGACGCGGACACCGTGCTGAAGGTCAAGGAGCCCGTCGAGTCCGAGTACGGCTACTTGCGCCCCGGCCTGACGCTCTTCGCGTATCTCCACCTCGCCGCGAACGAGGCGCTTACCCGCGCGCTCGTGGAATCGGGGACCACCGCCATCGCGTACGAGACCGTCCAGCTCGCCGACGGGTCGCTGCCGCTCCTCGCGCCGATGTCGGAGGTCGCCGGGCGGATGGCCACGCTCGTGGGCGCGTATCACCTCATGTCCAGCCAAGGCGGCCGAGGAGTGCTCATGTCAGGAGTGCCAGGAGTACGGCCTGCCAAGGTGGCCGTGCTGGGCGCGGGCGTCGCCGGCTGGGGTGCGACCGGCCAGGCCGCAGGGATGGGAGCGGACGTCACCGTGCTCGACCTGTCGGTGCCGCGGTTGCGGCACATGGACGACGTGCTGGGCGGCCGGGTGCGCACGGTCGCCTCCAATCCCTTCGAGGTGGAGCGCACCGTGCTCGAGGCCGACCTGGTCATCGGTGCCGTCTTGGTCCCGGGGGCACGCGCGCCCCATTTGGTGTCGCACGGTTTGGTGAGCCGCATGAAGCCAGGGTCCGTGCTCGTGGACATCGCGATCGACCAGGGTGGCTGCTTCGAGGACTCGCGGCCCACCACCCACGCCGACCCGACGTACCCCGTCGAGCGCTCCGTGTTCTACTCAGTGGCCAACATGCCAGGCGCCGTGGGGAATACCTCGACGATCGCCCTGACGAATGCGACCCTGCCCTACGCGCTGGCGATCGCGGCGCACGGCTGGGATGCGGCGTCGGCCGCTGACGAGGAACTCGCCAAAGGACTGGCGGTGTCCGGAGGGCTCATCCGCAACGGCGCCACTGCGGCCGCCTTCCCCCACTTGCCTGCCGCCTAGCGCCTGGTCGACACCGCGAGCCGGGTGACGACGGCCGACGCCGCCACCAGAGCGGCCGCCGCCCACGACGTCATCGGCACCCCGACCACGTGTGCCACATACCCGGTGGCCAGGCCCCTGAAGCCCGTGGCCGCAAAGCCGATCATCCCGACGATCGCGCACGCCACTCCCACCACCGCGAGCGCCGATCGAGCGGCGGAGGGACCGACCACTTCGGAACGCGGCGGCGGTCGGTCGAAGCGCCTGAACACCGCCACGAGCGCGGCGACCACCGCGAGGAACGGCACCAGCACGGCGAGCTTGATCCACCAGAACGTGGCCGTCGTGGGCGAGTCGTCAAGAGTGACGCCCGCAATCCACAGCGCGACGAACACCGCGATCAGCGCCGTGAAGTGCCACAGGAAGGCCGTCATGGCGACCGCCCCACCCGCGATCACCGCCCTCCATGGGCCTCGCCGCGCCAGCCAACGGGTCACGAACGGGCGGATGAGCAGCAGCGCGCCAGCCTGGGCCACGCCGAACGCGAGCAGCGACACCGTTGGCGGGGCGAGGTTTGAGAGAGTCTCGCCCTCGTAGGACACCATTGCGACGCCGTAGGGACCGAAGGCCGCGAGCGCCGCGATGGTGGCCGCTCCCACCGCGACCATCGCCGCACCCAGCCGCCTGCCTCGGCCGGGCTCTGACACTGACCCGGCCACGCCGTCGGCGTAGAAGAAGCCCAACTGGTGCAGGGCCAGCCACACGAACGCAAAGTTGAGCCACTTGACGCCACCGACATCGGCCGCGAGGCGCAAGACGTCCACGAGTGCGGCCGCGGCCACCAGCGCGGCGAGGGCCCGCCAGCCGAAGCGCTCGTGCGCACGCAACAGCGCCGGGGCGAAGGCGGCGGCGATCAGGTAGATCCCGATGAACCAGAGCAACTGGCCCGCGATCTGGAGCACGGGCCCGATCTCGAGCCTGTCCGCCACGGCCGCGTCCACCACGAGCCCTATAGCGACGCCCACCCCCACAAACACGAGGGCTGGCCGCACCAGACGCGAAATGCGCGCGTAGACAAAGTCGGCGTAGCCGCCGCCGCGGGCGCGTAGGGACCTGATCGACGTGGCATGGGCGAAGCCGCCCACCACAAAGAAGATGGGCATCACTTGGAGCAAGAGGGTGCCCCACCGCGTCCACGGCGCGAGCTCAAGAACGTTGGTGAACTCAATCTGCGCCGGGTCGGCGTGCGGGTGCAGGAACACCACGGCCATGAGGAAGTGGCCCAGGATCACCCCCAGCAGCGAGGCGACCCGAAGGAAGTCGACGAAGCGATCCCTCGTGTCAGGCGTCGCGCTCGCGATCGAGTCAACAGTCATCGGTCAGCCGCTGGCCCGCGCGGCCCACCAGGCCCGAAGTTCCGCCCGCGCCCGCTCGTCCCCCAGCGGCCCGTGCTCCATGCGCAGCTCAAGCAGGTGCTTGTACGCGAGACCCACGTCGCGGCCGGGGCCGATGCCCAACTCAGCCATGATCTGGGTGCCGTCCAGGTCGGGACGGATCGAATCGATCTCTTCGCGGGCGCGCAGTTCGGTGATGCGGTTCTCAAGATCGTCGTAGGCGAAAGCGAGTCGCTCGGCCTTGCGCCGGTTGCCGGTCGTGACGTCGGCCCGCGTGAGGCGGTGCAGTCGCTCAAGCTCCGCGCCCGCGTCGGTGACGTAGCGCCGCACCGCCGAGTCGGACCAGCGTGCGTCCCCGTAACCGTGGAACCGCAAGTGCAGTTCGACCAAGTGTGCGACGGCCTTGATGGTGTCCTTGTCAAAGCGCAGCGCCTTGAGTCGCTTGCCTGCCAACTTGGCGCCCACCAGTTCGTGGTGGTGGAAGGACACCCCTCCTCCCGGCTCCATGCGACGAGTGGCAGGCTTGCCGATGTCGTGCAACAGGGCGGCCAGGCGCAACACGAGGTCTGGCCCAGGCACCGCTCCTTCCGGGCCCGTCTCCAGGTCGATCGCCTGCTCCACCACGGTGAGCGTGTGTTGGTAGACGTCCTTGTGACGGTGGTGTTCGTCGACCTCCAGCTGGAGCGCGGGCAGTTCTGGCAGCACGTGGTCGGCAATTCCGGAGTCGACGAGCGCCGTCAGTCCCTCCCGCACGCACGCGCCCATCATCAACTTGGTGAGCTCGTCCCGCACTCGCTCCGCAGACACGATCCCGATCCGCTCGGACATGGCATGCATGGCGGCGAAGGTGGCGGGCTCGATATCGAAACCCAGTTGGGAGGCGAAGCGGGCGGCGCGCATCATGCGCAGCGGGTCGTCCCCAAAAGACAACGACGGTTCGATGGGGGTCCGCAGCAGCCCGCCGGCGAGGTCTTCGAGGCCCCCAAAGGGATCCACGAACTCGCCGCTTGGCAACCGCACGGCCATCGAGTTGACGGTGAAGTCGCGTCTGGCCAGATCGCCCTCAAGCGAGTCACCGAACGCGACGACGGGCTTGCGGGTGGCGCCGTCATACTCGTCCGCTCGGAACGTGGTGATCTCCACCACGAGGTCCCCTCGCCTCCCGCCGATGGTGCCGAACTCCCGGCCCATGTCCCAGGTGCTGCGCGTCCACTCCTTGAGGAGCCGCTCCGTCTGGTCGGGCTTTGCGGAGGTCGTGAAGTCGAGGTCGGCGCTTGATCGTCCCAGGAATGCGTCGCGCACGGGGCCGCCCACCAGGGCGAACTCGTAGCCAGCGGAGTCGAACAGCGCGGCCAACTCGGCGACCTCTGGTGGCACGGCGGCTCCTAGCGCCCCGGCCCGCGCGGTAAGCACCTTGCGGGGTGGAACGGACGGTGCGGAGTGGGCGGTCATGGGTACCAGCATCCCAGAGCCGGGGAGGCGTGACGTCGTGGGTGTCACCATGGAGGTTGCGACGACCCCGGACAATCCCCGCGAGGGCAGGCACTGCCGGTCGCGCGGCTCTGCCCCGGTTAGAGTTGGGCCATGCCGGACTCGCCGATTCCCCGACCAAGCCGCATGCCGCGGGCCCCGGCGGGCGCCACGATTCGTCGCAGGAGGGCGCAAAGGCTTGCTGGCCAATTGCCCGTGTCTCGCGAGGTATCTGCGGGTGGCGTGGCGGTCAAGATCGAGGACGGCATCGCGTACGTCGCGTGCATCGGGCGCCGAAACCGGGCGGGGCGGCTTGAGTGGTGCCTGCCCAAGGGCCACATCGAGGGTGCCGAGACGCCGGAAGAAGCAGCCGTGCGTGAAGTGGCGGAAGAAACTGGCATTGCGGCCGAGGTGGTGCAACCCTTGGGCGTGATCGACTACTGGTTCACCGGCGACGACCGCAGGGTCCACAAGAAGGTCTACCACTACTTGCTTGAGGCCATCAGCGGCACCATCACCACGGAACACGATCCCGACCAAGAGGCAGAAGTTGCCGCATGGGTGCCGATGCAGGAGTTGCGCACCAAGTTGGCCTTCCCCAACGAGCGCAAGATGGCGCAAACCGCAGCCGAGCTGCTCACTGCGAGGGCGTGAAGGCGGTGTCAACTCCTTGGTCGCGGCTCGCCAGCGTGGCAGTGGTGGCCATCGTGTGCGGTGTCGTGGGTGCGGGGGTCGCTGGCGCGGCGGCTCTGCCGGAGCGTGAGCTGCCCTCGGCCGAGCAGGTCGACGTGGCCGTCGACGCGGCCATCGTTGGCCAGTTCCCCGCGACGGCCGACCCTGATACCCGCACGGGCGTGCTCGTCAACGTCGGCGCCCCGCTCACCGATCTCGCGAAGGTCTCGACCACTCTGAGCGTGACGGACGCGCCTCTGGAGTCAGCCGCCGCGATCGAAGCGTTCGTCGAAGACCCACGTTCCGCCGCGAGCCGCCCGGTCGCGGAAACGGCCGTCACGGCGTCGTCCTCGTCATTGCCGCTGCCGCCTGGGACCTTGCCCGTAGGGTCCAGCACCACGGTCGCACTGTCCGCCGCTGCGGGGGCGCTCGACCTGCCCGCCGACGAGTGGGGCGTGTACGGCCTGACGGTGTCGGTCACGGTGGGAGACACGGTGGTGTGGTCGGAGGCCTCGCCCCTCACGTGGCAACCGGAACTGGTTCCCTCCTTGAACGTGACAGTGGTGGCCTCCGTCACCGGTCCGCCGGCACGTGTCGAGTCGCTACTCGCGGCTGCGAGCGACGAAAGGGTGACGCTCTTGGTCGACCCCTCAGCGCTGACCGCTGGCCAACGACTGGCGCTCGACAGACGCGAGGCCTACGCGTTGCCAGCAGGCAACCTGGACGTCACGAGTGTCGCTCATGCGAAGGTGCCCACACTCCTCGATGCCGCTCTTGCCGAGTCTCACCGGTACACCACGCTGCCGTGGTTGGCCGTCGCCGCCGCAGCGGACGACGCGACGGTGGCCTTGGCGACGACGGCTGGCGCAGTGGCGACAATGGCCGACGCGCGATGGGCCAGCGTCAAGTCCCCGGTGGCGTCGGTGGTAACGGCCGAGGCGCCGGACGAGGTCGCGTTCGCGCCGGTGGTGCTGCCGGACGTCGAGTTGTCCCTCGCCCTCGCGACCCAGCCGCCCGCTCAAGCCTCCGCGACGGCCAGGGTGCTGGCGGTCGCCGCCCTGTGCGCTGGGAACGGAGACGGCTCTGTGGTGGTCGCCCCTGGAGACGGTTGGATCGTTGACGGCACTGGGCCATCGCGCGCAGTCGAGGCGCTGCTCGACGCGCCGTTCGTCACCCCGAGGCCGCTCACCGCAGCTCTCTCTGACGCCGACCGGCCATCGCTCGACCTGCCAGCGACCACGGCCAAGCGTGACGACGCAACCGCCGATCAGGCCGTGGGCGCCGTGTCAGCGCTCGACCGCTTGAGCGTGATGGGAACCGCGGCCGACGCGCCTTCCGCGATGGTGGCCGACGCCAGACGCGCAATGTTAGGTGCGATGTCGTTGTCCAATCGCGCCGACCCTGACCGCAGGCAGACCGAGTTCACTGCAGCGATCGAGCAGGCGAACGCTGTCATTGGCTCCGTGACCGTCACCTCGGGAAACACCCTCCACCTGGTGTCATCCTCAGGCGAGGTGCCCGTGACCGTACGCAATGACCTCGACGTGCCCGTGACCGTGAGGGTCGCGATGATGTCGCGCTCGCCCATCCTGGTGACCAAGGCCCAGCCCACCGCCACTGTGGAGGCGGGCACAGAGGTCACCGTCCTGGTGCCGGTCACGGCGGTCTCCAACGGAGACGTCAATGCGACCGTCGCGCTGCGTAACGAGGAGGGCCAAACGGTCGCGGTGGCCGAGACGCTGCGGGTCAAGGTGCGTGCGCAGTGGGGCAATGCCGCCACCGGCCTGTTCACCGCAGCGCTGGCGGTGCTCCTCATCGCTGGCATCGTCCGCACCGCGCGTCGAGGGCGAAAGGACACTCGGGTGCGACCCGCCGACCCGACCCGCGTAGCGGGCGCGTCCGACGTCGATTTGTGATCCACCGGGGACAATGTCACGCATGACCTCAGACACTGGCGACGCGACCCCGCCCGTGGACCCCACAGGTCCCGGCGATAAGACCGGCACCGGCACCGCGTCGTCCGGGCGCGTGGGCCGCCACACCATGGTGATGGCGTCCGGCACTCTCGTGTCGCGGGCCCTGGGTCTGGTGCGGTCCATGCTGCTTTTCGCGGCGATAGGCCTCACCGGTTCCGTGGCCGCCGAGGCCTACGGGGTCGCCAACAAGCTACCCAATGTGATGTTCGCCGTCCTGGCGGCCGGCGTCCTCAACTCGGCATTGGTGCCGCAGATCGTGCGGTCGTTCCAGGCCGACCGTGTCCGCACGGTGCACCGGATCCTGACACTGGGCGGCGTGGGGATGCTGGCCGTCACCACGCTGCTCACCGTGACGGCGGGGTTCTGGGTGAGGGTCTACTCGGACGGCTGGGGTCCAGAGCAGACCGCGCTTGCGACCGCCTTCGCGTTGTGGTGCATCCCGCAGTTGCTGTTCTACGGCCTGTACACGCTGTTCGGTCAAGTCCTCAACGCCCGCGAGCAGTTCGGGCCCTTCATGTGGGCGCCGGTGGCGAACAACGTGGTCGCGATTGCCGGTCTGGCCGCGTTTCTGGTGATCTTCGGTCCATACGCGCTGGACGAGAGCGCCTCCGTGCAGGCCATCGTCGACGAGTGGACCACCGGCAAGATTCTCTTGGTGGCCGCAGTCGCCACTCTTGGCATTGCCGTGCAGGCGCTCGTGCTGATTCCGCCGATGATCCGCGGCGGCTACCGCTGGCGGTGGGTATGGCGCGGCCCCAAGGGGGAACTCAGCACCGTGACAAGGGTTGCTGGCTGGGCCTTGGGCGCCGTGCTGGTCGAGCAACTCGCCGTGCTGCTGATCACGCGGGTCGCCACCGCCGCCCAGGCCGCCGCGCCAACCGACCCTGGCGTCGCTGGTGTGTTGGCGTACGACGCGGCTCTTGGCATCTTTCTTGTTCCGCACTCGCTCGTGTCGATCTCGTTGATGACGGTGCTGTTCACGCAGATGTCGCGCCACGCCGCGCTCGGCGATGTGAGCCGGGTGCGCGGCGTGATGAGCGAAGGCGTGCGGATGGTCGGCGTCTTCACCATGCTCGCCTCCGTCACCATGGCCGTCACTGCGCCCCACTTGGTACGGGTGCTGGCACCCACCGTGCAGGCCGAGTCGGTCGAGGCCGTCGCATGGGTGTTGCGCCTCATGGTGATCGGACTGGTGCCGCTGGGCGCATCGCTCATGATCAGGCAGGCGTACTTCGCGCTCGAGGATGGTCGCACCGTGTTCCTCATTCACATTCCCATGGCCCTCGCGTGGCTCGCAGTGGCGTACGGGATTCAGGCTTTCACCGAGCCCCAGTGGTGGGTGCGCGGCATCGCACTGGGCTTGGCCGCGACGAACACCGTCGCCGTGGTCTTGCGCTTGTGGGGATTGCGTCGGCGCTTGGCTGGGGTCGACGGTCGGCGCATTCTTGTGACCCATGCGAAGGCGCTCGTTGCCGCGATTGCTGCCACCGGCGTCGGCGTCGCGCTCATGATGCTCGCGCCGCGCACCTACGCCGAGGAAGGCGCACAAGCGGTCGCTGTGAGCGGGCTACTCACCATCGGCATCGCTGGCGCCATGGCCGTGCTGTACGGCGTCGCTTCGCGCTTGCTGCGAGTTGAAGAAGCGAACGCCGTGGTGCGCGCGGTGAACCGCCGCCTGCGCCGCGTACGATGAAGGCCGGAAAAGTCGAGAGAGGGGTGATGGTGCAGGCCGGAGACACGATCGGGCGCCGTTTTCGGCTGGTGCGTGACGAGGAGTATGACATTCCTGGCGCGTCCGTGTTTGTGGCGCGCGACCTCCGTCTGAATCAGGACGTGACGGTCCACGTCGTCTCCTCCCTGGCGCCGTCTTCCGTGATTCGCGCCGCCCACCGCGCCCAAGTGGTGCGAGACCGCCGCCTCACGCGCGTCTTGGCGGCTGGGACGGAGACGCGGGACGGCGATCGCCTCAACTACGTGGTCAGCGAACGCCCTGCCGGGGTCAGGCTCGACGCCCTCCTCGGCCAGGTGGCGTTCCTGCCGGAGACCGCCGCTGCCATCGTCGGCGAGGCGGCCGCAACCCTGAGCGTTCCCCTGCGAACAGGCGTGCATCACGGGATGATGCGGGCGCAGGCGATCACGATCACGCCGCGCGGTCGCGTCATAATCTCCGGGCTTGGCATCGAAGGCGAGCTGGGCAGTCAGGCGGCCCTGGGTCGCGGGCGCAGCGAGCGCGTTGACGCGGTAGCGCTCGCCCGCATGTTCGTCGCCGCCGTCACCGGCATGGACGCTGACGACGTCACAGCCCCCGACCTCCCGGACGATCTCACCAAGCCCGCTCGCGAGTTGTGCGAGGCGCTGCTGAAGGGCTCGGGTCCGCTCACTCTCGCGCACATCACCGACGCCCTGGGAACGGGGAGCACCTTCGCACTGCGCGCCATGGCGGTCGAGGCGCCGACGCTGTGGTGGCCGCCAGCACCAGAGATCATCGAGCAGGTTGACGAGGGTCTCGCGGGCGAGACGGTCGCGGAGGAAGCGGCCTCGGAGGAGGCGGAGCAGGAGGCGGAGGACGCCGCCGACGACGTCGGCAGCGCCATCGCCCTTGTCGAGCCGGTCGACCCCGCATCCACCAGACTCCGCACCCGCTTTGGCGGGGCCGTGGACGACATCGACGAGTTCCACGACATCGT
>NZ_JADQBF010000047.1 GCF_016278775.1 Demequina sp. | reverse complement strand
TCAACGCGTTCCTGACGACGACGAACAGCCCGGTGGGCATGGTCCTGGACGCCGTTCCCGTCATCCCCCCGGACCTGCGTCCGATGGTGCAGTTGGACGGTGGCCGCTTCGCAACCTCCGACCTCAACGACCTGTACCGCCGCGTCATCAACCGCAACAACCGTCTCAAGCGACTGCTTGATCTCGGTGCTCCCGACATCATCGTGAACAACGAGAAGCGGATGTTGCAGGAGGCCGTGGACGCGCTGTTCGACAACGGTCGCCGCGGTCGCCCCGTCACTGGTCCAGGAAACCGTCCCCTCAAGTCCATCTCGGACATGCTCAAGGGCAAGCAGGGTCGTTTCCGCCAGAACCTGCTGGGCAAGCGCGTCGACTACTCGGGCCGTTCGGTCATCGTGGTCGGCCCGCAACTCAAGCTGCACCAGTGCGGACTTCCCAAGCAGATGGCACTCGAGTTGTTCAAGCCGTTCGTCATGAAGCGACTGGTGGAACTCAACCACGCGCAGAACATCAAGTCTGCCAAGCGCATGGTCGAGCGCAGTCGACCGGAGGTGTGGGACGTCCTCGAAGAGGTCATCCGCGAGCACCCGGTGTTGCTGAACCGCGCGCCGACGCTTCACCGCCTGGGTATCCAGGCTTTCGAGCCGCAGTTGGTCGAGGGCAAGGCCATCCACCTGCACCCGCTCGTGTGTGCCGCCTTCAACGCCGACTTCGACGGCGACCAGATGGCAGTTCACTTGCCGCTGAGCTCAGAGGCACAGGCTGAGGCCCGCGTCCTCATGCTGTCGAGCAACAACATCCTGAAGCCGTCAGACGGCCGACCGGTGACCATGCCCTCTCAGGACATGATCATCGGCCTGTACCACCTGACGCTGCAGAAGGAAGGCTCGAAGGGCGAAGGTCTCGCGTTTGGCTCGGAATCGGAGGCCCTGATGGCCTTCGACGCAGGCGTGATCGGGCTCGGCTCCGAGATCACCTTGCGCGTCGACGGTGACACGATTCCGCCCGCCGACTGGGTAGCCCCAGACGGCTGGACGGAGGGTGAGGCGATGAGCCTCAAGACCACCCTTGGTCGTGCGATCTTCAATGGCTTGCTGCCGGTGTCGTTCCCGTACGTCAATCGCACCGCCGACAAGAAGGTGCTGGGCGACATCGTCAACACCCTTGCAGAACGTTACGAGAAGGTGGAGGTCGCGGCGTCGCTCGATGCCCTGAAGTCCGCCGGATTCCACTGGGCGACCAGGTCCGGCGTGACAATCGCGATCAGCGATGTGGCGACCCCTGCCAACAAGCAGGAGATTCTGGACCGTTACGAGACGCTCGCCGCGAAGGTGCAGGACCAGTACGAGACCGGTCTGATCACCAACCCTGAGCGTCGTCAAGAGCTCATCGAGATCTGGACGCGTGCGACCAATGAGGTTGACGTCGAGATGCGCAAGGCGTTCCCCGAGTACAACACGGTGCAGACGATGGTCGGCTCCGGTGCTCGTGGTAACTGGATGCAGGTGCGTCAGATCGCCGGTATGCGTGGCCTGGTGTCGAACCCGAAGGGCGAGATCATTCCGCGGCCCATTAAGTCGAACTACCGCGAGGGCCTGTCGGTGCTCGAGTACTTCATCGCCACTCACGGTGCCCGCAAGGGTCTGGCCGACACCGCGTTGCGTACCGCCGACTCTGGCTATTTGACCAGGCGCCTGGTGGACGTGTCTCAAGACGTCATCGTCCGTGAGGACGACTGCGGCACTGAGCGTGGCCTGACCATGCCGATCATCGAGCGCGACGCCGCTGGCAACGTTCAGTGGCACGAGCGGGTGGCGACCTCCGTGTTCGCACGCACGATCGCCTCCGACGTGGTCGGTGCTGACGGAACGGTGCTCGCCAAGGCGGGCGTCGACGCCGGCGACATCCTCATCGACTCGCTGATCGCCAGCGGCATCGAAGAGGTCAAGGTCCGCTCCGTCCTGACCTGCGAGTCGGCTGTCGGCACGTGCGCCCGGTGCTACGGACGTTCGCTTGCCACTCGCGAGCTCGTCGACATCGGCGAGGCCGTCGGCATCATCGCGGCCCAGTCGATCGGTGAGCCTGGCACGCAGTTGACGATGCGTACCTTCCACACCGGTGGTGTCGCCTCGGCAGAGGACATCACGCAGGGCCTGCCCCGCGTCCAAGAGCTGTTCGAGGCCCGCACCCCCAAGGGTGAGGCCCCGATCGCGGAGGTCGCAGGCCGTCTCAAGGTGGATGACTCGGAGTCCACTCGCCGCCTGGTCATCACGCCAGACAACGGTGACGAGGAGATCGCGTACCCGGTCACCAAGCGGTCGCGCCTGTTGGTGCAGGATGGCGATCACGTCGAGGTCGGTCAGCAGCTTGTGTTCGGTGCGGTCGATCCCAAGAACGTGTTGCGCATCCTTGGCCCGCGTGCCACCCAGAAGCACTTGGTGGACGAGGTTCAGCAGGTGTACCGCTCGCAGGGTGTGGAGATCCACGACAAGCACATCGAGGTCATCGTGCGGCAGATGCTGCGTCGCGTGACCGTGCTTGAGGCTGGCGAGACCAACCTGCTTCCCGGTGAGCTTGCGGAGCGTGCGCGCTTCGAGAGGCTCAACCGCGAGACGGTCACCAAGGGCGGCAAGCCCGCCTCGGCCCGTCCCGAGCTCATGGGTATCACCAAGGCGTCGCTTGCGACCGAGTCGTGGCTGTCCGCCGCATCGTTCCAAGAGACCACTCGCGTGCTCACCGAGGCTGCACTGTCCGGCAAGTCGGACCCGTTGCTTGGCCTCAAGGAGAACGTGATCCTCGGAAAGCTGATCCCCGCCGGCACCGGCCTGTACCGCTACCGCGGCGCCACGGTCGAGCCGACGGAAGACGCCAAGGCGAACCTCTTCCCGACGTTCGGTTACGAGGAGTGGGACGGTCAGTTCTTCTCTGAGGGCACCGGCGAGGCCGTGCGTCTCGAGGAGTTCAACTTCCCGCGCGACTAGGTTCACTCACGACACAGGCCCCGACCACCACTAGGCGGTCGGGGCCTCGTGCGTGAGTCAGGGGAGTGACAAAGAGGACACCCACGCGACTGAAACTTGAGCGCTTGGGGCCGATAGGAAGGCCATCCCCACCTGCACGGCGGAGGGAGGCCTCACATGGTCACGTTTCTTGCGTGGTGGACTGGCGTGGCGATCGTCACCTGCTCTGGAATCATCGCGTGGATCGTGCGCCGCAACGCTCATCTGTACTGAGCCTGCCGCAACCCGCGCGTGGACAATGAGCACGTTGACGTGGCTCTCGAGGCGTGTTTCCACGCCCTGGACCAGGCGCCTCCGCGACTCGCGCAGACTCCTGTATCATGAACTGCTGGGGACGCACGCTCGCCCCGCCCAAGCGATGCACAACATCCGCTTTGACGGCAGGCGTGACGCCAGGTATCGTTGATGCTCGTGCCCGCGTCGTCGGGCCCTCACGCGCGCCCTTACTGGGCGCCACCAAAAAGGTGCGACACGCCCGGGCGCGGGGGTCGGGCCGACGACATGACAAGCGTTCAGTTTCAACAGACGGAGAAGCAGTGCCTACGATTCAGCAGTTGGTGCGCAAGGGGCGTTCGCCCAAGGCGTCCAAGTCCAAGACGCCCGCCCTCAAGGGCAGCCCTCAGCGCCGTGGCGTGTGCACCCGTGTGTACACCACCACGCCCAAGAAGCCGAACTCGGCTCTGCGCAAGGTGGCACGTGTGCGCCTGTCCTCCGGTATTGAGGTCACCGCGTACATCCCCGGTGAGGGTCACAACCTGCAGGAGCACTCGATCGTGCTCGTGCGCGGCGGTCGTGTGAAGGACCTCCCTGGTGTGCGCTACAAGATCGTGCGTGGCTCGCTCGACACCCAGGGTGTCAAGGGTCGCCAGCAGGCTCGCAGCCGCTACGGCGCGAAGAGGGAGAAGAAGTAATGCCTCGCAAAGGACCAGCCCCCAAGCGGCCCGTCATCATTGACCCGGTCTTCGGCGCACCCGTCGTGACCATGCTGATCAACAAGGTGCTGCTCGACGGCAAGAAGTCGACCGCTGAAGCGATCGTCTACGGCGCCCTCGAAGGCGTCAAGGAGAAGAGCGGCCAAGACCCCGTCGTCGTGCTGAAGCGCGCGTTGGACAATGTGCGCCCCGCGCTCGAGGTCCGCAGCCGCCGCGTCGGTGGCGCTACCTACCAGGTCCCCGTGGACGTGCGCCCCGTGCGCGCCACCACTCTGGCCCTACGTTGGTTGGTCGACTTTGCGCGCAAGCGTCGTGAGAACACCATGACCGAGCGACTGATGAACGAGATCCTCGATGCTTCCAACGGCCTGGGTGCCGCAGTGAAGCGTCGCGAAGACATGCACAAGATGGCCGAGTCGAACAAGG
>NZ_JADQBF010000114.1 GCF_016278775.1 Demequina sp. | reverse complement strand
TCACCAACGTGCAGCCCAAGGACCGCGACATCGCCATGGTGTTCCAGTCCTACGCCCTGTACCCCCACATGACCGTGGCCGAGAACATGGGCTTCGCGCTCAAGATCGGCAAGGTCGACAAGGCAGAGATCCGCCAGCGCGTGGAAGCAGCCGCCAAGATCCTCGACCTCGTCGAGTACCTTGACCGCAAGCCGAAGGCACTCTCCGGTGGTCAGCGCCAGCGCGTCGCCATGGGCCGCGCCATCGTCCGCCAGCCGCAGGTGTTCCTCATGGACGAGCCGCTGTCGAACCTCGATGCCAAGCTCCGTGTCCAGACGCGCACGCAGATCGCCGCCCTCCAGCGTCGTCTCGGCGTCACCACCGTCTACGTGACGCACGACCAGATCGAGGCGCTCACCATGGGCGACAGGATCGCCGTCATGAAGGACGGCATCCTCCAGCAGGTCGGCACCCCGCGCGACATGTACGACACCCCGGCCAACGTGTTCGTTGCTGGCTTCATCGGCTCCCCCGCCATGAACATCGGCACCTACCAGGTGGTCAACGGTGCAGCCCAGGTCGGTCGCGGCCAGGTTCCGCTCGGTCGCGAGGTCATCGCTGGACTCAAGGACGAAGACAAGAACCACGTGGTGCTTGGCTTCCGCCCAGAGTCGCTCGACCGCTCCGCCCCGAACGCTGAGGGCGCCATCCCCGTCGAGGTCGACGTGGTGGAAGAACTCGGTTCCGACGCGTTCGTCTACGGCTCGGTGCCGAACGAGTTCGGCGACAGCAAGGACATCCACTTCTCCGCAGGCGACTCGCAGATGGTCGTGCGCATCGACCCCCGCGACGTGCCCAAGAAGGGTGACACCATCTGGGTCACCATTCGTGCAGGCGAGCAGCACACGTTCTCCGCAGCCTCCGGCGCACGCCTGAGCAGCGGCGGCGTGACCACGAAGGCATCGCCCAAGAAGAAGTAGTTCACCGCACACGCGAAAGGGCGGTCCGGTTCTCCGGGCCGCCCTTTCGCACGCGTGGGGCGTACCGACGCACGTGCGCACCCCCTACCCTTGACTCATGCCACTGCGCATTACAGGGACCGCCGACGCGTCGCTCATCAATCTCCCATGGTCCGTTCCGCTCTCGGTCTGGCCGGAAGATCGCATCGCGGCGCTCCCTCGCGGCCTGTCGCGCCACGTGGTCCGGTTTGTGCGTTACGGCGACGGCGTGCTCGCGATCAAGGAGACCAATCCCGAGATCGCTCAACGCGAGTTCTCGATGCTGAGCGAACTTCGCCGCATGGGAGCCCCTTGCGTGCGGCCCATTGCTGTTGTGGCAGGCCGTGTCGACGGCGCAGGCAACGAACTCTCGGCCGCCCTCGTCACAGAGCACTTGGCGTTCTCCTTGCCATACCGGGCCCTGTTCAGTCAGGGCTTGCGAAAGTCCACCGTGAAGCGGCTCATCAACGCGCTGTCGGTGCTGCTGGTGCGGCTCCACCTCAACGGGTTCTACTGGGGCGATGTGTCGCTCTCGAACGCGCTCTTTCGCCGTGATGCGTCGGAGTTCTCCGCGTACTTGGTAGACGCCGAGACGGGGGACATGCACCACAGCCTCACCGCCGGTCAGCGCGACTACGACCTCGACATCGCCGTCACCAACATCACGGGAGAACTTCTCGATCTCCAAGCAAGCGAGGACCTCGACGAGGCTATCGACCCGTTCGAGATCGGCGAGCGCATCCGCAAGCGCTACGTGGATCTATGGAGTGCGCTGACGGAAACAGAGACGATCGAGGCCAACGTGCCGTACGAGGTGTCGCAACGTGTCAGGGCGCTCAACGACATGGGCTTTGACGTCGGTGAGATCGACATGGAGCAGACCTCGGACGGCACGGCCGTGCGCATCCGGCCCAAAGTGGTGGATGCGGGACACCACTCGCGCAGGCTCTTGCGCCTCACGGGGCTCGACGTGCAGGAAAACCAGGCCAGACGCCTGCTCAACGACGTCGACGAGTTCAGCACTATCCATTCAGACGAATACGCCAGCTATCGTGCCGACGACCTCGACACGGAGACCTTTGCCGCGCATCGGTGGCTGACCCACATCTTCGAACCCACTGTCAAAGCGGTCCCTCGCGACTTGCGAGGAAAACTCGAACCGGCGCAGATCTTCCACGAGATCATGGAACACCGCTGGTATCTCGCCGAATCTGCTGGCCACGACGTGCCGATGCCGGTGGCCACCGCGTCGTACGTCAAGAACGTGCTGCCCACCAAGGCCGACGAGAAGGCCGTCCTGGGCCGCACGCTTGCCGAGATGACTGCCGAGCTCCCCGCACTCACCGCAGAGGTCGGCACCGTGTACGGCGAGACTCGAGACGCGTACGAGAACGACAACACCCACGGGTGGGGTCGGATGCCTGAGCCTGACGACGCGACGCCGCCCGAGGTGCGCAGGGAAACGACCCGCAAGCCAGTGACCGCGAAGCCCAACCCCAGGTCGACCGCACCAGAGGCGGACGAGTAGCCACGTGACAAGCCCGCCCCTTCGCGGCGCTCCCGGACGGCGCGCGCTCTTCCTTGACTTCGACGGCACCTACGCCCACCACGGCGTCGTCCCCTCGGCGCACGCCGAGGCGGTCTCTTCCGCGCGATCCCGAGGTCACCTCGTCTTCCTGTGCACGGGTCGACCGCTGTCCCTGGTGCCGGACGAGGTGCTCGGGTCCGGGTTCGACGGGTTCGTGGCGACGGCGGGCGCCTACGTCGAGCATGGTGGCGACATCCTGCTGGATCGGCGATTCTCGGATGACCTCGCGGCACGGGCGCTCGATCAGTTGGACAGGCACGGCTGCATGTACATCCTGGAGACCCCCGACACGACGTTCACGCGCCAGGCGGTGGTGGACGCGATGACGGAGCACGCACGGCACTCACGGAGCCCTGAGGCCGCAAGGGGCCTGCACGCCATCCTCGACGCGCTGACGGTACAAGAGGACCTCACCCTGATCCGGCCCTCGAAGGTGACATCGTTCGCGGGTCCGGTGCCGCTAAGCGACATCGGGGACCTGATCGGCCCTGACGTCGACGTCATCCCTGCGTCGCTCAGCGACCTTGGTGAGGGCGCAGGGGAGATGTTCTTGGCGGGCGTCACCAAGGCGACCGGCATCGCCGTCGCGCTCGACCACCTCGGGCTATCGCGACACGATGTCGTGGCCTGCGGGGACGGCCCCAACGATCTCGAGATGCTTCAGTTCGCCGGCACATCCGTGGTGATCGATGGCTCGGCGCCAGAGCTGATGGCCACCGCGGACCTCGTCGCCGCCGGGCCAGCCGAAGCGGGCCTCGTGGAGGCTTTCATCACGATGGGGCTGATCGAGCGCCCCTAGCGCCCCTCTGAGCGCCACGCTCGCCCCACCTAGCGCGCCGTCGCCTTGGATGCCTCGTACAGGGCGATCGACGCAGCGACGGAGGCGTTGAGGCTCTCCGTGGCGGACGAGATGGGAATCGATGCGATCTGGTCGCACGTCTCGCGAACGAGCCGCGACAGGCCAGCTCCCTCGGCGCCCACCACAATGACGAGCGGTCCGTCAAGCAGGTTCGACTCCGCGAGCTCCACGTCGCCGTCAGAGTCGAGGCCGACCACAAAGAGTCCGGCCTTCTTGTAGTCCTCAAGGGCGCGCACCAAGTTGGTCGCTCGCGCGACCGGCAACCGCGCCGCGGCCCCAGCAGAGACCTTCCACGCCGCCACCGTGACCCCTGCTGCGCGGCGCTCGGGAATGACAGCCCCGTGCGCGCCGAACGCAGCCGCTGAGCGCAGAATCGCGCCCAGGTTGCGGGGGTCCTGAATTCCGTCAAGAGCAATCAGCCTGATGGGGCTCGGTGCCTCGAGCAAGTCGCCGGGCTGCAGGTACTCATAGGGAGCCACCTCAAGCGCGACGCCTTGGTGAGGGCTGCCGTCGGCAATCCGATCCAGCACGGGCTTGCTCACCTCCCGCACCTCGATCTCGCGCTCGACCGCCTTCGAGACGATCTCGGTGATGCGGTCGTCCGCATCCACACGCTCGAACACGAGCAACACGTTGGCGGGAAGGCCGGCGCGCAGCGCCTCCAACACGGAGTTGCGGCCGATGATGACGTCGTCGGCCTTAGACGTCCTGTCACGGGGTCCGCCGCCGCGAGCGCCCGCCCGCTTTTCTGCGGCGGTCTCGGATGCCTGCTTCGCCTTGTACGCCTTGTGGTAGGGCCGATCCTCGGCCCGCGGGGTTGGCCCCTTGCCTTCGAGCGCCTTGCGGCCCTTGCCGCCGGTGCCGGCGCTGGGTCCCTTCTTGATCCGTCGCGTGGCGCCTGGGCGCTTCTAATTGCCTGCCATCAGTTCTCCTCTGCGAGCGACCAGCGCACGCCTTCTG
>NZ_JADQBF010000090.1 GCF_016278775.1 Demequina sp. | reverse complement strand
CCGGGCGGACTCAGCACCGGGCGGACTCAGCACCGGGCGGACTCAGCACCGGGCGGACTCAGCACCGGGCGAGCTCAGAAGGGAAGCAAGCCCCGCCAGCGCGTCGTACCCAGGCCTGTCGGGGCGGCGACGTCCCCGGAGTCGTACTGGTTCGCGAGTCCAGCAGCACTGCCAAGTCGAAGATGGCGCCATGGTGAGTGCGGCTACCTTGCGAGCTCTCGAGCAGGCACTCGCAGAGCAAGGCGGAGCTGCGCGTTGGAAGTCCCTCATCGAGGCAGGAATGTCGCCCTCATCCCTTCACCGGGCTGTGAAGTGTGGAGCAGTGTCTCGCCCGACTCGCGGCGTGCTCGCCTTGCACGGGACTGCCCAGGATGCGGTCGTGGTCGCCGCTCTAGGCGGATGGCTGACATGTGTGTCGCTGTTGCGTCGCTGGAAAGTGCCGCTGCGAGAGTCGCCCGCCAGCCCTCACCTATGTCTCAGCGTTGACCACCACCGAGCGACCACGTCCGGTGTGTTGCGCGATGTGGTGATCCATCGATTAGGGCTGGTGCCCGACGCCAGCGCGCGGGCTAGGAGCTGCGGAGTATCCGCCACGACTGTCGCCACGGCCCTGGAGGTTGCGTCCAACTGCCTGACGCCACTCGATCACCTGATTGCTGCGGATGGCGCGCTGCGGATGGGGCTCATTGAGCGGGGTGACCTGTTCTTCACACGACGCGGTACCAAGGCTCGAGGGCGTTGGTTGGAGCGGTACGCGGACTCACGGGCCGACTCACTCCTGGAGACAGTGGCGAGGTGGGCTCTGACCGATGCCGGATTCCGGGTAGAGAGCCAGGTCGCGATCCCCGGCGTGGGCCGGGTGGACCTTGTGGTTGAAGACGCGATTGTGGTTGAACTCGATGGTCGAGAACACCACGCAGACTGGGAGGCCTTTGCGGCAGACAGGGGGCGTGACAGATCATTGATCGCCTGGGGACTCAAGGTCTTGAGATTCACCTACTCAGATGTGCTACCGGCGGGGACGCGGGTGGTAGAGGATGTGAGGGCCGCTCTTGCAGCCAGATCGCAGCCCCGGCATGGTCTGCGGGAGAAGGTGGTGAACGTTACTGACCGCGGGTGAATCTGACGCACCATAGAGGCAACCAACAACTGGCGTGTCGCGCCCTCGCCCGGTCAGAACTGTTCGCCGCATCGTCTACACGGCAGCGGCTGCTCGCCACCGGCATGTCGCGCTGAGCGCGAAACCTGGTCATCCGCCGCCACGACTCGCGTAAAGTCGTGGTCACCATGAGAAGACTGCGCTGGTCATACCTGTTCCTGGCTCTCGCGGTGATTTCGATCGCCGTCTTTGCCTATTCCGCTGCCACGAGGACTCCGGTGACGCGCGTCGACACCAGCGAGGGCCTGGCGGTACTCGAGTCTGGCGCGGCAAACCAGGTGGAGGTCACGGACGGTGACCAGAAGGTGCAAGTCACGCTCGGGGACACGGTTCCCGAGGTGTTGGCCCACTACGAGATCGATGGCGGCGCCCTCATCGAGTTCTTCTACGTCGAGCCGCAGGGCGACGAGGTAGTCGCGGCAGTGAAGGCCGCCAATCCGGAACTCGGGTATGACTCCGTGGTGCCGCGTGGATCGCTCCTCCAGTCGCTTCTGCTCAACATCCTGCCCCTGCTGCTGTTCCTCGGACTCATCTGGTTCCTGCTGAGCTCCATGCAGGGCGGCGGCAGCAAGATCATGCAGTTTGGCCGTTCGAAGGCCACGCAGGTCACTGCCGACACCCCGAAGGTCAAGTTCGACGATGTGGCCGGCGCAGAAGAGGCCGTCGAGGAACTGAGGGAGATTCAGGAGTTCCTGGAGAACCCCGCCAAGTTCCAGGCGGTCGGGGCGAAGATCCCCAAGGGCGTACTGCTGTACGGCGCGCCTGGAACGGGAAAGACCCTGTTGGCCCGCGCCGTCGCCGGCGAGGCGGGGGTGCCGTTCTTCTCGATCTCCGGCTCCGACTTTGTCGAAATGTTCGTCGGTGTGGGCGCGAGCCGCGTGCGCGACCTCTTCGAGCAGGCCAAGAAGAACAGCCCCGCGATCATCTTTGTGGATGAGATCGACGCGGTGGGACGCCACAGAGGCGCAGGTCTTGGCGGCGGTCACGACGAGCGCGAGCAGACCCTCAACCAGATGCTGGTGGAGATGGACGGCTTCGACATCAGCACGAACGTCATCATGATTGCCGCGACCAACCGGCCAGACATCCTTGACCCAGCGCTGCTGCGTCCCGGGCGCTTTGACCGCCAGATCGGCGTGGATGCGCCGGACCTCAAGGGCCGACTCAAGGTGCTCGAGGTGCACGCCAAGGGCAAGCCCATGGCCCCCGAAGTGGATCTCAACGCCGTCGCCAAGCGCACTCCAGGCTTCACTGGCGCCGACCTTGCGAACGTGCTGAACGAGGCCGCCCTGCTGACCGCGCGCCGCAGTGCGACCACCATCGGCAACACTGAGCTTGATGAGGCCATCGACCGCGTCATCGCAGGCCCGCAGAAGCGCACGCGCGTGATGAACGATCACGACAAGTCGGTGACGGCGTATCACGAGAGCGGCCACGCGCTGGTAGCGGCCGCCATGAACTACACGGACCCCGTCACCAAGGTCACGATCCTGCCGCGTGGCCGCGCTCTGGGCTACACCATGGTGATGCCGGTCGAGGACCGTTACTCGAAGACGCGCAACCAGCTGCTCGACAACCTCGCCTATGCAATGGGTGGACGCGTGGCAGAAGAGGTGGTCTTCGGGGACCCCTCCACTGGAGCGAGCAACGACATCTCGCAGGCCACCGAGATCGCCAAGCAGATGGTGACCGAATTTGGCATGTCCACCGAGATCGGCTCCGTCCGGCTTGCGGGCAGTTCAGGCGAGGTGTTCCTTGGTCGCGACATGGGGCACGGGCGCGAGTACTCGGAGCAACTCGCCTCTGTGGTGGATGCGGAGGTCCGCAAACTCATGGATCACGCCATGGAGGAGGCCACCAAGGCCCTCACGTCCAACCGCGCTCTGCTCGACACTCTTGCGGAGCAACTGCTTGAAAAGGAGACCCTCAACGAGGCAGAGCTGAAGGAGATCTTCGCCAAGGTCAAGAAGGCTCCGGAGCGTTCAAAGTGGATCAGTGGTGAGTGGGCGCCCAAGCGCACTCCCAAGCGCCGCATCGCTAAGGCTCCAGCGCCGCGCCGCACGGAGCCGAGGGACACCATTGCTGGCGGCTCGCCCGGCGCTTCGGATGAGGCCTAGGAGCGTCGTGTGAGCGAGCGCCACGCCAGCCCTCCTGTGGACGATGAGCCGCCGCGTCCAGGCGACGGACGCATCGACATTGCACGCATCGAGGCGGCGGTGCGCGAGATTCTCGCGGCGATAGGCGAAGACCCCGACAGAGACGGCTTGCGTGACACGCCCGCCCGCGTGGCGCGCTCCTACGAGGAGTTCTTTGCGGGGCTCTCTCAAGACCCTGCCGACGTGCTCAGCACCGTGTTCGAGTTGGGGCACGAGGAGATGATCCTGGTCAAGGACATCGAGTTGTATTCCATGTGTGAGCACCACCTGGTGCCGTTTCACGGAGTGGCCCACGTCGCCTACATCCCCGGAACAGATGGCCGCATCACGGGCCTGTCCAAGATCGCGCGGCTCGTCGACGTCTTCGCTAAGCGCCCTCAGGTGCAGGAGCGCCTCACCACTCAAGTGGCCGATGCCCTCGTCGCCGAACTGGGCGCGCGCGGCGTGATCGTGGTGGTCGAGGCGGAACACCTGTGCATGTCGATGCGCGGCGTGCGCAAGCCTGGGTCGCGTACCGTCACCTCGGCCGTGCGAGGCGTGATGCGCGACGGCGCCACGCGCGCAGAGGCCATGAGCCTCATCGTCGGGAAGTAGCCGATGCCGGCGACTCCAGCGCCGCGTCTCCCGCACGCCGACCGCACGCTCGTGATGGGCGTGCTCAACGTCACCCCCGACTCGTTCAGCGACGGCGGTCGTTACCTGGACGCCGACGCCGCGATTGCGCGCGGGCTTGCACTCGTCGAAGAAGGAGCCGACATCGTGGACGTGGGCGGCGAGTCCACCCGCCCTGGCGCGCAGCGGGTCGCCCCCCGGGAGGAACAGGCCCGCGTGCTGCCGGTCATTGCCGCGTTGACCGCCGAGGGCATTCCGGTCAGCATCGACACGATGCGGGCCGCAACGGCTGCCGCGGCTGTCGAGGCGGGCGCGTGCCTCATCAACGACGTCTCAGGGGGCCTCGCCGACGAACGCATGGCCTACGTCGCGGCGGACACCGGCGTCGACTATGTGGCGATGCATTGGCGTGCGCACAGTACGGAGATGGACGATCGCGACCGCTACGACGACGTCGTGGCTGAGGTGGCGGCGGAGCTGGCCGCCCGCGTCGACGCGCTGGTGCGCGCGGGCGTGAGTGAGGACCGCATCGTGCTCGACCCCGGGCTTGGTTTTGCAAAGGTCGGTGACTCGAACTGGCCCTTGCTGGCGAACCTGGGGCAATGGTCGGCCGGGCGAAGGGTCTTGATCGGCGCTTCTCGCAAGCGCTTCTTGGGCGCCGCGATCTCGCGTCACCCGGACGAGGAGGCAGGCCCCGAGCGTCGGGAGCACGCCACGACGGCCGTGACGACGCTGTCGGCCGCGGCGGGAGCCTGGGCCGTGAGAGTTCACGATGCACGCTCGGCGTGTGACGCAATCGCGGTCGTGTCCGCTTGGCAAGATGCCGCAAAGGCGACACGATGAAGCCATGACCTGGATGTCGACCCCGTACATGCGCTCCGGCGTCGAACTCGACCGCCTTGCCGTGGAGGGCATTCGGGTGAATGGCTACCACGGGGTGTTGGAGAGCGAGCGGGAGACGGGCCAAGTCTTCAAGGCCGACGTGGTTGCCCACGTCTCGACGCGCGCCGCCGCGGCGAACGACGACCTGTCTCGTGCGATCAACTATTCGACGATCGCGGATCGCGCAGCGGAGGTGCTTGCAGGCGACCCGTCGCAACTCATCGAGACGGTCGCTGAGCACATCGCGCTTGCGGTGCTTGAGATGGACGGGGTGTTCTGTGTGGACGTGCGAGTTCACAAGCCGCAGGCCCCGCTGCATGTCGAATTCAAGGACGTATCCGTGACGATCCGCAGGGACGTGCGCACCGGCGGGCTGTGGGCCGACAAGCGCATCGGGTCCTCTGCCGGCATGCCGGACGACCCGCTCGCCTTCGATGCTCAGCCGCCCATGTCCGATCAGTTCGATCAGCGGCCGGTGCGTCCCGTGCCAGTGCTGCTCGCGCTGGGCGGCAACGTCGGCGATGTGGAGCAGACCCTGCGCGAGGCGGTCGAGGAGTTGGGGCGCATACCCGGCATACGCGTGCTGAAGACGTCGGCGCTCGTGAAGTCGGCACCCGATGGCGGGCCGCCGCAGCCCGACTACTTGAACGCCGTGGTGCGGATCGAGTCGGAGATGTCGCCTCGCGAGCTGCTCGGCGCCTGCCATGGTCTTGAGATTGTGCACGACCGCGAGCGCACCGAGGCCAATGGCCCGCGCACCCTCGACATCGACATCGTTGATTTCGACGGCGCAGTGGGAGAGACGCCGGATCTGACGCTCCCGCACCCGCGGGCCAAGGGCCGTGCCTTTGTCTTGGTGCCGTGGGCGCACCTGGAACCCGATGCGCAAATGCCGGGAGTGGGCCCGATCGCCGAGCTCGCTCGCGCGATGGCTCAGTCAGTGACGCTCGTTGCGGATCCGTGGCCAGCCAAGACTCCTTCCGCTACCGCGTGAAGGACGTGAACCCGTGAGGGGAAGGCTCTCGTGAAACCGCTACGAGGCAAGGTGCTCGCGGCGACCACGGCCATCACCGCGGGGTTGGGGTGGGGCGTGTCCACGCTCGCCCGGAGCAGTGGGGCAAGCCCGATCGACGTTCCGTGGACCACACTGGTGGTCGGCGTCGTGCTTGGTGCGGTGGTGCTCTGGGCGGGCTGGACGGTGCGGCTGGTTCGGGTGGGTCGTCGGCGCATGGACCCTACGCGAGCCGTGCGCACGGCCGTATTGGGGCAGGCGTGCGCCTACGCGGGCGCGCTGCTCGCAGGCTTCTATGCCGGGTACGCGGCTGCTCTGCTGCCCGACTGGTCGCACACGCCTCGCAGGGAGGCGGCCCTCGCAGCGGCCCTTGCCGCCCTGGGCGGGCTGGTGATGTTGGTCGCTGGAGTGGTTGCCGAGCGCTGGTGTCGCATCGGTCCCGATGACGAGGATGACGAGGGTAGCGACTCGGCCGAGGCCGGGATGGCACACTAGCAACATGACCTGGTATAGCCCTGAAGACATGGTGTGGACACCCGCGTCGCGACGACTCATCCCCGTACGTCTCATTGTCATCGCCGTGGTGTTCGTGCCTCCCCTGGTGGCCACGGTGATCCTTGCGCTCCTGGTCTGGAATGGCATGTGGTGGATTACCGCTGCGTTGTTGCTTCTCGCCGCGTGGTGCGCGTGGATTGGCGTGCGCCTGGTGCTCGCGCATGGGTGGGCGGAACGCGAGGACGACCTCTTGGTCAAGCGCGGTCGCCTTTGGCGCTCCGTCACCGTGGTGCCGTATGGCCGCATGCAGTACGTCGAAGTGAACTCCGGGCCCATCGCGCGGGCCTTCGGCATCGCGAGTGTGCAGTTGCACACCGCCTCTCCCGGAACAGACGCCTCGCTCAACGGCGTCCCTGCGGACGACGCTGCCCGGCTGAGGGACCGCCTCACGTCGAGGGGCGAGGCACGTCTGGCGGGGCTGTGAGCGCGTCGGACCAGGTCTACTCGGCGCCACGCGAGTGGACGCACGTGCACCCCGTGTCGCCGTTGCTCGGCGGGTGGGCGGCGATCGCAGGTATTGGCGGCTACTGGTTCTTGAACAATTGGTCCAACACGGGGTCCGACGGCGATGTGCCGATCCCATTCCTGGCCTTGGGGGCGCTCGGCATCGGGATCCTGGTGGTCGTCTTCGGGTTCCTCGCCTGGAAGTTTCACACCTTTCGCATCACGGACGAGGCGATTGAGCAGCGCAAGGGATTGGTGTTTCGCCAGCAGCGGCAGGCGCGTCTGGACCGGCTGCAGGCCGTCGACGTGGTGCAGCCGCTGATCGCCCGCATTTTCGGCTTTGCCAAGATCACTGTGGAGGTGGCTGGCGGAGCGCAGTCGGGGATATCCCTGGAGTATTTGCGATTGGCCGATGCCGAGGCGTTGCGCAACGAGATCCTGTCGTTGGCCGCTGGCTACCGTGCCGAGATGGCGGCGCGTCACGGCGACGGCGATCGGCAGCCACACGAGGGGGGACTGCGACAAGAGTTGGAGCACTTCCGATTGGCGCCAACGCCTGGCTCCGCCCGCACCGCCGTCGCCGCGGCCGAGGAACGGCTGCTGGTCGCCGTTCCAGTGCCAAGGTTGCTTGCCTCGCTCCTGCTGTCGTGGGGCACCATCGTGTCGGCGGTGATGGTCGTGATCCTCGTCGCAGGTTCGGTGGGGGTCGCAATCCTGGTGCCAGAGGTCGACATCGTGGGTGCGCTGCTCAGTGGCGGGCTCGTGGGTGTGATCTCGGCTGGCGCCGGCATGATTTCGTATTCGCTGGCGACCCTGAACCGTGGCATTAACTTCCGTCTGGGCATTTCTTCCGACGGCGTCCGCATCGCGCACGGACTGCTCGAGACGCGCAAGCAGACCGTGCCCCCCGGCCGCGTTCAGGCCGTGCACTTCAAGCAGTCGCTGTTGTGGCGTGGGCGCGACTGGTGGCAGATCGTCGTCAACGTGGCCGGATATCAAGACGACCAGCAGGCGGTCTCGACGTTCTTGCCCGTTGGCACGCGAGAGGACGCCCTCACCGCACTATGGACCGTCTTGCCAGACTTGGGCGACCCCGATCCAGAGGGCACCGTGTCTCGCGCCCTCTCGGGCAGGGGTGCCGATGGTGGGTTCATCACTGCGCCGGTGTCGGCCAAGTGGGTTGACCCGTTGCAGCGCCGCTTTCGCGGCGTGCTTGCCACCGAGACGGCACTGTTCATTCGGCGCGGTTGGCTCGTGAAGGAACTCATAGTGGTTCCGCACGAGCGCACGCAGTCACTCGCCCTCAAGCAAGGCCCGATCCAGCGCGCGCTCGGTCTCGCCGACGTGGCAGTGCACTCCACCAAGGGAGTGGTGCGGCCCGTGGCGCAGCACCTCGACGTGGCGGACGCCATGGATCTGCTCACAGCTCAGGCGCGTAGGGCGAGGGCCAGGCGGAGGTTGCAGACCCCGGAACAGTGGATGCAGAAGGTCGGGCTCCTTGACGGCGCCGAATAGCCCCTCCAAGCCCGGCCGGCTGACCGTTGGGATCGTGGGTGCAGGCAAGGTGGGCGCCTCGTTTGGCGCTTCGCTGAGACTCGCGGGGCACGCGGTTGTCGGCGCTTCAGGCGTGTCGGAAGCGTCCGTCACGCGCATTGACACGATGCTCGCAGGAGTGCCGCGTATGGACGTCGAGGAGGTGGTGCGCCGGAGTGAGCTCGTGTTCCTTGCCGTTCCAGACGACGCCATCACGGAACTCGTTGAAGGGCTCGCATCGGTGGGGGCGTGGCGTGGGGGCCTGCTGGTGGCGCACTGCTCCGGGCGGTTGGGGCTCGACGCTCTCGACGCCGCCGCGCGTGCTGGTGCGATCCCGTTGGCGATACACCCGGCCATGACGTTCACGGGCACCTCTTTGGACCTGGACCGCATGGTGGGAGCCACCTTCGCGGTCACCGCACCAGCCGCCTTCCTGCCGATCGCCCAGGCGCTTGTCGTGGAGATGGGTGGTGAGCCGATCGTGCTGGAGGATGCGGCCCGTCCGCTCTATCATGCGGCGCTGGTGCACGGCGCGAACCACGTGGTGACCTTGGTGTCTCAAGCGGCCGCGTTGCTCTCCGATGCGGGGGTCGAGGACCCAGGCAGGCTGCTCGGGCCGCTCGTTCACGCCTCCATCGACGGCGCGCTCGCCGATGCGCCAGGCGCCGTGACGACGCTCACCGGACCGGTGGTGAGGGGAGACGCAGGAACCGTCGCGTCTCACATGGCTGCGCTCGCCGCGCGGCCCGAGGCGGCCCACGCCTACCGCGCCATGGCGCACGCCACGGCCGACATCGCCCTGACTTCTGGCCGCCTCGGCCCGGCAGACTACGCGGCGGTCATCGCCGCTCTGGGAGAGAACTGACATGCGCATCGTTCACACTGCGGTCGAACTGGCCGAGATCGAGCCCGCAGGCTCGGGCAAGAAGCATGGCCGCCGCGCCGTCGTCATGACGATGGGTGCTTTGCATGAGGGGCACCTCGCGCTCGTGCGCGCCGCGCGTGAAGCGGCCGACCAGGTGGTCGTTACGGTGTTCGTCAATCCGCTCCAATTTGACGACGACGCGGACCTTGAGCGCTACCCGCGCGACCTCGACGCGGACGCCGCCCTACTCGAACCGCTCGGCGTGGACGTCGTGTACGCGCCCTCAGTCGAGGACGTCTACCCAGGTGGCGCCCCCATCGTGACCGTGTCGGCTGGCACCATCAACGACGTGTTTGAGGGCGAACATCGTCCAGGTCACTTCGACGGGGTGCTGACGGTGGTGCTCAAGTTGATGCACCTGACCCGGCCCGATGTGGCGTACTTCGGACAGAAGGACGCGCAGCAGGTGATCGCCATTCGCACGATGTGTCGCGACCTCAATGTGCCCGTCGACATTGTGGCGGTGCCGACCGTGCGCGACGCAGACGGGCTGGCGCTGTCGAGCCGCAACGTGCAGTTGTCGCAGGCCGACCGCGCCGACGCACTGGTCCTGTCTCGCGCGTTGGCGGAGGCGGAGGAGGTGCTCGCGGAAGGCGGACCGCTGTCGCTCGCCCTCACCGTGGCGCGTGCCGCGTTCGCCGAGGTACCCACGGTGACGCCCGACTACATCGGCGCGATGGACCCTGTGTCCGCCGTGGCAGTGGAGGGAGACTACCGTGGAGACGTGGTGATCGCGGTGGCCGCCCGTGTGGGCGGGACGCGCCTCATCGACAACGTGATAGCGCGCGTCGGCCCGCGCGAGGGCGTGGCGGACGCGTAGACAGGTGAGAGGTACGGCATGACCTTCAAGACGCTGCAGCGGCCCATGATGATCTCCAAGATTCACCGGGCGACCGTCACCCAGGCGGATCTCCACTACGTGGGCTCGATCACGATCGACGCCACGCTCATGGAGGCCGCGGACCTGCTGCCGGGCCAGCAGGTGGACGTGGTGGACGTCACCAACGGCTCACGCGTGACCACGTATGCGATCCCAGGGGAGCCCGATACCGGCGTGATCTGCATCAACGGCGCGGCCGCGCACTTGGTTCACGAGGGAGACCTGGTCATCGTCATCGCCTATGGCCTTATCGGCGACGAGGAGGCGCACCAGTACGAGCCGCACGTGGTGTTCGTTGACGCCGCGAATCGCGTCATGGATGTGTGCGATGAGCCAGGAAGGGTTCCGGTCGACTCGGGTCTTGAACCATCGGGCTTGCCGATTCATGACTTCAGGTCCGGCGGCTGGCGGGCGTACAAGACCGACCAGCTCCCGACGACTCCGGGCCCGGACCTTTCCTAGCCAGACTCCCGCCGTCATCCCTGGTTGACAGGTCATTTTCTGTCCCGAGTTGCGGCAATTGTCCAGTTCGATATCGTTTTCCATGGGACGACGGGGTCCTGTCTTGACGCTAGAGCAGCCCCACGCTGAGGACGTCTCACGGTTCACGCAACGATGCTGACACGGGAGCACAGTCATGAGAAGAAGGCTTCATTCCACAGCGGTGATCACAGGTCTGATTGCACTGGTGGTCGCGGTGACCATTCCCGCAGCCGCCCAAGCAGCCGCACCAGAAACTGTCTCGTCAGTCGACTTTGAGGATGGCACGCTGGGGGATTGGACCGCCTCTGGCGGGGCCACCCTGACCGTGGTCGACGACGACACCAAGGTTCTCGAGATAGCCGGCCGTGCCGCCGACTACGAGGGGATCCAGAGCGCCACCGGCATCTTCGAGCCGGGCGCCACGTATGAGTTCACGATGCGCGCCAAGCTCGACGCCGCGGTGACAGAGACCACCGACATCCGGTTCGTCATGAAGCCCGCGTATACGTGGATCGGCAACACGACCATTGACGGTGCTGGCTGGACCGAGGTGACCGGAAGCATCGTCATTCCTGCCGACGCCGACCCCACCGAGCTGCAGGCGTACATCGGGACCGACGACATCGCCGGGCTCGAGAACTACACGTACTACGTGGACGACATCGTGGTCACCAAGACCGCCGATGCGCCAGAGTGTGTGCCGGACGTGATCCCCGTAGCGAGCATCGACTTCGAGGACGGCACCACCGGCGACTGGGCCGCTTCTGGCGGGCCGGCGCTCACGGTGGTCGACGACGACACCAAGGTGCTGGAGATCGCGGGACGCGCTGCGGACTATGAGGGCCTGCAGAGCCCCGCCGCTTACCTGACTCCTGGAACCACCTATCACCTGTCGATGCGCGTCAAGCTGGGTGCGGACGCCACCGACGCGGCAGGAGTGCGATTCGTGGTCAAGCCCGACTACACGTGGGTGGGCAACACCACCGTCGACTCGTCGGGTTGGGCGACCGTCTCAGGCACCTACACGGTGCCGGACGACGCAGTTGCGGCGGACCTCCAGGTCTACATCGGCACTGACGACATCGACGGCATCACCGACTACACGTACTACGTGGACGACATCGTGGTGACGGCAGACGGCGACAACTGCGACGACGGTGGAGGCCCAGTGGGACCGCCGCCAGGAACCGTGCTGATCGCCAACGACTTCGAGACCGACCTGGGAGGCTGGGGTCCGCGCGACAACGGCGAGGGTGCCCCCACGGTGTCCCTCTCCACCGAATACGCCAACGGCGGCAGCCAGTCGGCGGCGATCACCGACCGCGTGAGCCAGGGCTCCGGCATCGGCATCGACGTGAGCGAACTGCTCACGCCCGGCGCGCCGGTCGAGCTGTCCGCATGGGTGCGGTTCGCAGACGGCCAGGCGACGGACGACGTGTGGCTGTCGATGCAACGCACCACCGACGGCTCCGACTCGTTCGACACCATCGCTCAGTTCACCGGGATCACCAACTCCGGGTGGACGCAGGTGACGGCGCGCTTCACGCCCGCCGCATTCGACACGGCCCTCCTGTATTTCGAGACGGCGTACTCGGGGACCAACACGTCCGACTTCTACATCGACGACGTTCAGGTCCAGGTGCCCGACCCGGTGGTGATTGAGGACTTGCCGCCGATCAAGGACAACGTGCCGTTCCCCATCGGTGTCGCGATCGACAGCAGGGAGACCACCGGTGCATCGGCGGAACTGCTGCTGAGGCACTTCGGGCAAATCACGCCAGAGAACTACATGAAGCCAGAGGCGTTCTACGATGCCGACGGCAACTGGGCGCCCAATGCCGCAGAGATCAACGGCCTCATGGACTTCGCGCAGGCGAACGACCTGCCGGTCTATGGGCACGTGCTCGTGTGGCACAGCCAGACGCCCGAGTTCTTCTTCCAGCACGAGGACGGAACGCCGCTCACCTCCGATCCCGCAGACCAGGATCTGCTACGGCAACGGATGCGCGACCACATCTTCAACGTGGCGGAGTACCTGAGCGACGAGTACGGGCTGTTCGGCTCTGACACCAACCCATTGGTGGCATTCGACGTGGTCAACGAGGTGATCTCCGATTCGGGTGAGTACGCCGACGGGTTGCGCCGCTCGGATTGGTACGCCGTCTTGGGCGAGGAGTTCATCGACGACGCGTTCGCCTACGCCGACGAGGCGTTCAACGACGTCTATGCCGACCCCGCGGCGGACCGCCCGGTGACGCTGTTCATCAACGACTACAACACCGAGCAGGCAGGCAAGCGGGCTCGCTACCACGACCTCGTGGAGAGGTTGCTGGATCGCGGCGCGCCCGTTGACGGGGTGGGTCACCAGTTCCACCTCAACCTCGCCTACCCAGTGGAGAACGTTGAGGCGGCGCTGAGCGACTTCGCAGACCTGCCCGTCACGCAGGCGGTCACGGAGTTCGATGTGCCGACGGGAACTCCGGAGTCGGAGGCCAAGTTCATCGACCAGGGCTACTACTACAAGCAGGCCTTCGACATCTTCAGGGCGCACGCAGATGACCTGTACGCGGTCACGGTGTGGGGTTTGTACGACGCTCGCAGCTGGCGTGACGACAACGGCGGTCCGCTCGTCTTCGACGACGATCTTCAGGCAAAGCCCGCCTACTACGGCATCGTCGATGGTGACCTGCCTGCCCGGCTACGGTCTGCGAACTCGTTCGCTGGCACCGTTGGGCTCGACGGCCACGCTGTGGACTCGCCCGTGTGGGACCGCCTTCCCCTCATCGATTTCGATGGCGGAGCGTTCCAGTCGCGCTGGGCGAGCGACCACCTCACGGTCTACGTGGAGGCGGACGACGCTACGGCGTCGGCTGGCGACGAAGTCCAGTTCCAGGTGGGCGACGCGGTCTACGCGGTGAACCGTGACGGCACGGGCGACGTGGCCGCCGAGGTCACCGAGACCGATTCCGGGTATGCCGTGGTGGCCCACCTCCCGCTGACGGACGCCGCCGAGGGCGGTGCCCTGTTGTTCGACGTCAGGGTGCTGTCAGACGGCGGGAGTGCCGGCTGGAACTCGGAGGGCGTGCTCGGCACGCTCACGCTGATCGAGGCGCTGTCCTTCGTGGAAGTCGAGGAGGCGTCGGAGGAGCCCGCCATCGACGGAGCGATTGACGAGGTGTGGGAGGACGCCAACGCCATCACCACGGACAAGCAGGTGAGCGGCACTGACGGCGCCATTGCGACGGTGCGGACCCTGTGGAAGGACGACACGCTATACGTCCTGGCAGAGGTGGCGGACCCGACGGTCGACCTCACCGGCTCCGACCCGTGGACACAGGACTCGGTGGAGATCTTCGTGGATGCTGGCAACACCAAGAACGGTTCGTACCGGCCAGACGATACGCAGATTCGGATCAACGCCGACAACGTGGTCTCCTTTGGCACCGGCGACGAGGCGACCCAGGCCGCGCGCCTCGAGTCAGCCACCGCGCTCGTGGATGGCGGCTACGTGGTCGAGGCGGCCATCAGCCTGCTCGAGTACGGCGGCGCGGGGACGTTCCACGGCCTGGACTTCCAGGTCAATGACGCCACCGATGGCGCACGCACGGCCATCCGCAACTGGGCGGACCCCACGGGGCTTGGATATCAATCCACCGCGCACTGGGGTGTGGGTGAACTCATCGCCGCCGAGGTAGAGCCGCCGACGTGCGGGCCTGGCAAGCCGTGCCCGCCTCCGTGCACGTGGGGCTGGTACCCCGGCAAGGCCTGCTGGCCGCACGGCGGTGGCTGGGGCCACGGCGGTTGGGGCCACGGCGGTTGGGGCCACGGCGGCTGGGGCCACGGCGGCTGGAGTTGGGCAGGAAGCGCAGGCCACGGCTTCGGGTGGTCTCAGCCCTGGTACTCCCCCATGAAGCACTACAGTTTCGGCTTCGGGGGCTGGTGGCGCTAACCACCAGTGAGGGGTAGGCGTGGGGGGTTGGGCCTGCGAGGCCCGGCCCCTCACGTTCCTGTCCCGTTCGCGCTTCCGAGGCCGTCCATGACGCGAGGCAGCGCGGCAGGCCTAGGCTGTGGCCATGACGCGCTATGTGCAGAAGTTGTCCGCCCCCGCGCCGGGGTGGACCACCACGGTCGACGTGATTGTGGTCGGTTCCGGCATCGCTGGACTGACGACGGCACTCGAGTTGCGCCGCAAGGTCGATCGCGTGCTGATCGTGACCAAAGGGGCGCTCAGCTCGGGCAACACCGTATGGGCTCAAGGCGGAATCGCTGCCGCAATGCACCCAGAAGACACGCCAGAAGAGCACCTCGTCGACACGCTCGAGGCGGGCGCTGGCCTGTGCTCTGAGGCCGCCGTGCGGGCACTCGTCACAGAGGGCCCTGACCGGGTGCGCAAACTCGTGGAGCGTGGCGCGCAGTTCGACACCGATTCCACTGGCGGCATGACCCTCACTCGCGAGGGAGGACACCACCGCGACCGCATTGCGCACGCAGGCGGAGACGCCACGGGTGCAGAGATCTCGCGCGCGCTCGTGGCGCGGCTGGAGGCCGTGAACGCCGACCCACGCATCGAGGTCATCGAGAACGCCATGGTGGTGGACCTGCTGACGTCTGTTCCTGACTCCGACGGGAGGCCAGGGCCGGTCTGTGGAGTCACCTTGCACGTCATCGGCGAGGGCACCCGTGACGGCATCGGAGCGGCCCTGGCGAAGTCCGTCGTGATCGCTACCGGCGGCATCGGCCAGGTGTATCGATCGTCCACCAACCCGGCATCGGCCACGGGCGATGGCGTCGCGGCGGGCTTACGTGCCGGCGCGACTCTGGCCGACATGGAGTTTGTGCAGTTCCACCCGACGGTGCTGTGGCAAGGTGCTTCCGCGCGCGGCCAACAGCCGCTCATCTCTGAGGCCGTGCGCGGCGAGGGCGCGCACCTTCTGAATGCGGTCGGCGAGCGATTCATGGTGGGACGCCACCCGCTGGCCGAGCTCGCCCCACGCGACGTGGTGTCCCGCAACATCGTGCGCATGATGGACGAGGAGGGCTCCGACAACGTCTTCCTCGACTGCCGCCACCTGGGCGAGAGCTTCCTGCGCGATCGCTTCCCCACGATCTGGGAACGCCTGGAGGAGCGCGACATCGACATGGCGACCGACCTCATTCCGGTGGCGCCGGCGCAGCACTTTCATTCGGGAGGCATCCTCACCGAGCTCAACGGGCGCTCCACCGCGCGGGGACTGTATGCCGTGGGGGAGGCCGCCTGCTCCGGGGTGCACGGTGCGAATCGCTTGGCCTCCAACTCGTTGCTGGAGGGCCTGGTCTTCGCGACCCGCTCGGCCGCCGACGCCGCGGCTTTGGTGGCCGACGGCACTCTCACGCTCGGCGAGCCAGTGGAGCGGCCGGGGCCGACGTCGTTGGTTCCGGCGACGATGCTTCCAAGGATTCAATCGGTGACGCACCGAGGAGCGGGGCCGTTCCGAGAGGCGGAAGGGTTGCGTCGCGCTTCCGAGGCGCTCGCCACGACGCGCGCCAAGTTCCACACCACGAACGGTGCAACGGTGATGCCTCAGGTGGCCGAGTGGGAGACGTCGAACGTGCTAGGTGCAGCATCGGTGATCACCGAGGCGGCGTTGGAGCGCGAGGAAAGCCGCGGGGGTCACCAACGCACGGACTTTCCTGACACTTCCGAGGCGTGGAGGGTGCGGCTCGCCGCAACGCTGAATCCCGATGGACACCTGGAACTGATGCGGGCGCCGATCGAGCTCGGGTAGCGCGTCGGCTGCGGGCGACCGCTGGCCCGCCCGACGCGGAGGACGTGCCGCGGACGTGACATCGGCCGGGAGGGCTTGTGGCGCTCCCGGCCGATGGAGATCCCCACGATCTCGGTTCGCGACGGCCACGAGGGCCGCCACGTCTTAAGCGTGAACGAGCGGGGCGGTCGGCCCGTCCACCAATTCCAGTTCCGGCAGTGAGGTGCGCATGGTGAGCATCCCTCCGTCGAAGTTCGCGGAGTCGAAACCCCACTGCGCGAGCACACGGTGCGCCAAGTAGGACCGGAAGCCGGTCTCACAATGGACGCGCACGGGGCGGCCAGCCGCCAACTCGCGAATGAGGTCAAGGTTCTCCCTGATCTCGTCGTGCGGAATGTGGACCGCTTCTGGGAGGTGCCCACGCTCCACCTCGCCAGCCGACCGCACGTCAAGAATGAGCGCATTCTCGCGAGCCCACGCCACGTCTTCCGCGTGCCACAGCTTGAGGTTGCCTGAGACGTAGTTCTGCATCATGAAGCCCAGCATGTTGACGGGGTCCTTGGCGGAACCGAACGGCGGGGCGTACGCGAGTTCCAACTCGGCCAGGTCGTCGGCGCCGAAGCCGGCGCGCAGCGCCGTCGCGAGCACGTCGATGCGCTTGTCCACGCCATCGCGGCCCACGCCCTGGGCACCGAGCAGGGTCCCGTCAGGCGCGAACGTCGCCATGAGGTGTAGTTGTTGGGCGCCCGGGTAGTAGCCGGCGTGGTTGAGGTGGTGGGTGTGGTGCACCACGTAGTCCATGCCCGCCTGGTCGAGCATGCGGGGGCTAGCGCCGGTGACGGCCGCAGTGAGTCCGAACACGCGGACGACTGCCGTGCCAAGCACGGGCTTGGCGTCCTTGGCCACGCCGTAGATCGACTCTGCAGCGCGTCGTCCCTGGCGGTTGGCTGGGCCGGCGAGCGGCACAGGTCCGACGACGCCGGTGACGCCGTGGCGTACCGCAATCGCGTCTCCGACTGCCCAGATGTGCGGGTCGGCGGTGCGTTGCTGAGCATCGACCATGATGGCGCCGCGGTCGTCAACCTCGAGGCCCGCCGCAGATGCCAGGGCGGAGTTGGGGCGCACGCCAACCGAGACCACCACGAGGTCAACAGTGGCTGCAGCCCCGTTGGTCAGCGTCACGGTGACTCCGCGTTCGGCGGGCTCGATCGCGGAGGCGCCCGCGCCGGTGATGACGTCCACGCCGTTCGCGGTGAGCTCGAGTTCTACGAGGCGCGCCAACTCTGGGGACAGGGGAGGGAGAACTTGAGGGGCGAGCTCGATGAGCGCGACGTTCAGGCCGCGCTCCCGCAGCGCCTCTGCCGTCTCGAGGCCGATGAATCCGGCCCCAAGGACGACGGCGGTGCGGGCGTCCGTGACCCGGTCCGCCAGAGCGATCGCGTCGTCGACGGTGCGCAGGTGGGTGACCTCTGGCAGATCCACTCCGGGGATGGGGGGCATGAAGGCATTCGCGCCGGGGGACAGGACGAGGGCGTCGTACGCCACCTGCTGCTCGCCGTCCGGACCGACCACCGTGACCGTCTGGGCGGCACGGTCAATGCCGGTGACCTCGGTGTTGACGCGCACGTCGAGGCCGAGCGAGGCCTGCAAAGTCTCCGGGGTGTGGAGGAGCAGTGAGTCTTGCGAGGTGATCTCACCACCCACGTGATACGGCAGTCCGCAGTTGGCAAAGGACACATAGGGGCCCTTTTCGAAGACGATGATCTCGGCAGACTCGTCGAGGCGGCGGGCTCGGGCGGCCGCCGACATGCCGCCAGCTACTCCGCCCACGATAACGATACGCATGGGGTACTCCTTGGGAATTGATGCCGGGCAAGGTGGGGCGTCACCGGCGACTTCCCACACCCTATCACATACCCCGGGGGGTATAGTCGCTCGCGGCCCACGCTAACCTCTGACTGTGACCCAATACCAGCGTGCCGCGTGGTTTGCCGCCGTGCTAGTGACTTTGGTCGCGTTTGGCGTGTTGATCCCCCAGTTTCCGTCGTGGGGTGACGAGTCCATAGCCCTCGAGGTCGACACCGAGGTAGGAATGGCGACCGCCTCCGTCGTCGTCCCGGCCGGTTGGGACCTTGACATCGCCGCATCATCTCAGCAGACGCCGGTCGCGTCGAAGTCCGGCATCGAGGTCACCGTCGCCGACGCCGTATGGCTTGGCGACAGCCAGGACCTCCTCGCGAGCGTGTCACGGTTGCTCTTTGACGGCGACGCAATCCTCCCAGAGATTCCCCCGGAACCCGTCGAGGCGGAGGAAGGTGCCACGCGCGAAGTGTGGCGGCTGACGCCCAAGGCGGATGCGGCACCGGACCTGCCCGTCAGGGTCGACGTGATTCGCGACGCTGAAGGCGTGGTGCTCGTGGTGGTGCGCGGCGAGGCCGCACAGGTGAATGCCCTGTCAGAACAGCTCGACTCGATCGTTGAGTCCGTGCATCTGGACCTCTCCCCGATAGACGTGGAGGTGAGCTCATGAGGGAACTGACGCGTGTGCGCTTCGCCGTCCCGTGGTGGGCGCCCGGCCGCGTCGGGTGGTGGACACTGATCGTCGCGTCGGCCGTGGGGGCGGTCTGGACTTGGCAAGCGCTGGAGCCCGGCTGGCAAGACTTCCCGACCGTGGGGCTCACGGCGCTCGTGCTGACCATCCCGCTTGCGGTGACGTGGTGGTTCCTCATGCGACTACCCCAACTGTGGGCTCGTATCGCACCCTCAGGGGCGCTCGCGGCAATAGTGTGGGGAGCCTTCGTGGCGGCCGGGGTGTACGCGCTTCCCTCCAATGCGGCACTCATCACCGTGATGGGCCAGCAGTGGGGCATTGAGACCGCGCAGGCGTGGGGACCGGCGCTGATCGCGCCGCTCACGGAAGAGACGGGCAAGGTCATGGGCATCGGCGTCGTCCTTCTTGCGGCCGGTCAGAAGCTGCGCACGCCGATGGACGCCGCCCTCTTGGCGGGGTTCGCTGGCGTGGGGTTCACGCTCACGGAGGACCTGCTGTACGCGTTCAACATCGCGTACATCAACTTGGGTGAGAGCCAGCTGATATCGACCGTCGTCATCTACTTTGTGCGTGCCGTGATTTTTGGGGCCGTGGCGCATGCCGCCTTCGCCGCGTTCGTCGGCGCGGGGATCGGACTCCTGCTGGTCGGGACAGGGCGCGGGCGGGTGCCGCTCGGTATCGCGCTCATCCTCCTTGGCCCCGCGCTCCACGGCTTGTGGAACTCGCCGTGGCTCATCCCACTGTGGCTGCGAGTCGTGTACCTGGTGGTGATGCCGTTCATCGTGTGGTGGGTGCTGCGCGTGGTGCGGCGCAGTGAGTACGTGTGGTTCAGGAGCGTCTTGGCCGAGCCGGGAGTGCTGGGCGCTGTTCCGCCCGCGTACATCGACGCTGTTCGCCCCACGTGGTGGCAGCGGCGCAAGTACCGAGCCTCGGTCGCACGCAGGTACGGCTATCGGGCGATGCCTGCGCAGCGCGCCACCGAAGCCAACCTCAGTGACCTCGCCGACGCCGTGGCCATGGGCGACGACGCCGACGCGGCGCGGTTGAGGGCAACGCTCGAGGCCAGGCTTGTCCCTGCCGCTACTCGCTGATGACGCCTAGGTCGACGTAGTAGTCGCGGGGAAGCGGCGCCTTGATGTCCGTGAGGTCGATGTCTTCTGGGTCAAACGGTTCTACCCAAAGCCCAGGTTGCGATACCTCGTGACGGCACCGCGGTCCACCAGGGTCGTCCTCGTAATGGTCTACGTCCCCGATCTGGTAATCCGCGGTGATGGAGCCGTTCGCTTTGCGCGTCAGTGTCCAGACATACAAGAGGGTCCTCACACCTGTGGCGCTGCTATTCCAGCCGCCGCAGACGAGGACCTCTGCCGACTGTCCGTCCGGCTGCTCCAGAATATCGATGATGACGCCCTTGGAGGCAAAGGCCGTGTAGGAGTCGATGCTCTCTTGGCTAGCGGTGTCAATGTCGAACTCCGCAATGCTCGAAGCCCATGCGGCCCTGTCAGCGTAGTCATATCCGACGGCAGCGATGAGATCGGGGTCGGAGAAGTCACCAAAAGCCTGCGCGGTCGACAGTTGGATCTCGGCGTTCCGGTACGCCTGGCCCCACTGCGAGTCCTCGAGAGGCCCGCTTGGCATGCCGTCGGGCCAGACAATGTCTGGAGGTTCGAGGTCGCTTGCGGATGCGGAGCACCCGGCCAGGAGCAGTGTCGACAGCAACGCGGCCACCGCCCAACTGTGGCCTGTAGTAGCGGGCCTGATGCTGGTTCCGTCCGTGCTAGTGCGAACCATCCCGGGCCCCCTCCCCGAAGTACGCCCTGTACTCGTCCGCAAAGCTGTTTAGCCACTCTGTCCTGTCGGTCCCGTTCGCGTCCCCCTCAAGGACGACTCCTTGAAGCGACAACGACGGGTCGTTGTCGAGGCGTGCGATTTGAGCGGCAATGACCTCGCTCCCGGCGATGCTCGAGACATCGGTGAATTCGACGGCGAGTCTCTCGTTGTTAACGACCGCGCTTTCGAAGCCGCCGGCCACCGCAGACGAGCCTTGGCCCACAGCGAAGTTTCCCACTGCGCCAAGGTCCGGCAGCGGGGCTACGCTCCATAGGAGGTCCATGACGGCAAGCTTCTGGCGCACCACGTTGTCGTCGAAGCGTCCCTGAAGGATATCGGCGCCGCCGAGTGCACCCTCGAAGGCTCCTTCCAGGTCGGTCACGCGTTTGAGGCCTGTATTCCACGTCTGATAGGTCCCCCCCGCATCGGCGTCGTGAAGCAACAGATCCTGGGTGTGAGAGACGCCCGAGCGCAAAGCAGCGAAGCCATCGATATTGCTTCCCACGTGGCCCATAACCTCGCCGAGCGCGTCATCGTTGAAGTTCGGAACCGTGATGTCGCCCGGCATACCCGCGACAGACCGGCCATGGTCAAGGTTGCCCTCGATCGTGCCGCTCGACCACATGGCGGGCTCGATGAGCGGCATGATCTCGGCCAGTCCGGTGCCCAGCGCGAGGGCGCCCCCCACGGAGAGGTCCCCTGGCCGCACGGGCTGGAGGCCCTGCTCCAGCCCGTCAATGACCCGAACGGCAACGTCGCATTGGGCGTCCCACGTGGAGTAGTTCGGCGGCCCGTCCAACAGCCCTCCGTCGGCGTGCAAAGACCCCTCCCACATGGAGCCGAAGCCGTCCCAGCCGTCTGCGGACCAGTCGCGGGACGCCCAGTAATCGACCTTGTCACCAGCCACGGCTGGCTGACCGTTGGCGAGCGTGGCGCCGTCGGCCGAGAGCCACTCCCACGCTGCATCGGGATACTGACCGAGCGTGTCGAGCACGCGCCCCATGGGGTCCCGCACTGGCGCTCCTTCACCGGAGACGTTGCTGTCATAGGCATCGCCGCGGTCCGCCTGATCAACAATGGCGATGCCGTCGAACAGTCCGTAGGGGTCCATGGGGTCGAGCCTCGACGATCCGCCAGCCTCGCCAACCATGCCCTCGCCGCGCTCCCTAGCGTCGAAGAGATCGGCCATCGCGATGGTGAACTCCTGCCCCATGGGGTGGTGTTCTGCATCGTCAAAGAGGAAGCCCACGCCCGCTAGGTCACCCTCGCGGTAGCGGTTGCCGCCTGGCCAGTCGTCGCCGGTCAGCATCTGTGCTGCGAAGTCCCTGGCGTCCTTCTCGCCCCAGGTGGCCGAGCCGGTGGCGAGGGACTCGCGGATCGCCCGCGCGAAGGCCAGGGCGGCGTCGCGATCCTCGTCGGTGTAGAAGTTGGTGGTGAAGTCGTCGCCTCCGTATCGCCTGAGGCCATCCTCCATGAGCTCGAGCACGCCGTCTCCGCCGCGCCCCTTCCAGAACGCGCCTGCAAGCTCCGGGTCCGCACCGATGCTCTCCAGCATTGCGGTGAGCGCGGCGACATCCTCAGCTTCAGACGAAGAGTCCAGAACGGCGTCGGCAAGCCTGTTCGCCTCGGCCAGTAGCTCTGCCCTTCGGGCGCGGACGTCGGCGACGGACTGGGCGTCCGCGTAGAGCGATACCATGCCAGCCCAGTTGATGCTCTGGCCGACCCCACCTACGTAGGCCAAGGACGAGGCGAACGACATGTCGATCACCCTGCGCTGCTCCTGCATTGACCACAGGACGCGATGGCCTTGGTCTACCAGGCCCTCGGCGTATGCCATCCTTTCCGCCCAGTAGCCGGGCGGGAGGGACTCGGGACTCACGTGGTTGAGTCCGTCCCGCATGGCGGAGCCAGACTCGATGTCACGGCGGGCCTCATCGGCCGTGCGGGCCATCGTGTCGAGGCTGTCCGCGTAACTGTGCGCTGCGCGCTCCCATCTGTCAGTGACAGTCGCGACGTCGTCAAGCATCCCCTGAAGTCGCGTCAGGCGCGCACGGTAGGCGTCGCCAGCCTGACTCGTCCAGCGGGCGACCCCCGGGCTGCTTTGAATCCGTGTGGCGTCACTGCTGAGTGCGCCAAGTGATCGCGATCGAAGTCCCTGGGTCTCGGCAAACTCGCGTACCTGGCCAGTGTTTCCGTCGTCGGGATAAGAACTCATGGCGATCACACGACCCGGTCAATGCCGTGGTTGTCCCACGTCTCGAGTGCGAATGCGACAACGCCAGCTGCTTCGGCCAGATCGCGGATCTCTGTCTCGAGCACGAGGGCCTGTGTTCGGAAATTGTCCTCGCTGGTGGATCCCGCATCCGCGACCAGCGACGAGCCGCACTGGCGCAGTGAGCGCCGGGCGGTGTGTGGCGTCGAGGCGAGCTCGCTGGCCCACCCAGTCATGGTGGATCCGGCGTCGCGGACCGCTTCGCTATCAACCGACATTCTGGAATTCACGGCACCCCCAACATGCGCAACGCCCGTTGGCGCGCGCCTGGCACATACCTTAGCGGCGGGTGTCGATTTTTCGCCGGTGGCAGGGGCCTAGATGGGGAAAACTGCCCGGCTCTAGGACAGTGACATGAACATCTTCTCGAGTCGCTCGCGGGCGTCGGTCTCGTCCTCGTCGGAGCGGATGCACTGCTGCAGTCCCGCCGCGATCATGGTGAATCCAGCGCGGTCGATCGCCTTGGACACTGCGGCCAGTTGGGTGACGACGTCGCCGCAATCCCGGCCCTCGTCGATCATGTTGAGCACGCCGGCCAGTTGGCCTTGCGCACGGCGCAAGCGCTTGATGACGGGCTCAAGGTCTTCCGGCTCCAAATGAACGGCCGACATGACGCCTCCCTTTCGGCGTGGTGCACACGCACCGCGTCCGTGATCAATATACCCCCGCCCGTACCCTGCGCGAAAGGCCTTCGGTCCCGCACCCCCCTCTGAGGCGCGCCACAATGGGAACATGATGCCCGAAGACCTGCCGCAAGACCGTGAACTCGACCCGGCGTGGCTGACAGCCACGGTCGCCGCCGCGCTCGACGAGGACCTGGGCGGCCAACCCGGAAGGGACGTCACCACGCAGGCGACCATTGCGGCGTCGTTGCAGGTCACCGGCGACGTCGTGGTCAGGGATGACGGAGTCCTCGCTGGCATCGGCATCGTCGACGAGGTGCTGGCCCATGTGGCACGACGCTTGGGTTTGGCGGTGCCGACCGTGCAGCACCTCGCGGCCGACGGGGATCCCGTCGCGGCAGGCACGAGTGTGGCGCGTATCGAGGGGGCAGGTCACGTCGTGCTGATCGCCGAGCGGACGGTGCTCAACCTCATGTCACGGGCGTCTGGCGTCGCGACGCACACGAGGCGTTGGGTCGAGGCGCTGGCGGGCACAGGGGCGCGAGTGCTCGACACCCGCAAGACAACCCCGCTGTTGCGCGAGCTCGACAAGTACGCGGTCCGATGTGGCGGGGGAGTCAACAAGCGCTTCGGCCTGTACGACTGCGCCATGATCAAGGACAACCACATCGTCGCGGCAGGCTCGATCGAACGCGCGGTGGCCGCCATCCGGGAGGCCTTTCCCGACGTTCCGATCCAAGTGGAGGTCGAGGGTCGCGACCAGGCGTTCGAGGCTCTCGCCGCCGGTATTCGGTTCCTCATGTTGGACAACATGCCGCCTGCGAAGATGGCGGAGCTCATCGGGCAGATCCGCGGCCAGGAGGGCCGCTACGGCAGGGTGCGTTTCGAGGCAACGGGAGGGCTCACCCTCGCGAACGCCGCAGAGGTGGGAGCCACCGGCGTCGACTTCATGTCGGTGGGGGCGTTGACCCACAGCTCGCCGATCTTGGATATCGCGCTCGACCTCGCCGAGGCGCCCCCAGCAGGCGCTCTCACGTAGGGCCCCGTCGGGCCGGTAGCCTTGAGCCCGTGACCGAGCAGCCGATAGTAGACGACGTCCCCGAACAGATGCGCGTGCGGCGTGACAAGCGCGACCGCATCTTGGCCTCTGGCGGCCAGGCCTATCCCGTCTCGGTTCCCGTGACCCATCAGATCGCGGAGGTCAGGTCCACGTACGAGCCGTTGGAAGACGGCGTCGAGACGGACGACGTGGTGGCAGTGGCCGGGCGCGTCGTGTTTGTGCGCAACACGGGCAAGTTGTGCTTTGCCGCCATTCAGGACGGCGAGGGAAACAGGCTACAGATCATGGTGAGCCTCGCCGCGGTGGGGGAGGACTCGCTCGCGTCTTTCAAGGCCGACGTTGACCTCGGCGACCACCTCTTCGCGCAGGGGAGGGCAGGAAAGTCCCGGCGGGGTGAGGTGAGCGTGTTCGCGTCCGAGTGGGCCCTCGCGGCCAAGGCGCTGCGTCCGTTGCCCGTGCTTCACAAGGACCTCGCGGAAGACACCCGCGTGCGGCAACGCTACGTCGATCTGATTGTGCGCCCGCTGGCCCGCGAGACCGCACGAAACCGCTCCCACCTTTTGCGTTCGCTGCGCGAGTCTCTTCATGGACGGGGATATATCGAGATCGAGACGCCGATGTTGCAGACGCAGCACGGCGGAGCGGCGGCCCGCCCGTTTGTGACGCACATGAATGCGTTCGACATTGATCTCTATATGCGCATCGCGCCGGAACTCTTCCTGAAGCGCGCGGTGGTTGGGGGGATCGAAAAGGTCTTCGAAATCAACCGGAATTTCCGAAATGAGGGTGCCGACTCATCGCACTCTCCCGAGTTTTCCATGCTGGAGGCTTACGAGGCGTACGGTGACTACTCGACCATGGCGACGCTGACTCAGACTCTTGTGCAAACCGCAGCCATGGACCTGTTTGGCACCACCTCCGTGATGCATGCCAGCGGCGAAGAATACGACCTCGGCGGCGAATGGCCCTCGCTCACACTGTATGGCTCGCTTTCCGAAGCGCTCGATACGGAAATCACCCCGGAGACTCCCGTATCGGTGTTGCAGTCGCTGTGCGACGCCGCGGAAATTTCGGTGGACCCCAAGCACACCAATCACGGCAAGCTCGTCGAGGAACTGTGGGAGCACCACGTGGGAGAGGGCCTCACCGCGCCCACCTTCGTGAAGGACTTCCCGGTGGAGACGAGCCCGCTCACGCGCGACCACCGCACCACGCCTGGACTCGTGGAAAAGTGGGATCTGTACGTGAGCGGCTTCGAGCTGGCGACCGCGTACTCCGAGTTGGTGGATCCGGTGATTCAGCGCGAACGCTTCGCGCAGCAAACCAGGATGGCGGCGCTGGGGGACGCGGAGGCCATGAAGCTTGACGAGGACTTCCTCACGGCCATGGAGCACGGCATGCCGCCTGCGGGTGGGATGGGCATGGGGATAGACCGACTGCTCATGGCTCTCACCGGGCTGGGAATTCGCGAGACCATCCTGTTTCCGTTGGTGAAGCCGGAAGAGCGCCCATGAGCATCGCAACGCTCGCCATGGGAATTCTCCCTTCGCTTGGAGTCGGGGGTTTGTTCTTCTTTGTCATGCGCGGGATCATTCGCGCGGATCGTCGCGAGAGGGAAGCCATCGCGCAGATGGACCGCGATGAGGCGCAACGCGCTCAGCGTCTCTCTGCGGAACACGGCGGCCAGTCGTCACAATAGGCCGGGCCAGCGGGTCGCGACTCTCCGGAATCGAAGCGTCAGCGAAATCGTTGAAGAACCGGGCTGGAATTTCCGCGCGATGAGGTCCCCGCAGGCGTCATCGCCGCCATTGTGTGAAGATAGTCGCGTCCACTCAGAAAGGAAATCGCATGGCACAGAAGGTCCAAGTGGTGCTCGTCGACGATCTCGACGGAGGCTCCGCCGATGAGACGCTGAAGTTTGCGGTCGAGAACACGCAGTATGAAATCGACCTCTCCACCGCACACGCCGCCGAGTTGCGGGCGGCGTTCGCCCCCTGGGTAGCGGCGGCGCGCAAGGTGCCTGGTCGGTCTTCTGCCAAGTCGCGGTCGACGTCCGACACCAGCAAGGTGCGCGCATGGGCCAAGGCGAATGGCTACGACGTGTCGGAGCGGGGCCGCATCTCGGCCACGGTGCGTTCCGCCTACGACGCCGTTCACTAGTCAGGGGCTGGCCGCGACAACGCACCACTCGTGTCGCGGCCTGGCTCGTGCCAGTCTTGAGTCATGACCTCATTCTTTGTGGGAACGTACCCCCCAGATGGCCTTGGAACACCAGCGGGCCGCGGCGAGGGCGTGTGGCGTGGTGAGATCGGCGCCGACCGCGTCGTCTCGGCGGCTCAGATCACGGCCGAACCCGCGCCCTCCTTCGCAGTCATGCACCCGCGCGCACCCCTGCTGTACGCGGTGGAAGAGACGGAGCCCACCGTTCTCGCGGTGTGGGACGTGGGGGCGCTTCCGCGAGAGGTTGCCCGCGTCGACGTTGGAGGGAGCCAAGGCTGTCACCTGGTGATGGCTCCCGATGGTGCCACCGTCTACGTGTGCCACTACGGCACCGGCGAGGTGAGCGTGGTTCCGGTCGCGCTCGATGGGACGCCGCAGTCCACCACGCCGGCGCAAACCCTGGCGCATCACGGCGCGGGCCCCCGCAGTGATCGTCAAGAAGGCCCTCACGCGCATTGCGCCGTCTTCGCGCCAGGGGGACGGCATCTGTTGGTGGCCGACCTCGGGACCGACGAGTTGCGCCGCTACACGGTCGGCGCGGACGGGCTGCTGTACGAGCCTGGGATCGCCGCGGCCTTGCCTCCGGGTTCCGGACCACGACACCTGGCCGTGCGCGGCAACCTGATCTACGTTGTCTGCGAACTCGATCATCGCTTGAGGACGCTGCGGTGGGAGGGCGAGTCGGCCACGGCCGACGTGATCGCCGAACACCCCACCACGTTGGCGCCGCGGCGCACGGGTGACGCTGTGTACGACGCGCACGTCGACCTCGTGAACCGTGACAGCGGCGACGTGCTGCTCGTCTCGGTGAGGGGCGCGGATGTGATCTCCGTGTTCGATGTCGCTCCAGAGGGAGAATTGACGTACCGCGCGGCATTTGACGCTGGCCATTGGCCGCGTCACTTCGCCGTGGTGGGCGAGCATGTGTTGGTCGGGGCAGAGAGGGGCCACGAGGTCAGGGCCTTTGCGCTCGCGGACGTGGTGGCGCTACCGCCAGAATCCGAGTCTGGCGCCATCGCTCAACTGCCCTACACGTCGGCCGCGGTCACCAGCCCTGCCTGCATCGTCGCGGCCTAGGGGACCCCGCGCGGGACTCGCCTCCAGGCGCTCCTTCGGGACGTTGGATGCGCGCGTGCCCCACGAACATGCGTCAGGATGGACCCATGACTTACACACTCATCCTGCTCCGCCACGGCGAGAGCGAATGGAACGCCAAGAACCTGTTCACCGGCTGGGTCGACGTGCCCCTCAACGACAAGGGCTGGGGCGAGGCCGTTCGCGGCGGCGAATTGCTCAAGGAGGAAGGGGTCCTTCCCGACGTCGTCCACACCTCCCTGCTGCGTCGCGCCATCATGACCGCCAACCTCGCGCTCGATAGCGCCGACCGTCACTGGATCCCCGTCAAGCGCAACTGGCGCCTCAACGAGCGCCACTACGGGGACCTCCAGGGCAAGAACAAGGCCGAGACTCTCGAACAGTTCGGCGAAGAGAAGTTCATGATTTGGCGTCGGTCTTACGACGTGCCGCCGCCCGTCATCTCCGCCGATAACGAGTACACGCAAGAGGGCGACCCCCGCTACGCGGGCGAGCCGATCCCCAAGACCGAGTGCCTCAAGGACGTCTTGGAACGCGCGCTGCCCTACTGGGAGTCCGCGATTGTGCCCGACCTCAAGGAAGGCAAGACGGTCATGGTGGCCGCGCACGGCAACTCGCTGCGCGCCATCATCAAGTACCTCGACGGCGTGGGCGACGACGAGATCGTCGGCGTGAATGTGCCCACTGGCATCCCGCTCGTCTACCACCTCGACGAGAACCTCAAGCCGACCAACCCCGGCGGCACCTACCTTGACGCAGACGCGGCGGCAGAGGCAATCAAGGCCGTCGCCAATCAGGGCAAGAAGGAGTAGCCTCAAAGTACGTTCGTTCGGTCGACCTCTCATTGTCGGCCGACAAAGCGAAAGGCCCCGCCTCACGGCGGGGCCTTTCGTCGTCTGGGGGGCGCGCGCTAGATGCGGGCGGCCTCGCCGGAGTGGTCGCCGGTCACCAAGTAGACGATCCGGCGTGAGACGCCCACGGCGTGATCTCCGAAGCGCTCGAAGTAGCGCGCGAGCAGCGAGATGTTGAGGATCTCTTGAGGGCTACCCTCAAAGTCATCGGCGAGCAGTCGTTGGTAGGCCTCGGCGTGCAACTGGTCGAGGGTGTCGTCATCGCTCACAATTCCGGCGGCCACGTTCAGGTCGCGGTCCTCAATCAGTTCAGTGACCTCTTGGGCCGCTTTCTTCGCCGCGGCGACCATGCCCTCCACGACGTCCGAGTGGGTGTCAGGGAACGCGCTGTCCGGGTAGGCGCGGCGTGCGGTCTCTGCAATGTGCTGAGCGAGGTCGCCCATCCGCTCCAACGCGGCGGAAATGCGCAGGCTCACGATGATGGTGCGCAGGTCCAGGCCGACGGGCTGTTGCTGCGCGATGAGCAACACACACCGTTCGTCAACGGTCTCCTCGATGTCGTCGAGCGTGGCGTCGTCGGCGATGACTCGCTGCGCCAACTCAACGTTCTTGGTCAGCAACGCCTCGCCAGCCTGATCGATGGCGGTGGACACGTGCCGAGCCATGGCGGCAAGATCATCGGCAAGTTCCGACATCTCGGCGGTAAACAGCGTGCGCATGGGTCTCCCTTGGTATCGCGGATTGTTCCTAGTGTGGCACTCGCGACGCGTCGAGAAGAAGAAGTGAGCGTCGGGCGTGGTGAACAATCGGTGTCGACCGTGAACTTTCGGTAAAGCCGACCTCCTATGGATACTGTGGCGGCATGACACCGGTCGCATGGCTTGCGATGGCCTTGGCCTTCGGCTGCGGAGTTCTCGTGGGGGCGCTGCTGTTGCGCCGACGAGCAAAGCAGGAAGTCGTGGCCCGGACTCTGGTGCCGCACCGAACGCGACAAGTGATTGGAGCTTTGCAGTCCGGCACCGTCATCGTGCGGCGTGATCGCAGGGCGTCCTTCTCGAATCACTCGGCTTCGGCGCTCGGAATCGCTCGCCCAGACGGCGCGCTCCACGAGGGTGTCGCAGACCTGGCGGAGCGCGCGTGGCGCACCGGGCAGGTGGTGGAGCAGGAGGTCGAGGTGCGACGAGGCGTACTGGGAGCCGTCTCGCAGGTGCACGTGCGCGTCACCCCCATCGACGAGGAGCTGGCACTCGCGGTCGCCAATGACAACACGGAGCAGCGCGCCGCAGAAGCGACCAGGCGTGAGTTCGCCGTCAACGTTTCGCACGAACTGAAGACCCCGATTGGCGCTTTGTCGTTGCTGGCCGAGAATGTCGAAGACACAGCGGACGACCCGGAGATGGTTCGCCAGTTCGCCGTCAAGATGCGTCGGGAGGCCAGACGGCTCACCAAACTCATCCAGGAGATCATCGACATCTCGCGCCTCCAGGGTGGGGAGTCGGTGCTCGACCATGAGGAGATCGACGTGGCAGGCGTCGTCCACGAGGCCTTCGAGGGGGCGCGGCTCGCTGCAGAGACCAAGCGCATCGAACTGGTTGCGGACTTGCGTGCCAGACCCCTGGTGCTTGGGGATAGGGATCTGCTCGTCATGGCAGTGCGCAACCTTGTCGACAACGCCATCGCCTATTCCGATGCCGGATCGCGCGTGACGGCCTCAGTGACGAGCCACGACGACGCGGTGTCCGTGGCGGTGATGGACCAAGGCATCGGCATCGATGCCAAGGACCAGGAGCGCATCTTTGAACGGTTCTACCGCACAGATCCCGCCAGGGCCCGGCAGACGGGCGGCACAGGGCTCGGCCTGAGCATCGTCAAGCACGTGGCGCTGCAGCACTCGGGTACCGTCAACGTCTGGTCCCAGCCGTCCGTTGGCTCCACCTTCACCATGACACTTCCCGGATACCAGGAGTCACCATGAGCGACCACGTGTTGATCGTCGAGGACGAGGAGACCTACCGCGACTCGCTGCGCTTCATCTTCGAGCGCGAGGGTTTCCGCGTCACCCTCGCAGCGAACGGACGGGAGGGAATCGATGCGTTCGAACGCGACGGAGCCGACGTCGTGCTTCTTGACCTGATGCTTCCCGAGGTGTCGGGGACGGATGTGTTCCGGGCTATCAGGGCGCGCTCAGATGTGCCCGTGGTGATGGTGACCGCTCGCGACGATCAGATCGACAAGATCATCGGCCTGGAATTGGGCGCCGACGACTACGTCACCAAGCCGTACAGCGGTCGGGAGCTCGTGGCTCGGGTGCGCAACGTGTTGCGCCGTACGGCATCGATCCCTGTGGACCTCCAGGACGAGCCGACGCGGCTTACTGTCGGGGGGTTCACTCTTGACCCGGAGCGGCTCACGGTCTCCAAGGACGATGTGGCACAGTCGGTGCCGCCAAAGGAGTTCGCGCTCTTTCATCTGCTCGTCTCCAATGCTGGTCGCGTGCTCACCCGCCAGGTGATCATCGACCGCGTCTGGGGTGCCGACTACTACGGCGACACCAAGACTCTTGATGTCCACATCAAGCGACTTCGCGGTCGCATCGAGCAAGAGCCCGGCTCGCCGCGACACCTGCTCACGGTGCGTGGCGTCGGCTACACCTTCGAGCCATAGGCCCCCAAACGGGGGGCGTTGTCGAACCGTGATGTGCGTTCACCGAACGTTCACCGTGCGTTCACGGCTTTCGCCAACGCCCGTTACCTTGCGTCCTTAGCGTGGGACTCGACCGGCAAACGCCGGGACGTTCTCAATACGTGAGGAAATTCTGTGAATATCGCACTTCGCTCGGGTGCCGTCGCCTCCGCGGCCGCGCTCTCCCTGCTGCTCGCCGCCTGCTCGCCCTCCAACGAGGAGACCGAGTCCACCGAGACGAGTGGTGGTACCGAGACAGAGACCACCGCGTCGCTCTCCGGCTCCATTAGCGGCGCGGGCGCGTCTTCTCAGGAAGCCGCGGTCGCCGCATGGCGAGCTGGTTTCCAGGCGCTCAACCCTGATGCCACTGTCAACTACGACCCCATCGGCTCTGGCGGTGGCCGTACGCAATTCGGCGAGGGCGCTGTGTCGTTCGCTGGCTCGGACGCGCTGATGGACTCCGAGGAGTACGCGGCTGCGGCCATGGCGTGCGACGGAGACTCCGGTGCCGTCCACCTGCCGCTGTACATCTCGCCGATCGCGGTGGTGTTCAACGTCGACGGAATTGACTCGCTCAACATGACTCCCGCCCTGATCGCACAGATCTTCGACGGAAAGGTCACGGCGTGGGACGACCCGGCCATCGCCGACCTGAACCCCGACGCTGATCTGCCGTCCGACCCGATCACCCCGGTCTACCGCGCGGATGAGTCCGGCACCACCGAGAACTTCGTCGACTATCTCGCGGCGGCCGCTCCCGCGGACTGGCCGTACGAGGTCACGGGCAACTGGCCTGTGAACGTCGGCGAGTCGGGCCCCGCGACCTCCGGTCAGATGCAGATCGTTCAGGACACGCCCGGTTCCTTTGCCTACGTTGACGCCTCGCGCGCCGGCGACCTGGGCACCGTCGCGGTTGAGGTCAACGGAGAGTACGTGCCGTACTCGCCTGAGGCCGCCGCCGCAGTCGTGACGTCCTCGCCTCTGTCGGAGGGTGCGAACGGTGAGAACGACCTGGCGTACGAACTCGACCGCACGCCCGACGCTGCGGGCGCGTACCCGATCGTCCTGGTCTCCTACCACCTCGTGTGCCAGCAGTACGACGACGAGACCGAGCGGGCACTTGTCACCGAGTACCTCAAGTACGTCGCCTCGGCTGAAGGTCAGCAAGCCGCCGCGGACGCCGCTGGCTCCTCGCCGATCGGCGACGAGCTCGGCGCTCGGGTGACCGCGATCCTCGACACGATCGCAGCAGGCTAGCCCGCCCTAGGACTGGACCGATGGTGGGCTCATCCGCAAGGATGGGCCCACCATCGCCAACTCACCGCAACCTACGGAAAGAGCGCGCGTGACTACTCCGCAGGAACTCGCTTCCCACGGCACCAAAGCCCAATTTTCGACCCGCCGGAGCGCCTTCGCGGACCGCGCCTTCGGCGGTCTGTCAGCTGGCGCGGCGAGTCTCATTCTTGTCACCCTCGCCGCCGTCGCAACGTTCCTGCTGATCGAGGCGTGGCCAGCGATGACATCGTCCGCGGCGGCCCTCGATGAGAAGGTGGGCTGGCTGGGCACTGAGGCGAACGAGACGCTGATCGCGACCATCGGGTACCTGGTATTCGGCACCGTGCTCATCTCGGCGATCGCACTGACCATCGCCGCCCCCTTGTCGTTTGGAATCGCACTGTTCATCTCCCATTACGCGCCGCGACGGCTCGCCGCTGGCCTGGGATACCTCATCGACTTGCTCGCCGCCATCCCTTCCGTGGTGTACGGGCTTTGGGGTGCGATCGTGGTGGTACCTGTGCTGCAGCCCTTCTACCAGTGGCTTGGCTCCACCTTGGGGTGGATACCCCTCTTCGCTCCCGACCCGTCGACCGGGGAGGTGTCGGCAACGGGCCGGGTTGCCCTGTCGGCAGGAATAGTGCTCGCGATCATGATCATCCCCATCATTACCGCGGTAACGCGAGAGGTGTTCCTCCAGACCCCCGTGTTGCACGAGGAGGCGGCTCTCGCGATGGGCGCGACTCGTTGGGAGATGATCCGCATGGCGGTCATCCCGTTCGGCCGCCCAGGCATGATCGGGGCCACGATGCTCGGTCTGGGCCGTGCACTGGGCGAGACCATGGCCGTGTACATGATTCTTTCCCCCGGCCTCAGTTACCTCCCCTCACTCCTGCAGGCGGGCCAGCACAACACGATTGCTGCCTATATCGCACTCCAGTTCCCCGAGGCCAACGGCGCCGGAGTATCCGCACTTGTCGCCATGGGGCTGGCCTTGTTTGTGATCACCCTGCTGGTGAATATGCTTGCCCGCTGGGTTGTGTCCCGTCGGGCCGAATTCTCTGGAGCGAACTGATGGCAACCCGGACCATGGAGTCCTCGCCACTTGGTGAACTCACCAGGCAGCGCAAGTGGACGAACACCGGTATGGCGGTGCTCATCTACGGAGCGTTCCTCACAGCGCTGATACCGCTGGTCTGGCTCTCCGTTACGGTGGTCACTCGCGGTCTTGACCGGTTCTTCGTCGACGCGAATGGCGACTCGAACTTCAATCTCGACTTCCTGAATCAGACGATGCGGGGGATCTTCGGAGGAATGCCAGAAGGTGGCATCCTCCACGCCGTGTGGGGGACCGTCATCATCACCTTGGCGGCGACGGCAATCTCCGTGCCGATCGGCCTGTTGACCTCGATCTACCTGGTGGAATACGGCACGGGGTGGCTCAAGCGTTCCGTGACCTTCTTTGTCGACGTGATGACGGGAATCCCGTCGATCGTTGCGGGCCTCTTCGCCTATGCAGTGTTCGCCATCCTGGTAGGGCCGGGTACCAAGCTCGGCATCGTCGGCGCCGTCGCGCTGTCGGTACTTATGATCCCGGTAGTGGTGCGTTCCTCCGAGGAGATGTTGCGGCTCGTGCCCAACGAGTTGCGCGAGGCCTCCTACGCCCTAGGCGTCCCCAAGTGGTTGACAATCCTGAAGGTGGTCTTGCGCACGGCGATTGCCGGGATCACGACCGGCGTGACGCTCTCGATCGCCCGAGTCATCGGGGAAACCGCACCGTTGCTGATCGCCGTGGGCGTCGCGGACTCCCTGAACTACAACCTGTTTGACGGGCGCATGATGAGCTTGCCCGTGTACATCGTGGCCGAATGGCGCAAGGGCGATGCTCCCTGCAACGACGAGACGATCGCCTGCGTGGCCAACATCGCGGAGACGCGCGCCTGGGCCGCTGCGTTCGTCCTCATCCTCATCGTGATGGCGCTCAACCTCATTGCCCGCCTCATCGCCAAGTACTTCTCCCCCAAGACCAGTCGGTAAAGGAATCCCACGTGGCCAAGCGCATTGACGTCAACAACCTGAACGTCTATTACAGCAACTTCCTCGCTGTGGAAGACGTCTCGCTCGCGATCGAGCCCAACTCCGTGACGGCACTGATCGGCCCTTCCGGTTGCGGCAAGTCCACGTTCCTGCGCACGCTCAACCGCATGCACGAGGTCATCCCTGGCGCACGCGTCGAGGGCGAGGTGCTCATGGATGGCGCCAATCTGTACGACTCGTCGGTGGACCCGGTGGCGGTGCGCCGCCACGTCGGCATGGTCTTCCAGCGCCCCAACCCATTTCCCACGATGTCGATCGCCGAGAACGTGGTGGCTGGAGTGAAGCTCAACAACAGGCGGATGTCCAAGGCGGACACGGAGGAGCTCGTGGAGTCGTCGCTGCGGGGATCGAATCTGTGGGATGAGGTCAAGGACCGTCTCGACAAGCCAGGATCCTCGCTGTCGGGCGGACAGCAGCAGCGCCTGTGCATTGCCCGCGCGATCGCGATCAAGCCTGACGTGGTGCTGATGGATGAGCCATGCTCGGCCCTCGACCCGATCTCCACGCTCGCCATTGAGGACCTGATTCAAGAACTCAAGGCCAACTACACGATCGTGATCGTGACGCACAACATGCAACAGGCTGCGCGGGTGTCGGAGAAGACCGCGTTCTTCAACATCGCCGGGACGGGCAAGCCCGGCAAACTCATCGAGATGAACGACACCACAACGATCTTCTCCGCGCCGTCCGAGAGGGCCACAGAGGACTACATCTCCGGCCGCTTCGGTTAGGCCCCAAGGGCCGGGTGGCTACGGTAAGGCGACTGCGAGGTCCACCAGCACGTCGGCGTACTCCGGAAGCGTGCCGTCTACAACGGGGAGCGCGCCGGTGGCCGCCCCTGCCCCTGCGACGGTGACGGTGTAGTCGCTGAACAGCCCTGGGTCGGTGGGCGCGATCGTGATGAACTCCTCCGTGCCTTCGGCCACGCCCAGTTGGACGCCCTCCATGGGTGCGATCTCGTACGTCTCCTCGGTGTTGCCAACGGCGATCGTGACGGTGGCATCTGCGGTCTCGTGGTCGTTGTACAGGGCCCCTACGAGGGCGGCTGGCTCCCCCTCGGCGGTCGTCACGAGCAGGATGTTCAACGCACGCACGTCTCCCACGGCGACGGCGGTACCGTCCGACGGGTCGTACTGGTCTGACGTGGTGATGCTCGCGTTGAGCGAGCAGGAGCTCAGGATCAGCATGGCGCCGATGGCTACGGCGGCAACCTTCGCGCGTGAGTGCACGAGATTTCCTTTCGCGGGGGACGTTCGCGGGAGGGGACGTGACACAGGATACCGGCAGGCCGCAGCCGGGCTCCACCGCGTGTCGTTGCCCGCTCATCCCGTAACCGACCTGTATAGCACTCGATCGCGGTGGTAGACTAGGCCCTCGGATCGAAGGGGAAACGGACACACATGAACTTCGTCGTTGGCGAGACAGTCGTCTATCCGCACCACGGTGCGGCCCAGATCGAGGACATCAAGAAGCGCACGGTCAGGGGCGAGGAGAAGATGTACCTCAAGCTCCGCGTCGCCCAGGGCGACCTCACCATCGAGGTGCCCGCAGAGAATGTCGACCTCGTCGGCGTTCGCGATGTGGTGGACCAGGCCGGGCTGCTCAAGGTCTTCGCGGTCCTCAAGGAGCCCTACATTGAGGAGCCGACCAACTGGTCGCGCCGTTACAAGGCCAATGTAGAGAAGCTTGCCTCTGGCGACGTGATCCGCGTGGCAGAGGTGGTCCGTGACCTGTCGCGGCGCGACACCGACAAGGGCCTCAGCGCTGGCGAGAAGCGCATGCTCTCCAAGGCGCGTCAGATTCTGGTGAGCGAGTTGGCTCTTGCAGAGAAGTGCGACGAGCCCACTGCCGAAACCCGACTCGACGCGGTCCTCGCCTCGTGACAACGGCGGCCGTCCTGACGGCCGCAGGTAGCGGCTCTCGACTTGGCCGCGACATCCCCAAAGGCCTCGTCACCGTCGGCGGAACGCCGCTCGTGAGGTGGGCGGCGTCGTCGCTCGCCTCCGTGTGCGAACGCATCGTGGTCACAGCCCCCGCCGACGCCGTTGGCGCCTTTGCCGATGCCGTCGCCGGGGTCTCCGCCCGCGTGGACGTGGTGGCTGGTGGCGCTAGCAGGCAAGCTTCAGTGGCGCTCGGGCTCAGCGCACTCGCTGACCTCGACGCACGCGATGCCGTGCTGGTGCACGACGCGGCACGGCCGTTCATGCCGGTCGCGGTGTTTGGGCGGCTTCTTGACGCGCTCGAGAGCCACGACGCCGTCATCCCCGTGCTGCCCGTCGTCGACACGATCGTGTCTGGCGTAGGTGGCGACGTGCGGTACCTGTCGCGCCCTACTCTTGGCGCGGTCCAGACCCCGCAGGCCTTTGTCTGGGGCGCGTTGCGCGAGGCACACGCGCGGGCCCAAGCCGAGGGCTTCGAAGCGACGGACGACGGAGCCATTGCGCAGCGCTATGGGTTCCGGTTGGGCACGGTCGAGGGGGATCCGCTCGGCGCGAAGATCACGTACGCCGAGGACGTCGAGGCGGCCGAGCAGAGGATGGGGCGATGATGCGCACTGGCATTGGGACCGACACACACTCTTTCGGCACTGAACGTGGCTTGCACCTCGCTGGATTGTCGTGGCCGGACGAGACGGCACTGACGGGGCACTCCGACGGGGACGTCGCGGCTCACGCTGTGTGTGACGCGCTGTTTTCCGCCGCGGGCCTGGGCGACCTGGGCTCGAACTTTGGCACGGACTGGCCCGACTGGGCAGGGGCCTCCGGCGCGGCGCTACTCGCGGAGACGGCCGCGCGCGTGCGCGCGGCGGGCTTCGACATCGCGAACGTCGCCGTCCAAGTGATCGGCAACCGACCCAAACTTGGCCCGCGCAGGGCCGAGGCGGAAAAGGCCATGTCCGCCGCCGTCGGCGCTCCTGTGAGCGTGTCAGCCACCACCACAGATGGGCTTGGGCTCACCGGCCGCGGCGAGGGACTCGCGGCGATCGCGACGGCGCTGCTCACCGCCCCCTAGCGTCGGCCGTGCCCGGCACCCGGCACCACCGGCACTCTGAACCGTTCTGGGGGGTGACGCGCCGAACACGCCGACGCGCGGCCTCACATCCGCGGCGTGTCGCAATGGAAACGGTTCAAACTGTTCGGGGAGCCATCTGGCAGGGTTCACGCTGTCCAGCGTGCGGCGCGCGACGGCGGGCAATGCGCGGGCGGCGGAGGCCTCACTCGAGTTGACCGGTAACCTTGCACACGTGACTCTGCGCCTGTTTGACACCGCCACCCGTGAAGAGCGCGACCTCGTTCCGGTCGTGCCCGGCCACGTGGGCATTTACCTGTGTGGGCCGACGGTGCAGTCGAGCCCCCACGTGGGCCACTTGCGCAGTGCCGTCGCGATGGATGTGCTTCAGCGTTGGCTCGAGCGATCCGGCCTCACCGTGACGCTGGTGCGCAACGTCACCGACATCGACGACAAGACCTTGGTGAAGGCCGCAGAGGCCGGTACCGACTGGTGGGCGTGGGCGCTGCGGTACGAGCGCGAGTTCCAGGCCGGGTACACGGCGGTCGGGGTGCTACCTCCTGCGGCGGAGCCGCGAGCCACCAGCCACATCCCCGAGATTCTTGCGCTCATCTCCCGGCTGATCGAGCGCGGTCACGCGTATGAGAAGGACGGCTCCGTCTACTTTGACGTGCATTCGTTCGCCGACTACGGCTCGCTTACCAATCAGGGCCTCGACGATCTCACTGCCGCTCCGGATGCTCCGCCGGAGGACAAGCGCGACCCACGCGACTTTGCACTGTGGAAGGCGCGCAAGCCTACCGAGCCCGAGACCGCGTCGTGGGACTCACCGTGGGGTCCAGGCCGCCCGGGGTGGCACATTGAGTGCTCCGCGATGGCGCGCCGCTTCCTGGGCGACACCTTCGACATCCACGGCGGCGGTCTCGACTTGCGCTTCCCCCACCACGAGAACGAACAGGCCCAGTCCCATGCCGCCGGATACGGCTTTGCGCAGGTGTGGATGCACGCGGCATGGGTGACGCAGTCAGGCGCCAAGATGTCCAAGTCGCTGGGCAACGGTCTGCTGGTGAGCGAGGTGCTGGCGCGGTACCCCGCGCCCGCCCTCAGGTTGGCGCTCGCGCAAGTGCACTACCGCTCGATGCTCGAATACTCTGACGCCACGATGGACGACGCCGCAGCCACGTGGGCGCGGTTGGCAGGCTTCGTGAAGCGTGCCACCGAACGGGTAGGAGCGCCGACGCCTGAGCAGGTACGCGCGGCCGCGCTGCCGGTGCCCTTTGTCGAGGCCATGGACGACGACCTCGCGGTGCCGCGAGCATTGGCTCACGTTCACGAGACCGTGCGTGCGGGCAATGCGGCCGCGACTGCGGGAGACACGGACGCGCTCGCGTCCGCGCTTCTCGACGTGCGGGCCATGCTCGACACACTTGGCCTCGACCCAGCGTCCGCCACGTGGGCGGCTTCCGACTCCGCGGCTTCGGCCGCGATGGGCGCGCTCGACACCTTGGTGCGCGCCGACATTGCCGCGCGGGCCACCGCTCGCGCCACCAAGGATTGGGCGACAGCCGACGCCATCCGAGACAGGCTCGCCTCCGCGGGCATCGTGCTCGAAGACTCGGCAGAAGGCGTGCGCTGGTCGCTCGCAGAGGAGAACTGATGGCAGGCAATCAGAAGCGCCCAG
>NZ_JADQBF010000084.1 GCF_016278775.1 Demequina sp. | reverse complement strand
TGCGCAGAATCGATGGCACGCGGCGTGCGGCGCGCCGCGACGTCGCCGCTGTCGGGGCCGTCATGGTGGGCCTTGTGGCCGTGAACGGCATCCCCATGGTGGCGCTCGTCGAGCGCTCGCTCCGCGGCCCAGCGGGCTACTCTTTCGACCACTATCGCGCGCTGGCGGTCACACCCGAGCGCGGAATCCTGCCTGACACCGTGCTCACGGCGGCCGGACACTCGCTCACCGCGGCAGCGGTCGCGACCGTCATCGCGTGCGCGCTGGGGCTGCTGATCTCCCATCTCGTCACTCGCCGGACTGGTCGCGCCACCGCCCTCGACGCGGTCATGGTCTTCCCGGTAGGGGTGAGCGCGGTGATGATCGGCCTGGGGCTGTTGCTGACCCTCAACCGCAACGTGGTGGGCTTCGACTTGCGGGCGTCCTGGTGGCTCGTTCCCATCGGCCAGTCGCTGGTCGCCCTTCCCTTTGTGACGCGGACGTTGGTGCCCGCGGCGCGCGCGATCGACGACCGCCTCCGGTCGGCGGCGGCTGCTCTAGGCGCCTCGCCAGTGAGGGTGTGGGCGCTCATCGACTGGCCGCTGCTCGCGAGGCCTTTTGGCGTGGCCGTCGGCTTCGCGGGAGCCATCGCTCTTGGCGAATTCGGTGCCACCGCCTTCCTGGCGCGGCCAGACGCGCCGACGCTACCCACGGCCATCGTGCGCCTGCTCGGGCGCCCTGGTGCCGACAACGTGGGCATGGCCTTCGCCTCGGCGGTTCTTCTGGCGGCGGTCACTGGCGCGATCATGATGCTAGCCGAGCGCTTCAGACGAATCGGAGAGGCTGAACTATGAGCAAGCCAGTGGCCAGCGGCGAGACAGGGTTGCGCGTTGACTCCCTCACAGTGATCTACCCCGGAGCGCACGAACCTGCCGTCGATACGGTGAGCTTCGCCGTCGAGCGGGGCGAGACCGTGGCCCTGCTGGGCCCGTCGGGATGCGGCAAGTCGACCCTCCTAGCGGCCATAGTCGGCATCACCACGCCCACTACCGGCACCGTGTCATTTGACGGCGAGGACGTCACACGCCTGCCGATTCATCGGCGCGGCTTTGGGCTCGTCTTTCAGGACGGCCAACTGTTCCCCCATCGAACGGTCGCCGGAAACCTCGCCTTCGGTCTTGAGATGGCACGGATGCCCGCGGTCCAGCGCAACAAGCGGGTGAGCGAGTTGCTCGACCTGGTCGGCCTGACCCGCTACCGGGACCAGGCGGTCGCGAAACTGTCGGGCGGCGAGCGTCAACGCGTTGCCCTGGCCCGTTCGCTCGCACCGCGGCCGCGTCTGCTCTTGCTCGACGAGCCCCTGTCTTCCCTTGATGCCGAGCTTCGCGCCCGTCTTGCCGATGACATGAGAGACATCCTCACGACCACGGGAACCACCGCCATCCTCGTGACTCACGATCCCTCCGAAGCGGAAAAGATTGCCTCGCGGGTTCTTCACATGACCGCTGGCCGGGTCGAGCCCGCGCGCTAGCAGTCGCACGCAATCCGTTGGCCAGGGTCCCCGACAGGGGCAGTCAGCGCATCTGGCGCGCGCGTCGCGTCCACGGTCACGCTCGCGCCGCTGGCATCCGCAGCCACTCGGTCAACAGGCATGCCCTCGCGCGCCCAATACTCGAAGCCGCCGATCATCTCCCTTACCGCGTAGCCGAGTTCCGAGATGATGAGCCCCGCGCGAGTCGCGCCGTTGCAGCCAGGGCCCCAGCAGTAGACCACGAACGAGGTGTCGGGAGGGTAGGTCGGTATCACCGCCGGCATGTCCGCCTTGGGAAGGTGGACCGCGCCACGGGCATGACCCTGCTCCCACGCCTCGTGGCTGCGGGTATCGACCAACACAAAGCCCGGCTCGCCCGACTCGAGAGCGACGTGGACATCACTGGGGTCGGTCTCAAAGGACAGCCGCGCGGCGAAGTGCGCGGCGGCTTGCGCTGGCGTGGGTGCGGGTGACATAGGGCCGACGCTAAACGGGGGTGCCCACGCCAGTCCAGTGCAGGCTGGCTCCTGACAGTCACCGGGTGGTTGTCTGGGCCTACCGCCGACCGCTAGTGTGCTGTCAACGAGGGGGTAGGCCATGACCGAATTTGTACCTGAAGAACCTGCACAGAGTATCGGGAGCGCGTCCGCACCGCCCCCACCACCAGGCGCTCAGCAGTTGGCTCCTCCTCCTAGCCCGCAGCAATCCATGTACGCGCCCCCACAGGAGCCAGCGTGGGCACCGCCGCAAAGCACATGGGCCCCGGAGCCGCCTAAGAAGCGGAGGGCGTGGCCGTGGATTCTCGGCATCGTCGGAGGCCTCGTCGTGCTCGGCGGAGCGGGAGTTGGCGTCACGCTCGCAGTCAATGGCCTCCTGAATGCTGATCAGAACGAGAACTACACGGGCGCCCCGATCACGCCGGGCGACTCCCCCACTCTCGGCGATCGTCTGCTCGTCTCCGATTCCGGTTTCGTCGCCCTCGAGTTGGGCGCGACGTGGGTCGACGCCAACGATTACGTCGACGTGACCAGCGCTGTCGGTCCTCTGCCGAACGGGGCCACGTTGGTCGGCACGTACTTCACTGACGACCCGCTCGCGGCCGTGGACGTCGTTCCCACGTTGGTCATGGTGCTTGAAGGCGTCCCCGAGAATCAGCTCGGCCCGGTGGACCTTGAATCGGCCCACGAGGGATTCATCTCCGGGGGCCTGGCGGGGCTCAACCAAATGGGCACTGCCGCCACGGTATCGGAGCCAGCTCCGGTGACGACGGCGAACGGACTCAACGGGCTCGTGACAGAGCTTTCGTTGGAAATGGAAGGCATCGCAATCCGCGCATACGAGTACACCTTCGTCCGCTCCGAACGAGTGGTGTACGTGCAGGTGATGGCCTACACGAGCACCTTTGACGATGTCGCGGCCGCATTGGCCACCGACTCGCTGCGCATCGACAAGTAGGCGCTCGGCCGCCGAGGCGAGATGGTCGTTGGGGGGGAACCATGACCGATCAGGTGCCCGAAGGTTCTCGGCAGCGCGCCGCCGATGCCTGGCCCGCTGTGCAACCGTTCAGCCCTCCGCCAGGAGTTCCTGCTCCCCCTACCGCTGCCAATGCTCAGCAGCGGATGCCCGCGCCCTTGCCAGCGACCGTTTGGGACCCGCCGCAGAACAGCGCGGGTGTACAGCTGGCCAAGCAGCGCAAGGCGTGGCCGTGGATCCTCGGCGTCGTCGGCGTGCTGGCAATACTTGGAGGTGTGGGGGCGGCCGTCGCCTACGGTGTCGATGCGGCGCTGCACCCCGAGCAGAACGACAACTACACGGGCAGCCCTATCGCGGCGGGAGATGTTCCCACCCGAGGCAACGAGCTGATCGTGTCGAATAGCGGCTCAGTCGCTTTCGAGGTTGGCAGGAAGTGGATCGACACGGACACTCTGAGTGGCTACTACAGCAATGTCGGGCCCTCCCCTGACGGCGCCGTCCTAGTCGCGACCTACTACGCGATCGATTCCACGACCCCCGACCGTTTCTTCCCGACCGTGGTCCAGGTTTTTGAGGGCGATCCCCGGGGACAGGTGGGCCCCATCGACCTCGCGGCCAACCACGAACGCTTCGTCGCGGCGAACGTTCACGGTCTCCGGAGCCCCCGCGCCCACGCTACGACGAGCGAGGCCCGTCCCGTGACGACAGCGAACGGGCTCGATGGACTCGTGACCGAAGTGTCGAGCGAGTACAAGGGATCGTGGATGAGCTTCCACACATACACCTTCGTGCGCTACCAGCGCGTGGTGCACGTGGAGATCATCACCTACACACGGGCCTTCGACGAGCCCACTGCGGCGTTGGTGACGAACTCGCTCCGCATCGACCCGTAGGTACTCGGGAGGACCGCGGGAACGCACGCTTCCTTGCCAGACTTGAGCGCACCTCACTCAACTTACTTGACTTCGCCCACGATTTGTGGATACTTGAGTGCAGAAGGCTCAATACTGAGCGCATCCCAAGTGGCCCACCGGGGCCAGCACCAAGGAGGACCTCCACATGTCCCGTGCAGTAGGAATTGACCTCGGCACCACCAACTCGTGCGTCGCCGTTCTTGAGGGTGGCGAGCCCACCGTCATCGCGAACGCCGAAGGCGCCCGCACCACCCCGTCTGTCGTCGCGTTCTCCAAGACGGGCGAGGTGCTCGTCGGCGAAATCGCCAAGCGCCAGGCCGTCACCAACGTGGACCGCACCATTGCGTCGGTCAAGCGCCACATGGGCACCGACTGGAGCACCCAGATCGACGAGAAGACGTACACGCCTCAAGAGATCTCGGCCCGCATCCTCGGCAAGCTCAAGCGCGACGCCGAGGAGTACCTGGGCGAGAAGGTGACCGACGCAGTGGTCACCGTCCCCGCGTACTTCAACGACGCCGAGCGTCAGGCCACAAAGGACGCCGGCGAGATCGCGGGACTCAACGTCCTGCGCATCGTCAACGAGCCCACTGCGGCCGCGTTGGCCTACGGCCTGGACAAGGGCAAGGAAGACGAGCTCATCCTGGTGTTCGACCTCG
>NZ_JADQBF010000076.1 GCF_016278775.1 Demequina sp. | reverse complement strand
GCCGTCGTCAGTGCGCGCCACGCTGTCTGACCACACGGGCACGGCTACATCCTCTCGGGTGCGCTGACGCCGAGCAGCCCGAGCCCGTTGCGCAGCACCTGGCCGGTGGCGTCGTTGAGCCACAGGCGCGTGCGGTGCAGGTCGGTGATCCGTTCGTCTCCCTGCGGGGTGACGCGGGTGCGGTCGTACCACTGGTTGAAGACGGAGGCGAGTCGCTCGAGATAGCGGGCCACGCGGTGCTGTTCCCTGAAGTCGACGGCTTGGGCGACGATGCGCGGGAACTCGCCCAGCACGCCCAGCAGCGCGGCCTCGCTCTCGTGAGTCAGCAGGGACGCGTCGAAGCCGTCCTCCCTACTGAAGCCATACTCGGCGGCGTTGCGTGCCACGCCTGCGGAGCGCGCGTGGGCGTATTGCACGTAGAACACGGGGTTGGCGTTGGTGGCGGAGGCGAGCAGGTCGAGGTCCACATCAAGCGTGGCGTCGGCGCTGGACCGCGTCAGGGCGTAGCGGGCGGCGTCGACTCCCACCACGTCCACCAGGTCCTCCATGGTGACCACGGTGCCCGCGCGCTTGGACATCCGCACGGGTGCGCCGTCCTTCACCAGGTTCACCATCTGGCCGATGATGACCTCGACGGAGTCGGGGTTGTAGCCCAGCGCCGCGGCGCCGGCCTTGAGGCGCGCGATGTAGCCGTGGTGGTCCGCGCCGAGCAGGAAGATGCACAACTGCGCGCCGCGCTCGCGCTTGTCGCGGATGTACGCGATGTCGCCGGCGATGTAGGCGGCGTTGCCGTCGGACTTGATGACCACGCGGTCCTTCTCGTCGCCGAACTCGGAAGAGCGCAACCACCAGGCACCCTCCGATTCGTACAGCGAGCCGGACTCCTTGAGTTGGTCCAGGGCGCGCTCGACCTTGCCTGACTTGTGCAGCGAGTCCTCGTGAAAGTACACGTCAAAGTCCACGCCAAAGTCGTGCAGCGACTCCTTGATCTGGTCAAACATGAGGTGCACGCCGCGCGCACGGAAGAACTCCTGAGCCTCGGCGCGCGGAAGCTCGAGGGGGTCGTCCTCTCCCGCCTCCATCGCGTCTTGAAGCACCCTGTTGGCGATCTCTTGGATGTACTCGCCGCCGTAGCCATCCTCTGGGGCATCCTCGCCCAGGATCGCCGCCAGCAGCGACTGCGCGAAGCGGTCGACTTGGACGCCGTGATCGTTGAAGTAGTACTCGCGCGTCACCTCGGCGCCGTGGAACTCCAGCAGCCGGCTCAGCGAGTCGCCGACTGCGGCCCACCGGGTGCCGCCTAGGTGGATGGGGCCGGTGGGGTTGGCGGAGACGAACTCGACGTTGACGTGCACGCCGGCAAAAGACTCGCCGCGGCCGTAGTCCTCGCCCTCGTGGAGGATCGAGCGCGCCAACTCGCCAGCGGCGCCAGCGGAAAGCCGAATGTTGAGGAACCCTGGTCCCGCTACGTCGGCCGCTTCAATGCCGTCAACGGTGAGCAGACGGGCGGCCACCAACTCCGCAAAGGCCCTCGGGTTCATGCCTGCCTTCTTGGCCAGCTGCATGGCGACATTGGTGGCCCAGTCACCGTGCTCGCGCACCTTGGGTCGCTCGACGCGCACCTCGACTACGTCTTCATTGGTGAGGGCGATCTCGCCAGCGGCGATGGCCTCTTCGATGCAGACGGCGATGGTTGCGGAGAGTTCTTCTGGAGTCACTCTCCGAGTCTATCGGCGTGTGACGGTTCAGCCTCCGAGCTCCGCCTGCACGCGCTTGGTCAGCGACGCACGCACGATGGCGTACCCGGTGCGGATCGCCTCGACGATCACCTCCCGCGGAACATCCTCATCCAGAGCGAGCGAGATCCACCGCCGCTTGTTTGCGTAGTACCCGGGCGTGACGCCCTCGTACTCCTGCACCAGCGCCGCGTTCTCGTCAGGGTCTCCCTTCACCGTCACGATGCGGCGGCCGGCCGGGTCTGCGCCCAACCGCCCGAAGTGTTTGCCGCCCACCTGGAAGGTCCGCGAACCCCAGTCGGGATAAGGCACCGTCTCGGCGCCTGGAAGAGAGGCAAGGGCGTCGGCAATCCAGTCGTCGACGTCGGGAACCGTGTAGTCCGTCATGTCCGCGACGCTATCGGAGGGCACCGACACGAACGCTGAGAGTCAGCTTCCACCCACTCGCGGCCGGGCCCCTCGCCCTTCGCGCGCCACCCAGCCGGTGCGGTATCCTCGACTGCCGCGCCACGCGCGCGTCAGCCCCCGTAGCTCAGCGGATAGAGCGCCGGTTTCCGGTACCGTAGGTCGCAGGTTCGACTCCTGTCGGGGGCACCATCTTTCACCGCGGGATCGCTGCCGCGCACCTGCCTCGTTGGCGCAGACCGGTCGGGAAGGAACACGATGGCGAAGTTGTACTTCCGCTATGGCGCGATGAACTCGAGCAAGTCCGCCCTCCTCCTGACGGCCGCCTACAACTATGAGGAGCGCGACCAGCACCCCGTGCTCGTCAAGCCAGGAGTCGACACCAAGGCGGGCCGGGCCGTCTCCTCCCGCGTGGGCATCGAACGCGCCGTCGACGTCCTGCTGCAGAACGACACCTCGCTCATCGCGGCACTCCAGGAGCATCGTCCCCTGGAGCAGACGGACGCCGTGTTCATCGACGAGGCGCAATTCCTCACGCCAGCCCAAGTAGACGAGGCCTTTGTGGTGGCCGTCTCCCACGGCGTGCCCGTGCTGTGCTACGGCTTGCGCGGCGACTTCATGACCCATTCGTTCCCTGGCTCACTACGGCTGCTCGAGATCGCTCATAGCATCGAAGAGCTCAAGACGATCTGCCGATGCGGCGCCAAAGCGGTGTTCAACGCCCGTGTCATCGACGGCGAGTTTGTGAGTCACGGCGACCAGGTAGCGATCGACGGCCAACAGGCGAGCTACGAGTCGCTCTGCGGGCGGTGCTACCTCGCCAAAGTGGGACCCGTTCAGCACGCCTGAGCCCTCGCCCCCTGGCCCACACGTTTCTACGATGGCTGTATGAGCACCAGGGCCGACTTGCGCTACGAGCCGAGACTCGGCATCGCCTTGGGTGGCGGCGGCGCGCTCGGCGCGGCACACGTCGGCGTGCTTCAGGAGTTGGCCAAGCGGGGCATCCACCCGAGCATCGTGGTGGGCACCTCGGCTGGCGCGGTGGTCGGCGCGGCCTACGCGGCGGGCTTCGACCTGAAGGAACTCGAGGCCATCGTCGTCGAGTCGCGCTGGGGGGACTTCGGCACATTCTCCTTCACGCCAGGACTCGGGATTCTCGACACCGATGGCCTGCGCGACACGATTGACCGCCTCGCCGGACCAGCGCTCATGATCGAGGACCTCCCGGTCCGATTCGGCGCCGTCGCCACCGACTTGGTCACTCGGGAGGTGGTGCTGCTCGACTCGGGCCCGGTGGCCGACGCCTTGTCCGCCTCCATCTCCGTGCCCGGGCTGTTCCGTCCGACTCGCTTGCACGGACACCTGCTGGTCGACGGAGGGGTGATCCAGAACCTGCCCCTCGAGGCGACTTTCGAGATGGGCGCGCGCCACGTGATCGGCGTGAGGCTCGCCCCCGAGTGGGACGGCCTGCCGCAGTTCCGCACCAGCACGCGCGTTCACGAGTTCGAGATTCGTGGAGACGTCACCATGATCAGGCCCCGCATCGGGCAGCGCTCCCAGTGGGTCGCCGACGACTTGCCAGCGCTGGTTCAGCTGGGCAGGGACGCCGCGATTGAGGCGCTCGGCGACTACCCGGAGCTGGGCATACGGTCGACCATCGCCGAGCTTCCCCAAAGGATCGCATCGTTCTTTCGCCCACCGACCCCGCCCGCCCCGCGGGACTAGAAACCTGCACCTCCCAGGGACTTCCCTGTCAGGGACGTCCCCGATGCACGGGCCCCGACTTTCACCCCTCCGGGCGATGCCACGTGGACTTGGCCGGTCGTAGCGTGGTGTGCAGCAACGACACGGAGACACACATGAGACTGCACACTGCGTTCGGCGCCCTGACCCTAGCGGCGGCCGCCCTGACCCTCAGCGCCTGCGAGATCAACGGCGAAGGCCCCGTGCTGCTGCCTGACGACCTGAGCGGCGAGACCATCACGCAAGTCCGCGATCTGGACGGGTTCACCGCCATCTCAATGGGAGGCAGTGCCGACCTCGTGGTGACAGAGGGCGAGTCCTTCGAGATCGAGGTCACCACCGATACGAACCTCCAGGAACACGTCACCACGGCGGTCGAGGGCAACACCTTGCGGATCCAGCAGCGCTACTCGATCATCGGCGCGTCTCCGAACGTGTCGGTGGCCGTGACGGTGCCGGACCTCACTCGGCTCGAGCTGTCTGGCGCGGCGGACGTGCGCGTACGCTCCGTGATGGCGGACAGCCTCGACGTGGAAATCAGCGGCGCGGGGAACGTCGATCTTGCCGCAGACGCTCAACACCTCACCATCTCCGTGTCGGGAGCGGGCGTGGTCACTGCGCACGGGACGGTGGGCTCCGGCTCGATCGACGTGTCGGGGGCTGGCGGCGTGGTGGGTGAAGACCTGACCATCGCCGACGCCGATGTGTCAGTCTCCGGTGCGGGCTCGGTAAGTGTGCGCGTACGGGAGGCGCTCGACGCGAGCGTGTCGGGAGCCGGGAGCGTGGTCTACTTCGGGGATCCGACGGTCACCCAAGACATCTCTG
>NZ_JADQBF010000056.1 GCF_016278775.1 Demequina sp. | reverse complement strand
CCAGCACGGTTCGGATCGGTGCGGCGGTGACCGCATCCAGACGACCACTGAGGGTCACCATCCCGGTGTGGTCTTCACTCCACGACAGATACCTCTCAGCGTGTTGACGCTTCTCACTTTCCATGTGACCGGCCAGATCCGCCTTCGCGACCTCCCGGGCCACCAACCGTCGCACCTCCTTCACCGTGAGGCGCACCGCCTTAGCTACGAGGCGTTGCTCCAGTGCATGCACCTGGTCGCTGGGAACACCGTCCGTGAGACGTTCAAGCCCCACAGTGATGATCCCGGCCGCGTCCGTGGACAGATTGCCAGCCATCGAGGCGGCTGTGATCGCCGGGTAACGGGGCGCAGGTGAGGCCTGGTCGAGCTGAGCTTGGTCGGGTTGGGCAGGATCGGACTGAGTGGACTCAGACTCGGAGGGCAGTGCGGGCTCAGCAATGAACGCCCTGCCCGCTTCGATCGCCCGCCACGCACCCGCCTGAGATCCACCCGTCACCGACGCGACCATCGATGCCGCGTTACCAAACCCTTGCCGCCTAGCAAGCCCACCACCGACCTGATCAGGGGTCGAACGTCGGGCGGCATCACCAGCGACACGCGCACGCAAAGCATCGGTGAGGCGCCCCAGCGTCGCGACGTCGTCGAGCACTCCTAAGAAGTCGCCCTCCGCCAGTGCGGCAACATCACAGCGTGCCAGGTCGCGCACCAGTGAGCTCACACGCTGCACCTGTGCCCTGTCAAGCACCGCCGGCTGGTTCGTCATGAAACCAGTCAAGCACCACCCCCTGACACACACCTACCAGGCACGATGACCTGTGGACAACCCCACCACACCCGACCTGGGCACGACACCGAGAAAGCGGCGGCGACGCGCCCGGCGAGGGGCCGACGAGGGACGGCGAGGGGCTGAGGAGGGCTGACGAGGGGCTGACGAGAGGCGGACCAGTTAGCTGGCCCTGGGGGACGGGACGATGGAGGCCGTCGCGGGCGCCGACGCCGACGCGGTCGGCGGCGCGCTACGCACCACTTCCAGCCCGGGCAGCGTCGGCACGTCGGTCGCCAAGAATCCGTCAGTGCGCATGGCACGCGCGTAGGCGTCGAATGCCGCGTTGACCAGCCACGCGGCGTCATCCGGAGCGGCCCCGTCGAGCAGCGCCGCGTAACGCGTCGCCAGATCCGTCTCGACGGAGCGTTCGAGTACGCGGCGTGAGTCAGGGTCGAGCAGGTCTGCGTCCCTCACCTGGTACAGCGGCGTGCGGGGATCTGTGTCGATGAGCGCGGCGAAGGAGTCGGAGCGTTCCGCGTGGAGGCGAGCCCTGCCGAGAGCGTCGTCCCTGCGTGGACCGAACTCCTGGGCCGCGAGCGTCTCGTACGCGAATCGCGCCTCATCCTCCCGCAGGGCGAGCTCGGTCAGCGTCGCCTGCGCGAGGACCGTCGACTCATCGGGGGTGAACCCCGGCGTCACGGCGATCGATCCGTCGGCGAGCGGGAACCACACCGGGTCCGCATCGCTGGGAGGCTGCTCACCGGAACCGTCGTCGGCGGTGGGAGGGGGCGTGGGAGATGCAGACGCCGCGGCATCGGCCCAAGCGGCAGCCTCCTCGGCGGCGGCCTCTTGAGCGGCCCACCACTCGCGCAAGGCCCACTCGAGATCGATCGACCGTGCCAGGAAGGCGAGATCGGCGTCGACCGTGGTCGCGGCAACCGACGCGGCTGTCGCCCGGGCCGCGGCGATTGCCTCCGCCAGGCTCGGCTCGGGGGCGGGCGACGCGGTGGTGTCCTCTTCAGGCGAAGGGGTGGCGGAGGGATAGGCGACGTAGACGCCGCCCAGCACGTCAAGGTGCGTCTCAGCGGCGGCCGTCGCGTCAACGGCGACGTCGTCGGCGTCGGCGCCTTCCCGCACGGCGGCCTCGACAACCTCGGCCGAGGCGTCGGCGAGAGAATCCCGAGCGACGGTGACCGCGTCTGGCGACGGGAAGACGGGGGGCTCCGTCTCCCAGCGCGCGCCGCAGCCTGACAACGTCACCGCCACGGCCCCCGCAAGGAACGCCGTGATAGTCCGCGCTCCCACCGAGCCGCCGCCCCATTCCAGACCCGCCATGGGCGTAGTCTCCCACGTGCTGCCGGTGGGCCGTAGAATCGGGGGCGAGTACAAATGAAGCAACGGAACGCGCGCGAGCGCGCAGGGAGGCAGCGAATGAAACTCGATGACCGCATCGCTGACCTGGCGGGACCAGTAGCAGAGGCCGTGGGCCTCATGGTGGACTCCGTGACGGTATCCGCCGCTGGAAAGCACACCCGCGTACTCGTGACCGTCGATCTTCCGGAAGACGCCGTAGGCTCGGCGGATCTCGATACCGTTGCCGCCGCCTCGCGCGCCATCGGCGACGCGCTCGATGCGGCCGACGTTCCGTCAGGCACCTACCTCCTCGAGGTCTCGACTCCCGGCACTGACCGGCCCCTCACCTTGCGCAGGCACTTCCTGCGCGCGCGCACGCGCCTCGTGACGCTCGAACTGGCGGCTGGCGACGCCGTGACGGGGCGCCTCACCGAGGTGACGGATACGGACCTGGTGCTCGACCAAGACGGCAAGGCGGCCACGATCGCGCTCGCCGATGTGCAGGTCGGGCACGTCCAGGTCGAACTGAAACGAATCGACTGAGGCCGAGAGCCCAGCCGACTGAACGGACGGAACACGACGTGGACATCGACATGATGACCCTTAGGGGGCTCGAGCGGGAGCGCGACCTCAAGCTCGATGTCCTCATCGACGCGATCGAGCAGGCCCTGCTGAGTGCGTATCACAAGACTCCAGGAGCCTTCGCGCACGCTAGAGCCATCGTGGACCGCGAGTCGGGCAAGGTGTCCATCCATGCGCGGGAAGAGGGCGAGGACGGCGAACTGGGCCCGGAGTTCGAGCACACGCCGCACGACTTTGGCCGGATCGCGACCGCGACGGCGCGGCAAGTGATCGTGCAGCGGCTTCGCCAAGCCGGTGACGACGCCGTGCTGGGCCAATACGCAGACAAGGAAGGGACGCTGGTCTCCGGCGTCATCCAGCAGAGCGCCGATCCCCGCAACGTGCACGTGGACGTGGGTGACGTGGAGGCGCTGTTGCCCGGTCACGAGCAGGTTCCCACAGAGACGTACGAGCACGGCGAGCGGATTCGCGGCTATGTGCTGACCGTGGCGCGCGGCGCGAAGGGCCCTTCCATCACGCTGTCGCGCACTCATCCAGGGCTCGTGCGCAAGCTGTTCGAGATGGAGGTGCCCGAGATCGCAGACGGCACCGTGGAGATCATGAGCCTCGCCCGCGAGGCCGGTCACCGCTCCAAGATGGCCGTTCGGGCGACCATTCCAGGCGTCAACGCGAAGGGGGCGTGCATCGGCCCGATGGGTGCGCGTGTGCGGGCAGTGATGAGCGAGTTGAGGGGCGAGAAGATCGACATCGTCGATTGGGACGACGACCCGGCCACGTTCGTCGGCAATGCCCTGTCTCCCTCGCGAGTCGTGTCGGTGACCGTGGTAGATGCCGAGGCGCGTGCCGCCAGAGTGGTGGTTCCCGATTACCACTTGTCGCTCGCGATCGGCAAGGAGGGGCAGAATGCGCGCCTGGCCGCGCGCCTCACCGGATGGCGCATCGACATCCGATCTGACGAAGCGCCGGGGGATCAAGGTGACCCGAACTGACCGAGCGCGCTAGACTGGATGCGCCGAACGTCGAGCCTGAGTTCGACGCGCGCCCCACAGGACACGTGCCTGTGCGAACGTGCGTCGGGTGTCGAAGGCAAGACGCTCGGTCGGTTCTTGTGCGAGTGGTGCTGACCGACGGCCGCCTGGCGGTCGACGAATCAGCAGCCGCGCCTGGTCGGGGAGCATGGCTCCATCCGGACGGGAGTTGCCTCTCGCACGCGACGAGGCGCCACGCATTTGGCCGCGCATTTCGCACGGCAACCTTCGATGCGTCGGGGCTCGTCGAGCATCCGGCGTTCCGCTCGACAAGCGGACCGTAGCCCACCCATCGACCGGACAGGATGAAAGCCCATGGTCATCCAATGAGTACCCGTAAATGAGTACCCCGCAGTAACGATGGTTCGACCCTGTCTTGGTCGGACCGAGACAGGAGAATTGTGGCTAAGCCCCGCGTTCATGAGATCGCGAAGGAGCTCGGTGTTCCGAGCAAAGACCTCATTGCCAAGCTGAACGAGCTCGGCGAATACGTCAAGGGACCTTCTTCGACCCTTGAAGCGCCCGTCGTGCGCAAGGCCAAAGAGGCCTTCCCCGCGTCGGCAGCGCCCGCCAAGGCGGAGCCGGCGAGCAAGCCTGCCGCCGCCAAGGCGGCACCCAAGCCCGCAGCGCCCAAGCCTGCGGCCGCCGAACCCGAGCCAGCGCCAGAGCCCGAGCCGCAGTCCGCCGAGGCTGCGCCGAGCAAGCCAGCCGACGCGACGCCGTCGGCGTCCGACGAGAAGTCCGCGCCCGCAGCCTCCCAAGATGCAGCGTCTGCATCTGGCGATGCGGCATCAGCCGATGCGGACAAGAAGTCTGCGGCGCCGCTTCCGAGCGACATGCCGCGCCCGCGGCCACGCCCGGGTGGCAACAACCCGTTCCAACCGCGTCCTGGTGCACCGCGCCAGCGCCCGGGTGGCAACAACCCGTTCCAACCGGCTCGCGGAGGCGCTTCGCGTCCGCGTCCAGGCGGCGCCCCTGGTGGCGCACCCGGCGGCGCACCCGCCGGCCGGCCAGGAG
>NZ_JADQBF010000060.1 GCF_016278775.1 Demequina sp. | reverse complement strand
CCGGAAGCGCCGCATCCCACGCGGTCGACCACGTCGCCGAGACGTGGGACGCGCAGGATTACGGCGCTATGGATCCCGAGGATTACCACGACTTTCAGGTGAGTCGGCCGACGCTGTCGCGCTTGCCGGACGGAGAGAAGGTGATCTCGTGGCCGGGAACGGTGGTGTCCACGTGTGCGGCGGTCTCGACACCCGAACGGCGAGTGTCTTTGGTGCGCGGAATCGAGCCGTCCATGAGGTGGCGTCAGTTTTGCGGAGAGCTCCTCGACTATGCGGAAGACCTGGAGGTCAACACCCTCATCACGTGTGGTGCGCTGCTCGTTGACGTTCCCCACACGCGGCCGTTTCCCACGTTCGTGTCATCCGAGAGCGCTCAGGCGCGGAGGTTGTGGGGCATCGAGCGTTCCGACTACGAGGGTCCCACCGGAATCGTCGGCGTCCTTGCCCACGAGGCCCAGTTGCGCGGGATCACGGTGCTGTCGATGTGGGTGGGCGTTCCCCACTACGTAGCGCACCCGCCAAACCCCAAGGCCACCTTGGCGTTGCTGGGGCAGATCGAGCGTCTCGTGGGGGTGCCCATCGCACTTGGCGAACTTCCGGACGAGGCCGATGCCTGGACCCGCGGAGCCGACGAACTCGCCGAGGACGACGAAGAGATCGGCGAGCACGTTCGCCAACTCGAGTCCCTGATGGATGAGGCCAGCCTTCCGGAAGCCTCCGGAGACGCGATCGCCGCCGAGTTCGAGCAGTTCTTGCGCCGACGCGACGGCGGGCTCGGCAAGCAGTAGCGCCGGGCAGGGGCACCGCCGCCCGGCGACCTAGATGGCCGCCACGGCCCCCGTGCCGAGTAGCACGACGATCACTACTGCGAAAGCGACTCGGTACACCACGAACGGCATGAACGACCTGGTGGTGAGCATGCGCAGGAACCACACGATCACGAGGTAGCCCACGGCAAAGGCCACGACAGTCGCAATGATGGTGGCCGCAACTCCTGGGCCGCCAGACGCGGTGAGGTCCCCGTAGCTGGTGGCCAGTTCAAAGAACGCCGAGCCGACCACTGCCGGGATCGCGAGCAAGAACGAGTAGCGGGCGGCGGCCTGTCGGGTCAGCCCCAACCAGCGGGCCATCGTGATCGTGCCGCCGGAGCGCGAGACCCCTGGAATCAGCGCAGCGGCCTGAGCAAAGCCAAGCAGCACTGCGTCCCGCGCGCGCAGTGTGTCCAGTTCGCGTCGGGCGGGGCGCACTCGATCGACCCAGCCGAGGATGATTCCGAAAACCGCAAGCACCGTCGCGGTGATGTACAGGTTGCGCACACTCGTCTCGATGGCGTCCTTGAACAAGACCCCGATGACGACGATCGGCACGGAACCGAGAATCACCCACCAGCCCATGCGCGCGTCGGCGCTGTTGGCACCCCAGCGAGAGGCACGGTCCCGGCCGTCACGTCCAGTCAGCGCCCTGAACCACGCGGCAATGATTCTGGCGATGTCGTGGCGGAAGTACAACAGCACGGCCGCTTCCGTTCCCAACTGGATGATGGCGGTGAAGGCCGCCCCTGGGTCGCCGCCGTGAGGAAGCAGCGGCCCGATGACCCGGATGTGCGCCGACGAGGAGATCGGCAAGAATTCTGTGAGGCCCTGCACGAGCCCAAGGACGACGGCTTCCCACCAACTCATGTCGGACAGGCTACTTCCCGCGCGCCGCACGCCGGACCGCGGCGCGCCCCGGTAGGTTCGCTCGCATGCAGCGCAGACGGCTCGGGGCTCGCGGAGCTGAGGTCTCGCGTCTCGCCCTCGGGACGATGACGTGGTCGCGCGACACCTCCAGGGAAGAGGCTGGCAGGCTGCTGGGTGCATTTGTGGACGCGGGTGGCTCCCTCGTCGACACCGCCGCCACGTATGCGGACGGGGGATCGGAATCGGTCATTGGCTCGCTCCTCGACGGCGGATTCTCGCGCTCAGAACTCCAGCTCTGCACCAAGGCCGGCGTGCGGCGCACGCCAGAAGGAGGAGTGATCGACGCGTCGCGTGGCGCACTTCTCGACACTCTCGACGCGTCGCTCGCGCGATTGATGACCGACCACGTCGACTTGTGGCTGGTCCACACGTTTGACTCCGTGACGCCTCTCGAAGAGACGATGCATGCGCTGGAGGTGGCTCTCACCACTGGTAGGGCGAGGCAAGTGGGAATCTCCAACTTCCCGGGGTGGGCAATGGCTCGAGCCGCGTCTGTGGCTCGGGAGGCGGCAGCACCCGCCGCCACCCAGGTGGAGTACTCGCTGCTTGAGAGGGGAATTGAACGAGAGGTGGTGCCCGCGGCACAGGCTCTCGGCATGGGCATCCTGGCCTGGTCACCGTTGGGGCGCGGAGTACTCACCGGAAAGTACGCCCACGCGATTCCCGCCGACTCGCGCGCCGCTTCCGACCATCTCGCCGGATTCGTCGAGCCCTACCTGACACCGCGCACCGCATCGATTGTCACCGCGCTCACCACCGCGGCCGAAGGCCTCGGGCGTTCTGCGCACGAGGTCGCCCTCGCCTGGGTGAGGGATGCCCCCGGCGTGGCCTCGGCAATCGTCGGGGCGCGCACGGCGGAGCAACTCGAGCCGAGCCTCGCCGCAGAGGACCTGGTGTTGCCGGAGCCGATTCGTACTGCGCTCGACGACGTCACCGCCCCCGACATCGGCTACCCCGAGCGGCGGTAGACCATGCTTCGACGATGCCCGAGTGCGGAGACCTACCGCAGGTCGAACTCCTCGATCTCGTCGTCCATCTCGTCCTCGTTTTCGCTGGCGTGCCCGTCGATCGGCTCGAGTTCGTCGTCCTCGGTGTCGTCATCGCCATCGTCGTCGCTGTCGTCATCGGTATCGTCGAAGTCGTCGAGGACCAACGGAAGCGACTCGCCAAACGCTGAGTCGAGTGCGTCTTCGTACCGTTCGAACGCTTCAGCCACCGCGTCGAAAGCGTCGTCCACCGCCGCGTCTTCGGCGCTGCGGCGTGCGACAACCGCCTCCAGGTGGGCCTCGAGCGCCCCTGTCAAGTGTCGCAGTGCCTCACGGGCGTTGGTACTCATGAGGATGACGTTACCCCTCTCGCGGGGTTAGATGGGAGACAAGATGACCGACTCAGCGCGCTTGACCTCCGGCCACGTCATCAACCCGCGCCTGGAAAATCGCCCCCCTGGTTCTCACATGCAATGGAGGGTGGTCGATATCCCGCGAGATATCACGCGCCCTGAGACCACTCAATTGCTGTCAGAGCAGGCCGAATACGGTCGCTGGGAGCTCGCCCGTACCGTGGTCTTCATCGGCGGCGCCCGCCGCGTGTGGCTCCGCAGGCGCACGATGCACGTGGAGCGCACGGACGCTGCTTAGCGAGTGCCCTCGGTGCCTCAGCAATCCAGCAGGAACTGTTCGACGACGTCCGCCCCCACCTCGAGGCTCTCGATCGGCACGCGCTCGTCTATTCCGTGGAAGAGCGCGGAGAAGTCGAGATCCGGCGGCAACTTGAGCGGTGCGAAGCCGTAACCGGCAATTCCCAACTTGGCCAGGTGCTTGTTGTCGGTGCCGCCCATCAGGGAATAGGGCAACACCACTGCATCGGGGTCTGCGGTGTGCAGAGCCTCGATCATCTTGTCCACCACGGGGCTGTCGAACGGCGACTCGGTGGCGCCCTCGTTGATGTAGGGCTCGACCTTGACGTGGGTTCCCGCGAGCTCCTCGATCGTGCGAAGCACGGACTCCTGTTGTCCCGGCAAGAAGCGCGTATCAACGAAACCGCGCGCCACATCAGGGATGACGTTGACCTTGTAGCCAGCGTCGAGCATCGTCGGGTTGGACGTGTTGCGCAATGACGCTTCGATCATGCGGCTCACGGGCCCCATCCCCGCAACAATCTGCGCCACGCGCTCCTCTGTCGGCTCGTACTCGAGATCGAGTAGCTCCGCCGCTCCGCGCAGCAGGTGTTCCACCGTCGGGCCTATATCGAGCGGCCAGCGGTGCTCTCCGATGCGGGCCATCGCGCCCGCCAGGTGCGCCACGGCGTTGTCGTGGTGCACCAGCGAGCCGTGCCCCTGAACGCCTGACGCCGCGAGCTTCAGCCACTGAATGCCCTTCTCGGCCGTCTGAATGAGATACGTCCGCTTGCCCGCGATCTGAATCGAGAAGCCACCGACTTCGCTCACCGCCTCGGTGGCGCCCCTGAAGTCGTCGGGATGGTTCTCCACCATCCAGCCGGCGCCTTTGCGCCCGCCGTGCTCTTCGTCGGCAAAAAAGGCGATCACGATGTCGCGCGCGGGCTGGCGACCCGTCGAGATGAGACGCCTGACCGCCTCAAGGTACATCGCGTCGACGCCCTTCATATCGACCGCGCCGCGGCCCCAAATCATGCCGTCAATCACGTCGGCGGCAAAGGGATCCACCGACCAGTCGTCCTTGAACGCTGGTACCACGTCGAGGTGTCCGTGCAGCACCAACGGCGGGCGGGTGCTGTCGGCACCCTTCCACCAGGCCGTGAGGTTCGCGCGGGTGGGCTCGGACTCCCGAATGACAGGGTCGAGACCCAAATCCGACAGGAAGGACGCCACGTAATCCGCCGCGACTCGCTCCCCCGGGCCTGGGTCGTCGCCGAAGTTGGACGTGTCGATGCGCATCAAGTCTTGCGCGAGGGACGTCACGGACACAGGCGGCATGTGGCCAGGCTACCCCGACGGTCAGAGCCGATTGAAAGGGTGCGCCTTGTCAGGACGAAGTGCGCTGAGGCCGCCGGTCGCGACGAGGATCCTGCAGTGTGGTGTCCGAGGGGGGACTTGAACCCCCACGCCCGTTAGGGCACTAGCACCTCAAG
>NZ_JADQBF010000012.1 GCF_016278775.1 Demequina sp. | reverse complement strand
CGTCGTCCGGTCTATGAACGGCTCGCGACGATGACGGTGCTGACCGATCACCGCAAGCCCAAGGGCATCGCCAAGGAGATTGCGGAGGCACTGGCATGACCGAGATCGCGTTCAACACCGCCCGCCCCTACACCGTGACGGTGGGCGCGGGCCTCGACGGGGCCGTCGCGGCCGCCGTTCCAGAACGGGCCCGGAAGGTGCTGATCGTCTACTCGGCGCCACTGACGGCGCGAGCCGATGTGCTGAGCACGGCCATCGAGGCCCGTGGCATGACACCCGTGCGAGCCGAGGTTCCCGACGCGGAGGAGGGCAAGACAGCCGAGGTGCTTGCCTTCTGCTGGCAGGTGCTGGGCAAGTCCGACTTCACACGCTCGGACGTCGTGATCGGCTTGGGTGGCGGAGCCGTGACCGACCTCGCCGGCTTGGTGGCCGCCACGTGGCTGCGCGGCATCGACGTGATTCAGGTGCCCACGACGTTGCTGGGCATGGTGGATGCCGCCGTGGGTGGCAAGACCGGCATCAACACCACCGAGGGCAAGAACCTGGTGGGGGCCTTTCATGAGCCGGTGAGCGTGTGGTGCGACACTGACCGGCTGGCGACGCTACCAAGGCACGACCTCGTGGCGGGTTTGGCAGAGGTGGTCAAGGGGGGCTTCATAGCCGACACAGAGATTCTGGACATCGTCGAGGCCAACGCGTCACTCCTGACGGCGACGACTCAGACGGGATCGCGCAGGGAACCTGGCGCCGATGCGCGCACCTTGGATCCGGAGGCCCTGCCGGTCCTGGCAGAACTGGTGGCCCGCAAGGTGGCGGTCAAGGCGGCCGTGGTGGGCGCGGACCTCAAGGAATCCTTCCACCGTGAGATCCTCAATTACGGCCACACCTTTGCTCACGCGATCGAGTACACGGAGCGCTACCAATGGCGCCACGGCGCGGCCGTCTCCGTCGGCATGGTGTATGCCGCCGAACTGGCCCGGCTGGTCGGCAAACTCTCTGACGCCGACGTGGATCGCCATCGCTCCATCCTGGAGTCGCTGGGGTTGCCGACCACCTATGCCTCCGGCCGGTGGGATGCTCTCTACACCGCCATGAAGCGTGACAAGAAGACCCGGGGGGACGTGCTCCGCTTCGTGGTGCTTCACGGCATCGGAAACCCGCAGCGCCTTGAGGGGCCGGATCCGACTCTGCTGGTGGCTGCGTATGACGCGGTATCGCGCTAGCAGCGCGCCCTGCATAGTGGGCGCGCGGTCGCCGCTACGCTGGTCCGCATGAACAACGTCCTGGTTGCCAACGGCCCGAACTTGGGAAGGCTTGGAACGCGCGAGCCCGAGAAGTACGGTTCGACTACTCACGATGAGCTCGCAGCGCTCGTCGGGCAGTGGGGCGCTGGCATGGGCCTTGAGGCGACGTTGCGCCAGTCAGACGACGAGACTGACCTGGTGCACTGGATGCACGAGGCAGTGGACGCTGCCACCCATGTGGTGCTCAACCCTGCGGCTTTCACGCACTACTCGTACGCGTTGCGCGATGCCTGTGCCTTGGTGACCGCCGCAGGTCTCACGTTAGTTGAGGTGCACCTCACCAACCCCCATGCCAGGGAGAGTTTCAGGAGCATCTCGGTGATCTCCGGGGTAGCCACGGGCACCATCGTGGGGTTCGGTGTTGACTCATATCGCCTCGCGCTCCAGGCCGTGGCCCAGCGCGTCGGCTAGACTGTCCGACGGACTTTTTCACTCAACTTCAAGGACTATTGTGGCGACCTCGAACGACATCAAGAACGGCTCCGTGCTGAACCTCGACGGCAACCTGTGGACGGTCATCGACTTCCAGCACGTGAAGCCCGGCAAGGGTGGGGCCTTTGTGCGCACCAAAATGAAGAACGTCATGTCGGGCAAGGTGGTCGACAAGACGTTCAACGCTGGCGCGAAGGTGGAGTTCGAGACCGTGGACCGGCGCGACATGCAGTATCTGTACAACGACGGCACCGACTACATCTTCATGGACCCCGACACGTTCGACCAGGTCTCCATCACGCCCCAAATCATGGGTGACGCGAAGGACTTCCTGCTGGAGAACGAGAAGGCCTTGGTCGGCTCCCACAACGGCAACCCCATCTTCGTGGAACTTCCCGCTTCCGTGGTGCTCGAGGTGACCTACACGGAGCCGGGCCTGCAGGGCGATCGCTCTTCCGGTGGCACCAAGCCGGCCACACTTGAGACGGGCAAGGAGATTCAGGTGCCGCTGTTCCTTGAGGCTGGCACCAAGGTCAAAGTCAACACCACGTCTGGTGAGTACCTAAGCCGGGTGAACGACTAAGCGCGAACGGGCACCAGGGGCGAGGTACCTCGCCGCCCCGGCTGGGAGTCACTCGTCACTGGGCTCCAGCAGCAGGCCCTGAGCGTCAAGTTCGTCAAAGAGCGGCCCCGGAAAGATCCACAGCGATGTGTAGTAATAGATGAAGGGACTCGCGAGTTTCTTGGCGCCGTACTCGGCCGGTGTCTCATCCTGGTATCCGGTATAGAAGGCGGAGTACTCCTCGGACGCCTCCTCGAGGGTCACGGGAACGAGTCTGCGCGGGTTCGCCGCGAAGGCGAAGAAGTTGATGCGGAGACCGTAGTCGATGCTGAAGGCGATGGCCTCGTCCTGGGGCACGACGGCGTGCGGATCGTTGATCTCTTCGGAGATCCTGGTGCGGTCGTTGCGGGGGTCGACTCGTGTGGCGTCGGTGACGACCGTGAGGGTCAGGGCAAGAATCGCGACCACTGGCAACACAAATCGCATCCAGCCAAGTACAGCCAAGAGGGTTCCGATCGCTACCGACGCGAGGGTCAGCAGGGCCCACGGCTCAGGCTGGCCATCAAGGTAGTTGGCCTCGCTCAAGTAGTGAGAAATCCCCGCGACGTGAGCATCTACCCAGAGGCCACCCACGGGAAGGCGGGGCACGGCGAACAGCATGAATGCCGCCCCGACCGCGGCAGACGCCCCGAGCACCGCCACGGGCAACGCCCTGAGGCGCACTCTGACCAACACCGCAAGCCCGATGACGGCGAGCACCGTCAACAGATGGTCGATGTACCGGCCGTAGATCCACAGATCGAGCCGCGGGACTGTCCAGTTGTAGCCCGGCGTGAGCTGGACGAACGAGAGAGCGACGGACGTGACGAGCGCGAGTCCGAGCAGCAGTTCGGGACTATTGAGGCGGCGGCCCCGCTTGATCACGAAGAACGCTCCGACTACTGCCAGGGCGGGCCATGCCGCCATGGCGTACCACGCGGATCCTGCCAGAGAGCCCAAGAAGTCTGCAGGAGTGTCGCTCAGGAAGCGATCGAACGTGTTCTTCAAGCGCTCGTCGCGCCAGTACAACTGACTTGTCATGTACGTGTAGAGAGCCCACGAGCCCAGCGACACCAGCCCACTCGACGCGAGAAAGGCGAGGGTGAGCCGCCAACGCTTGCCCGCCACGATGAGCATCCAAATGCCTGCGGCAACGAGCAGCGCCACCGCGCGCCCGTGAGACAGAAACGCGAGACCCGCGAGAGCACCGAGGAGCGCGCTGTTGCGGGCGGTGGCTTGCCGGTCCAGCGCATACGCCACGACGAACGTTGTCGCAGTCAAGAGGGTGAGCAGAGACTCGGCCAGGAGGTAGTTGGCGGGCAGCGTCCGAGCGGGAAACAACATCACTACTGACGCGATGACGACGGCGCCTGGGCGTGAGGCGATGCCCACCCTGCGCGCGATCAACGACAGCGGCCAGACGGTGGCCACCGAGAGGGCCACCCCGATCGCGAGGCCAATGTGGTACACGAGGAAGGAGTTGTCGGTGAACCACCATGCCGGCGCCAAGAGGACGGCGAGCCCCGGCATATAGCCCGAGCCCGCGAGCGTCCAGCCGGTGGTGCCGTTCGCAATGACCTGAGCCGCTCCGACCATGCCGACTTCGTCGGGGGAGAAGATGGGGCCTTCCGTGGTCCACGCAACAAAGACGTACGCCCCGAGCACGGTGAGCACCGACAACCCCGCGAGCCACACGGGCGGTGCGAACTTGAGGTCGGCCTCGCGGTGGCTCAACCAGGCCAACGGGGTGGACCACCATCGCCGGGAGTGCGCTGGTGCGGCTTCCAGGGTGGCCTCTATTGACATACCCGGAGAATACCGTGGGACGACGAGGCTTCCTCGCGTGACGGGTGGTGCGACGGCGGTCGCGATGCCCGCCTGCACGCTACTGTTGTCTCCCATGAGCGCACGCACCAAGGCCCGCAAACGCGCGCTGGATATCCTCTTCGAGGCTGACCAGCGAGGGGCCAACGTCTCTCAGGTCCTGGAGGAGCGAGTCACGCTCTCCGGACGTGAGACGGCACTGCCTGAGTACGCCGCTCAGATCGTGGCGGGCGTCGTGGCGCATTGGACGGAGATTCAGGAGATTCTCCAGGAGGCTTCGACCGAGTGGACGATCGATCGCATGCCAGCTGTGGATCGGGCTCTGCTGCGCATCGCCACGTGGGAGATCTTGTTCAACAACGAGGTCACCGTCGCTGTGGCTATCGACGAAGCGGTGGGCCTCGCGCGTGACCTCAGTACGGATGACTCGCCTCGCTTCATCAATGGAGTGTTGGGCACAGTGGCCCGAGATGCACCGGCGCTCCCGTCGGACACGGCCGCTGGTGCAGACACCGGGACGACGCCTACCGATGGCCAACCCCCCGAAGGTACGTAGTCCCGGGACGGTGGATACGGGAGCTCCCGACCGCTCATGCACAAGCCGACGCGCGAGGAGTGTTCGTCACGCTTGCACAGGTAGGCGCTGCGGTAGGCTGACCGGCAACACCCCTTTAAGAGCCGTCCTGTGAGGCGGAGAAGGAGGTCCCAG
>NZ_JADQBF010000099.1 GCF_016278775.1 Demequina sp. | reverse complement strand
CGGGTTCCGGCCAGGCGAAGCGCCGCGACGATGCCGTGCTCGTCGATCTCGGCGGGGCTCGCGTGGCCGACCGCACGCCCCACCGCAAAGTCAGGGATCACGGCGGCCAGCGCCTCTCGCGCGTTCCTGCTCAACTCCTTGGAGTCCGCGAGTCCCACTGGCCAGATGGCACATCGTTCCAGCACAGCCACGCCAACGCTGACCGGGCCGGCCAAAGCTCCTCTGCCCACCTCGTCGATGCCAGCAACCAGGCGCGCGCCTGCGTCCCACAAGCTGGTCTCGTGGTGCAGGGTGACGGCCATGACTCGACCCTAGACGGGCAACCTACTCCGAGTAGGGATTACCGAGTGTCTTCCAGTGATCAAGCGGCCAGGCCGTCACGAACGCGGTGCCCACCACGTTGTCGATGGGGACCATGCCGCCACCGGGATCGCCCAGGTGGGCGCGCGAGTCGGCCGAGTTGGAGCGGTTGTCTCCCAACACCCAGATGCGGTCCTCAGGGACGGTGACCTCCCACGCGTGGGTGCACGTCGTGGTACCAGGCTTGACGTAGTTCTCGATCAACTCGACACCGTTGATCATCACGGCATCGGCCGCGGTATCGCAAGCGATGGTGTCGCCCGGCAGGCCGATCACCCGCTTGACCAGGTGTTCGCCCGCATCTTGGGGCAGTAGGCCCACAAAGGTGGCGAACTCGTCCCAGCCCTTGGCAAGGCCGGTGGGTTCCGGTTCGGAAGACGGGCCAAGCCACCCGCCTGGATCCCTGAACACGACGATGTCGCCGCGGCGGAGATCCATGGGGCCTGGGCGCCACAGGGAGACCAGAATGCGGTCCTTCACCTCGAGGGTGTTCTCCATCGAACCCGACGGAATCCAGAAGGACTGAAAGACGAAGGTCTTCAGCAACAGCGACAGCACGAGTGCGCTGCCCAGCACGATGCCGATTTCGCGCAACCACGCCGTCACACGGCGACCGGCGGAGGGCTCAGGCCTCTCCGCCGGTGCGACGTGTGAAGGAGTAATGGCTAGTTCTCGCGCTTCTCGCGGATGCGAGCCGCCTTACCGCGCAGACCGCGCAGGTAGTAGAGCTTGGCGCGGCGCACGTCGCCGCGGCGGTCGACCTCGATCTTGTCGATGGTCGGGGCGTGCAGGGGGAACATGCGCTCCACTCCCACGCCAAAGGAAACCTTGCGGACCGTGAAGGTCTCGCCCACGCCAGAACCCTGACGGGCGATCACGATGCCCTGGAACACCTGGATGCGAGAGCGGGTGCCCTCGACGACCTTCACGTGAACCTTGAGCGTGTCTCCGGCGCGGAATGCCGGAATGTCATCCCGAAGCTGGCTGGCGTTGACGCCGTCGAGCTTGTGCATGTGTCACTCCTCGCAGCTGCCACAGGTCATCCACGATCTCTTGCCTTGCGGCACTCGATAAAGGACGTTGCGCCGCGGGAAGGGCTGAACCCCCTGTGGCAGGTCTCAGCTCCGCGCGCACCAACAGGCTATTGTGCCACATCGCCGTCGTGGTCTGCCATCAGGTCGGGGCGGCGCTGCCGCGTGAGCCGCACCTGCTGCTCGCGACGCCACCGCTCGATATTGCCGTGGTGGCCGCTGAGCAAGACTTCGGGCACGTCGAGGCCCCGCCACGACGCTGGCCGGGTGTACGACGGGTACTCCAGCAGACCGTCGGCGTGGCTCTCTTCGACGATGCTCTGCGCGTTGCCCATGAAGCCAGGGATCAGCCTCGTGATGGCCTCGATCATGGCGGCAGCGGCGACCTCTCCCCCGTTGAGCACGTAGTCACCAAGCGACACCTCCAGCACGCGGAAGCCCTTAGCCTCGTAGTGCTCCGCCACCCTGGCGTCGATGCCCTCGTAGCGTCCGCAAGCAAACGCAATCTGCTCGGCCTCAGCAAGGTCGGCAGCGAGCGCCTGGGTGAACGGGATGCCCGCAGGGCTGGGGATGACCAAGACGCCGCCTCGCTGGAGCACGTCGTCGAGCGCTCGCCCCCACACGTCGGCCTTCATCACCATGCCCGCTCCCCCTCCAAACGGGGCGTCGTCCACGGTGCGATGCGCATCGGGCGTGCCGTCTGTCTTGACCGCCGCCCACTCGCGCAGGTCGTGCACGTGGACGTTCACCAGCTCCGACTGGCGGGCCTTGCCCAGCAGGGACACATCGAGCACGGAGAAGAACTCGGGGAAGATGCTGACGACGTCGATACGCACTAGTGCGTCTCTCCCGTGTCCACCTGCTCCTCGCCTGCAAGCAGCCCATACGGCGGGGTCACGATGACGCGGCCACCCTCGACGTCCACCTCGGGAACAAACTCCTCGACGAACGGGATCATGGCTCGGTGTCCGGAAGGCTCGCGGACGATCAGCAGATCCTGGGCGGGCATGTCCATGAGGTCAACCACCTCGCCCACCAGCGTGCCGTCTGGGCGCTCTGCCCGCAGCCCCACGAGCTCGTGGACGTACCAGGCGCCGTCCTCCTCGTCCTCGTCCGCCTCGACCACGAGTTCGACTCCGCGCAGGGAGTCTGCCGCCTCGCGAGTCTCGATGTCTTCGATGCGCACGTACCAGCGGTCCGACTGAGTGCGGGTAGACACAATGGTGAGCGGTCCCGCGACCGCGGGCTCCGTCTCCAACGTCGCTCCTGGCTTGAGCCGCTGCTCCGGGATGTCCGTCCTCAGTTCGACCGTCACCTCGCCCTTGAGTCCGTGGGCACGGCCGATGCGCGCAACAGTCACCTTCATGGAGTCAAGACTAGGCCGCCGCCAGCGCCGTGAGGACGCCGAGGAGTCGCGTGCGCCCATCTGCCGCCCCACCTGCGTCTGCGCCTCGCCACGCCGCGGTGTGGAGATTTGTGACCGCGAACGATCCCGACACGCCATGGAGGCAGTCCGAATGACGCGTGTTGCCGTCCTCCACGGTCAGAAGTGACCAACCGAGGCAAGCGACAGCCGGGATAGGGGCGACTCGCGATTGCGACCCAAGGTTCGGCAACGCGAAAGGCCCGGTCCCCTCAGGGGGCCGGGCCTCGCGTACGTGAAAAGGGCTAGGCGACGTCGACGATGTTGACGCGGACGTCATCACGCGCCACGGCGTCGATGACGGTGCGCAACGAATTCGCCGTGCGGCCGTGACGGCCGATGACCCGAGGGAGGTCGTCCGGGTGGACCACCACATTGAGGGTCACTCCGCGACGCCCAGAACGCTCGGTGACACGCACGTCTTCCGGGTTGCGGACGATCGAACGCACCAGGAACTCCAGGGCCTCGAGGACCATGCGTTACTTCGCCCCCTCGTCGAGGGTGCCCTCGACCTTGTCGTCTGCGTCGCTGGGGTTGCCCTCTGCGATCTCCACGTCAACGTCGTTGCCTTCGTCGGTGGGAGTCTCGGACGACTCGTCTGCGACGACGTCGGCGTCAGGCTTGGCGTCGGCTTCCGGCTTCGCCTCTGCCTCCGCCTTGGCTGCGGCCTCGGCGGCTTTGGCGGCCTCTTCGGCCTCCTTGGCGGCCTTCTCCTTGGCGGCTGACTTCTCAGCCTTGAGCTTCTCGGCCTGGTCGGCGTGCGCCTTGATGGCGTCCTCCGCGTTGGCCTTGCCCTCGGCAATCTTGACGGTGGACTTCGCGTCCTTGTCGCCCTTGAACTTGCCCCAGTCTCCGGTGAGCTTCAGGAGCGCCCGCACCTGGTCGGAGGGCTGTGCGCCCACCGAAAGCCAGTACTGGACGCGCTCGGAGTCGATCACGATGACCGAGGGCTCCTCGGTGGGGTGGTACTTGCCGATCTCTTCGATCGCACGGCCGTCGCGCTTGGCGCGCGAGTCGATGACGACGACGCGGTAGTAAGGGGCGCGCTTCTTGCCGAAGCGCTTCAGGCGGATCTTGGCTGCCATTTCTGGTATTGCTCCTATGCATTCGGTGTGAGTCGGGCGGCATCGGTCCGGGAAATGAACCGGGACGCCTAACAAGACGAATAGTCACGCGCGGGTAGAGGGCCGCGAGCGCCAGCGGCCAATTCTGCCAGACAAGCGACCTGACCACCAACCCGCTAGGGGATGTACTGCACCGCAACCGCGGTGACGACCCCACCGTTGACGTAGACCCACACCGGGTATGGATGGTTCGTCGGCAGCGATCCGCCCGGGTCAGCCATCACTTCAGACAGGGTGAAGACGCCATCGTCCCATCCCGCCTTCTTGGCGGGCACGTTTCCATCAACGGGCACTGACCTCAACGTCGAGACGTCATTGACGAGGTAGTAGTCGTTGTTCACTTCGTCCCCGCGGGCGGCGGCAACGGACTCGGCCGTCGCGCCCGAATACCAGCAGGCCAGATCAACGCTGATGTTTGACGTGCTCCAAGAATCAGCGAGTCCAAACCAGACACCGTCAGGCAAGGTCGCCGACCCCGGTGCACACCCCGAGCCTTGGGCCCCGTCCGCGCCGGTGTAGTCCCATTCGTCTCCAAAACCCCACTCATCCGATGCGGGCGTCGCCGCCGCAGTTCCTGCCGTGGATGTGGACGTGGGCGTAGGGTCCGCTGGCACATCTGGGAGGAGTGTCACGGCCGTCGGGGTGGCGGTCGAAGACCCCTCAGCGGCGTCCGGCGAGGCGCCGCATGCCACCAGCGGCATGACCAGCGATGCGAAGAGCAGGTGTCGAACTCCCATGCGGCTCATCTCCCGGCGTCTGAGCGTCTGCTCACCACGCTAGCACCGCCGCACCGACTCTAAGCGGGCAGTATCGACGGCCAACCCTCAGACGCGTAGGCCCCGTAGGTGCCGTCCGCGCGTTCGGTGGTGATCGCCATCGCCTGCATGCCCGCATCGAGCGCGGCGGAAAGGACCCTCTCGCCTCCTGCTGCAATCGCGGTGGCCCAGGCATCTGCGTCGACCATGTTGTCGGCCATCACCGATACCTGGACATAGTGCTCGGCGCCCTCCCCTGTCGCGGGATCCCAAATGTGCAGGCCCTTCTGGGCACTGCCAGACGTCGCGAGCGCCCTGAGTTTGCCGCCGAGCATCACCACGTCGACCACATTCCTCCCTGCCGGGTCGCCGCTCACTCGAGGATCGGAGATGCCGATGCGCCATTCGCGCCCCTCCCCCGATACGAGGACGTCCCCGCTCGCGCCGATCATCCAGGCGGCCGCGCCGATGTCATCGAGCGCTGCAGCGCCGCGTTCCACCGCCCAGCCCTTGACGATGCCGCTTGGGTCGAGGTGGTCGGGGCGGCGCGCGTCGAAACCACCCAGCGTCTTGGCCCTGTACCACTCGCACGCGTTGAGGATCTCGAACATCTCTTGCGGGCAGTCGTCAACGGTGATCTCGCCGCGGTTGAGGCGCGACAGGTACGAGTCTTCGATGAAGAGAGAGAAGACCTCGTCTGCCCACTTGAGTTGGTCGTGGAAGCGCTCGACAGCGGCGGCCGCCACTGTCTCGGACGCGGGCATCTGCAGTTGAATCACGAACGGCATACCCATGGCGGTGACGGTTGACGAGAAGGGAGGCACCGCCGTCACGGAGAGGCTTCCTGGTCGTCCGCGGGCGTCGAGGCTGGCGTCACGAGTTCGAGGGCAGGAGTCGGCTCTGGCGCGAGCACATAGCCCACGGCAAGGATGGCCGCACAGGCCGTCGCCACCACCACCACTCGAGACGCGCGCATCACTACACCGTCGCGTCGTCCAGCGCGCCCGCGATGGACTCGATGAAGGCTGGCGAGGTGAACGACGATCCGGACACGAACTCGACGTCGGCGCTTTGCGCCTCGAGCACCCGCTCCACGATCGTCGGCACGGCAAAGGCGTTGACCTTCAGAGACTCCGGGTCGCTCGTACCGGCCTCGACGGGATCGACCGCCGTGATGACGCCGTTCTCGATCGTGACTTGCGCTTGGTAGCCGCCCTTGATGTTCTCGATGCGGGGCCCCACGTAGACGCCGTCCTCGTACGTCACATCCGCCGGTGCGGCCACCGGGTCGGAGGTGGCGGCGTCCGAGGTGCTGTCGGCCGCTGCGCCCGTAGAGCAGGCAGCCAACAGCGACGCCGACGCGCCCGCCCACACCAGTGTCTTCATCGCCGTCATGTCTTGTCTCCGCTCCACGCAAATGCCTCCCGGTGGACACTATCTCGACCCACACCAGCGGCGCGGGCCTCCTTCTCGACTGTCGCGGCCCATGGGCCGGGACCACAGATGTAGACGTCGCGTTCGGCGACATCGGGCACTAGGTCTTCGAGCGTCGCGGGGCTCTCCGTTGATGACCAGCCGTCACCGCGACCGCCAAGTACGACGTGCACGGGGACGCCCTTGGCTGCGGCGATCGCCTCGACCTCGTCCAGGAGTGGCGCCTCCGCCGCGCTGCGGGCTCGCACGATCACGTCGACCGGCCCGTGGGCAGGGTCGAGTTCCTCGAGCATGGCGCGGATGGGCGTGATCCCGATGCCAGCAGCAATGAGCACGACGCCGCGGCGGGTGCGCGACACCCGGCTGAAGACACCGAACGGCCCCTCCACCATCACACGCGTACCTGGCGCGACTGCCGCGATTGCAGACGAACCGTCGCCACTGGGCTTCACGGTGATGCGCAGCGAGGTGGGGCTCGCGGCCCGCGACAGCGAGAAGGGGTGAGGGTCGCGCCAGCGCTCACGGTCAAGAAAGCGCCACAACATGAACTGCCCAGGCTTGGCGCCCAGACCATCCAGGTGCCTGCCGCTCATCTCGATGGAGGCGGAGCCATCGCTGAGCGTCGACACCGTAGCCACCCTGACATCGTGCCTTGCGAACCTCACGAGCGGCACCACGACCCTGAAGGTCAACAGCGAGCCCCACGCGATGACGTACAGGGTCAGCCAGTACCACCAGGCGGCCCCGCCATCGCGGAAGGTGGAGCCCTCAAGAAACTGGTGAGGGATGGCGAGCGCCACACCCACGTAGGTCAGCAGGTGAACGGCGTGCCAGTTCTCGTAGCGCCACCGCGAACGCACCATGAGCAGCGACGTGACAAAGATGACCACGAACACACCCAGGGCGATTTGCGCCATGGCGAGGTACCACTGGCTGGTGAAGAACCTCGTGGACTGCGCGATCACAGTGATGTCTGCGTAGTAGGCGCTCATCACGCTGATGATTCCCGCGTGGGCGGCCATCAGGATGATCGCGACCTTGCCGGTCCGGGTGTGCAGAGCGGCCGCGCGGTCATGACCGATGCCTCGTTCGATGAACGGCGCGCGCGAGATGAGGAGCACCTGGAAGAGCATGAAGACGGCCGCGACGATGCCCAGCGCACGACCGGCCGAGTACACGTAGTCGATCGTCGCGAAAGTGTGAAGCCCTCCGTCGGCGAGAAAGAAGGCGACGCCGGTGGCGGCGACCACGTACGTCGCGCCCTGAACCAGGTCAGCCCACCAGGAGCGGGCGGCGACCTGACGTGTATTGAGCGCGGCGCTTGGCGTCATGCGCGTTCCTCCCTCGTGCCAGCGGCGCCCGCAAAGAAGCGTCCGGTTGACGAACGCAACGCACGATGTCGCCCGCGCATTCCCTCCATGAGCCACCGCCAGAGAATCGGATGGTGGTGACCGTGCTCTCGTGGTGTTCGGACGGAAGTCAGACGACGGGGAGTCCGTCGAGCATGACGAGAGTGGGCGCCATGAGTACGCCGATCAGCTCACGCGGATCGCCCGACAGCACCACCAGGTCCGCGGGGTCGCCCTCGTCCAGCACGGGGCCACCCAAGAAACGCCGGGCCTTCCAGGTGGCGCCGGCCACCACGTCGGCCGCTGGCATGCACCGCGCCATCTCGGATGCCTCTCTCGCGAGGTCGCCGTGGGCGATGGAGGTGCCAGCATCGGTGCCGGTGAGAAGAGTGACACCCGCCTCCCACATCCTGGTGACGTGCTCATGCCTGCGCTCGTACATGCGCTGCATGCGTTCCGCGAACACGGGGAAGCGCTCGCTTGCCTGTGCCGCAAACGACGCAAAGTTGGCAATCTGGAGCAGCGTGGGCACCACTGGCGTTCCCGACGCTGCGGCGCGCTCCATATGACTGTCCGTCATGCCAGTGCCGTGCTCGATGCAGTCAAGCCGTGCGTCAAGCAAGGCGTCGAGCGACTCCGTCGCAAACGTGTGGGCTGTCACCCTGCCGCCCTCGGCCTGAGCGGCCTTCACGGCATCGGCGAGCTGCTGTGCGGACCACAAGGGGGCCAGGTCCGCCTGTGCGCCGAGGTCGCGGTCAATCCAGTCGGCGATGATCTTGACCCAGGACCCCGATGCCCTGGCCTGGCGGGCCGCCTCTGCGGGTAGCTCGTCCGGCTCGATCTCGACGGCGTAGCCCTTCAGATACCGCTTGGGGCGGGCGATGAACCGGCCAGAGCGGTACACCTTCGGAACATCGCTCCGGCCGTCGAGCACGTCGAGCGACGACGCCGAGCCAGTGTCTCTCACCATCAACACGCCAGCGTCACGCTCCGTGAACGCCTGCTTCACCACTAGGTCACCGTCCACGGGTCCGGAGGGGCCCACGGAGAGGTGGCAGTGCATGTCCACGAGCCCTGGGATGACCCAGCCGTCGATGCGCGTGATGTCCGTGTGCCGGGGCCGTTCATAGGTGACGCGTCCACCCACCACCCAGGCCTTGCCAACGGTCGGCTCCTCGTCGGCGAGGATGGGGCCCGTCAGCTCGTACGCCATCATCCGCGCAGGTACTTGTCCAGGCTAGGAAGCTGCGACGGATCGAACGCCGGTTCCTCTTGCGCGGGTTGCCCCAGGCCAAACGCGCTTCCCGACGCAGGCGAGCCCGTACCTTGCTCGCGCGCCGCGCGCTCCTGGGCGGCCCGCTTGGCGGGGTTTCCAGACTTACCCTTCACCTTGCGTTGCGGCGCCTGCTTGCCCTTGGACTTCTTGCCTCCCGGCAACCCGCCTGGCCCCATGGCTGGCATGCCGCCCATCCCCGGCATCCCCGGCATCCCGCCGCCGCCCGCCATCGCCTTCATCATCCGTTGCGCGTCATCAAAGCGCTTCACGAGCGAGTTGATCTGCGCAACGGACGTGCCGGACCCCGCCGCGATGCGGGATCGACGCGAACCGTTGAGCACCTTGGGGTTGTCGCGCTCGAGCGGCGTCATCGACTGGATGATGGCCTCGGTGCGTGCGAGTTCGCGATCGTCGAGGTTGTCGATCTGGTCGCGCATCTGCCCCATGCCGGGAAGCATGGTCAGCATCTTCTTCATCGAGCCCATGTTCTTCAGCTGCTGCATCTGGCTCAAGAAGTCGGTGAGCGTGAAGTCCTCGCCCTTCGACATCTTGTCGGCCATGCGCTGCGCCTCGGCCTGATCGAACGTGGCCTCCGCCTTCTCGATGAGCGACAGGACATCGCCCATGTCGAGGATGCGTCCAGCCATGCGCTCTGGATGGAAGACCTCGAACTCGTCGAGCTTTTCGCCAGTAGACGCGTACAGGATGGGGACGCCTGTGACCTCGCGCACCGACAGAGCAGCGCCTCCGCGCGCATCGCCATCAAGCTTGGTGAGCACCACGCCCGTCATGGCGACGCCCGCCTGGAACGCCTGGGCGGTCGCCACCGCGTCTTGGCCGATCATGGAGTCGATGACAAAGAGGACTTCGTCAGGGTCGATCGCCTTGCGGATGTCGCCAGCCTGCTTCATCAGCTCTTGGTCGACGCCGAGGCGACCGGCGGTGTCGACGATCACGACGGAGTGCTGGCGCCTATTCGCCTCCTTGATGGCGTTGCCAGCCACCTTCACTGGGTTTCCGCGCACCTTCTCGTCCTCGCGCGTCACTCCCCGCTCGGGTGCAAACACGGGCACGCCTGCACGCCCGCCCACCACCTCGAGTTGGGTGACCGCGTTGGGGCGCTGAAGGTCGGCGGCCACCAACAGCGGCGTGTGCCCCTGAGACTTCAGATGATGAGCCAGCTTGCCAGCGAAGGTGGTCTTGCCCGCGCCCTGCAGCCCCGCCAGCATGATGACGGTCGGCCCGGTCTTTGCGATGCGCAGCGGCCGCGCGCTCCCGCCGAGGATCTCGATGAGCTCCTCGTGGACAATCTTGACGACCTGCTGGCCCGGGTTGAGGGCGCCGGAGACCTCGACGCCCACTGCGCGAGCGCGGATCCGGTCGGTGAACGCGGTCACCGCCGCCAGGGCGACGTCTGCGTCAAGCAGGGCGCGCCTGATTTCGCGGACGGTGCCGTCGATGTCTGCTTCTGTGAGCCTTCCCTTGCCACGGAGGTTGCGGAAGGTGGCTGTCAGTCGGTCGGACAGGCTGGCGAACACGGCTCTCCCTTCGGCGTGGGCGGTGTCGACTAGCCTACCCGCGGCCCAGCGGCCAAGGTGGCGCGCACCCGAGTCGTCAGGACGTCAATGAGTTGCTCGCGCCACGCAGTCCACGCCTTGGGACTGGCCGCCTTGGCATCCGCCTCCGTGAGCGCCCGCAGCACCTCGAACAGGTCGGCGCGACCGCCAAGTCGCTCGATGAGTTCCGCCGCCACCGCTGGGTCCTCAGCGTCGCGGGTGGTGGCGAAGTCAGCGAGCGTGAGGTGCTCGCGCACCAGGGTCTGCAGGTCTCTTCCTTGGGCCTCGGGCAGGCCCAGTCGCGACACGATGCCGGGGACGAGTTCTGCCCCGTACTCCGAGTGATCCGCCACGCCCGCCTGCTTGCCGATGTCGTGAAACAGGGCCGCATAGAGAAGCAGGTCGGGGTCGGCCAGGTGCTTGCGCAGTTTGCCAGCGAGTACCACCGCCTCGATCTGGTGTCGATCCACCGTGTACAGGTGAAAGGGGTTGCGTTGCGGACGGTTCCTCACTGGCGCCCACTCCGGCAACCACCTCACCACCTGTCCCGCCACGTCGAGCGCCTCCCACACACTCAACAGGTGGTGTGAGTTGCGGAGCAACTCCGCGAAGCGGTCGAGAGCCTCGCTCGGCCACGGGTTGGCCAATTCTGGACAGCGCATGAGCGACTCGAGAAGGCTTGGAGTGAACGACAGCCCGGTTGACGCGGCCGCTGCGGCGGCCCGCAATGGGAGCACCGCATCGTCCTCTGCCGAATAGCCGGGTGCGAGCGCCAAATCCCCATCCACATCGATGAGCCCTTGCGAGACGTGAACGTGGCGCGGGGCGGTGCCGCGTCGCTTCGCTAAGAAGGCACGCGAACCCACGCCGGACTTCTCCAACGCACGGCGGGCTCCCCGCTCCGTGGTGTCAACCGCGAAGGCGATCGTGCGACCCGCGTCCGCTACGGAAGCCAACAACTCGTCCGTATCCCCCATGCCAAGAGCGTCGGCAACGTCCTGCGCCACGTGCCTACCAACGATGGTGGAGGCCCTGCCGGACACCGTGTGAACCGCGTCGCGCACATCGAGGAGGTGTTGTGCGGCGTCGTCGACGGCACCGTGCGGGCGGTCGGTGAGCCAGGTTGCCGCGAGCGCCGTGAGGCTCGCGTAGTCGCGCAAACCGCCGCGCGACTCCTTGATATTGGGCTCGATGAGATACGCGAGTTCGCCACAGCGCTCGGCCCTCGCGCGTGACGCTGCGAGAAGTTCTGGGAGGCGTTTGCGTGCTGCCGAGCGCCAGTCGGCGAGGATCGCTGAACGCGCCCGTTGCGCGAGCGACTCGTCCCCTGCGATCGGACGCAAGTCGAGCAAGCCAGCTGCGGCCGCCAGGTCCTTGGACGCCACCTGACGGCACTCGGTGAGCGACCGGGTGGAGTGATCCAACTGGAGCCCTGCGTCCCAAATGGGATACCAGAGGCGCTGCGCCACGTCGCCCGCCGCAGCCTTGCCAGCAGAGGTGCCATCGTGGAGCAGCACCAAGTCAAGGTCCGAATGGGGACCGGCCTCTGCCCGGCCGACGCTGCCCACTGCGGCGAGCGTCAGCCCTTCCGCTCCGTCAGCAGCAGCGACAAAGTGTTCTGTGAGTCGTGCGAAGACCAGGTCGGCAAGCGCCTGCCTACGCTGGCGCCCCGGCTGGTCGGCCAGACGGATCGCGAGCTCTTGCCGCTCACGCTTGAGGTCCCGCACCCCGTGGGGGTGCGGGACCTCAGCGTGCGAGCCGTCGCGGACTGTTCCCGAACGGCCCATCGTGAGATGGGTGCTTTACAGGGCGTCGGCGCCGTGCTCGCCAGTGCGAACTCGAGCGACGTCGTCCACCGGAACAACCCAGACCTTGCCGTCACCGATCTTGCCGGTCTGCGCGGCGGACACGATGGCGTCCGTCACGGCAGCGGCGTCGGCGTCGTCCACGAGGATCTCAAGACGAGTCTTGGGAACCAGGTCAACGGTGTACTCGGCGCCACGGTAGACCTCGGTGTGGCCCTTCTGGCGGCCGTAGCCGGCAGCCTCCGACACGGTCACACCCTTGACTCCGACCGCCTCGACAGCGGCGCGGACCTCGTCAACGCGGTGCGGCTGAATGATTGCAGTGACCAGTTTCATCGTTGGTTCGCCTCCTCGTATGCGCTTTCACCGTGCTCGGCGAAGTCAATTCCCGCCACTTCTACATCTTCGCTCACGCGCAGACCCATTGTGTACTTAATCGCGTAGGCGATGATGGCCGTCGCGATCGCCGAGTAGACGATCACCACGAGAGCAGCCAGGGCCTGGACACCGAGCAACTGCAGCCCGCCGCCGTAGATCAGGCCAGCGTCGCCGTTGATGGTCCCAGACGCCACGAGGCCGATGGCCAACGTGCCCCAGAGGCCGGAGACGAGGTGAACGCCCACGACATCGAGCGAGTCGTCGTAGCCGAACTTGTACTTGAGGCCCACTGCCAAGGCCGAGAGCACACCGGCAAACAGACCGATGATCATGGCGCCCCACGTGTCGACGGAAGCACACGAAGGGGTAATCGCCACCAGACCGGCAACCACACCGGAAGCTGCGCCGAGCGAGGTGGGCTTGCCATCACGGAGCTTCTCCGTGAGCAACCAACCCAGCATGGCGATCGACGTGGCCACGGTCGTGTTGACCCATGCGAGCGCGGCGTAGTTATCCGCGGCGAATGCCGAACCGGCGTTGAAGCCGAACCAGCCGAACCACAGGAGCGCTGCGCCGAGCATGACGAACGGCAGGTTGTGGGGGCGCATGGCCTCCTTGCCGAAGCCCTTGCGGATCCCGAGGATCAGCGCGAGCACGAGGCCTGCCACACCGGCGTTGATGTGCACCACGGTGCCGCCAGCGAAGTCGTATGGCCCAGGCACATTCTCGAACCACGGACCGGCCGGACCGAGGAGGGCGCTGAAGCCGTTCTCGCCACCCGGGTCCTGCGCCTCTGTACCGGTGCCCCACACCCAGTGCGACACGGGTGCGTAGACAAGGATGACCCACACGAAGGCGAAGAGCAGCCACGCGCTGAACTTCATGCGATCCGCGACGGAGCCGGAAATCAGCGCGACCGTGATGATCGCGAAGGTGGCGCCGAAGCCAGCCGAGATGATCGAGTTCGCATCTGCGCCCTCGAGAACGTCAATGAGACCGAAGTTGGAGGTCGGGTCGCCCAGGAAGTTGCTCTGTGACGGTCCGGCCGAGATCGAGTAGCCGACCAGCACCCACGCGAGCGTCCCCACACCGATCGCGCCGAAGCTCATCATCATCATGTTCAGCACTGACTTGCTCCGCGACATGCCACCGTAGAAGAACGCCAGTGCGGGCGTCATCAGGAGCACGAGCGAAGCGGAAATCAGGAGCCAGGCAATGTTGCCGCTATCCATTCTGCTTCTCCTTTTCGCTAGCCACTCGGCTAGTCAGGAGTCACCCTTCCGCACAATGGTTTCCCCTGAACGGCGCGAACGTTTCCGCACCGTTACGAAATGGCGAGCCAGGTAAAAGTCATGTTGCGCACGAGGTGAACTGGCCCGTTGCGGCGCAGAAGCCGCTAGTCGAGGATCTGTTCAGCTCCTGTGTACAACCACTCCCCGTCGACCTCTTCGAAGCCGTACTCCCACGTTTCAGTCTCACGAGCGCCCGTGTCTGCATCGGTGTATCGCTCACGAGTGGTCACCGTGCCGGTGTTGTTCACTCGCTCCACGCCGGTCACCGAGATGTCCCAATCTTGGTAATCATCGACCCACGAGTAGTCCGCGTTACTGCAGAAGTCGTCAAGCGTCGTCTCGGTGCTGCCCATGGACACGCTGTACTCGGCTGGGCAGTCCTTCGATTGCCACGCCTCGGCGAGCGAGTCGAACGCCTCCCGCGGTCCACTGGTCAAGTTGTTGACCAGTAGCACGAAGGCAAGCACCACGCCGACTCCAACGAGGAGCAGTGCGCCGACTCCCAGCCCGATGTAGAGGCCGACTCGCGACTTCTTGCGCGGCGCCGACGTTGCTGGGGCTTGCGAGCCAAGCGCGCCATAGTGTTCGGCCCCGTACCCCGCCGTGGTCGCGCTGGGTACGGCTGGCCCCGATAACGGGGCCGAAGGAACGGGCGCCGCCGGCGCAAAGTGCTCGGTCCACTGGGCTCCGTCCCAGTAGCGTTGCCTCCCGCTGCCGTCGTCGTACCAGCCTGCCGGTGTCGTCATCTCACGCCTCCCCATTGTTGTACTGAGACCGTGGCACTAGGCGGGGGCGGTGTCAACAACCGGGTCGGCAATGTCGCAGGCAGAATCCCGTGCGGGTGAGGCGTGGCCAGGGGCCGAGGTCAGGCCTCCTCGTACGCCGCCTCCCCATGCTCGGCGATGTCGATGCTGTTCCTCTCCACCTCTGAACTGACGCGGAAGCCGATCGTCACCTTGAGGAGTTGCGCGATGATGGCGGTCCCTGTGAAGGACACCGCGAGGGCAAGGAACGCCACGACGGCTTGGGAGACCAATTGCGTGAGGTCTCCCCCGTAGAGCAGCCCGTTCAGCGCCCCGTCTGGTGCCCAAGTGGTGCCCTCGTCAAGATGGGCGAAGAATCCGATCATGAGCGTGCCGACCATGCCGCCGACGAGGTGGACGCCCACGACGTCCAGGGAGTCGTCGTAGCGCCAGCGGTACTTCAGGGTCACGGCAAGCGCGCACAGCGTCCCGGCGACAACCCCGGTGGCGAGCGCGCCAAACGTGTCCACCGCGGCCGCGGCTGGGGTGATCGCCACGAGGCCGCCGACGATGCCGGAGGCCGCTCCCAGCGACGTGGGCTTTCCGTCGCGGATGCGTTCCACGAGGCACCACGCGAGCATCGCCGCCGCTGGCGCGATGAGCGTGTTGAGGAACGCGCGGCCTGCGGTGGCGTCTGCAGCGAACTCGGAGCCAGCGTTGAACCCAAACCACCCGAACCACAGCAAGGCAGAGCCCATGAGCACGAACGGCATGTTGTGAGGCTTGAACGCAACCCGGCCGAAGCCGAGGCGCGGGCCAAGAACGAGTGCGAGTGCCAATGCCGCGGCCCCCGCGTTGATGTGCACTACGGTTCCCCCTGCAAAGTCGATCGGGGTCGATAGCGCGTCTGCGATCGCTCCGTCAGCGGACGCGAAGCCCCCGCCCCAGACCGCGTGCGCGACGGCCGCGTACACGAAGGTGAGCCAGAGGACGACGAACACCAGCCAGGGGCCAAACCTGGTGCGATCGGCGACCGCGCCAGAGACCAGCGCCACCGTGATGATCGCGAAGGTGGCTTGGAAGGCGACCATCACCAAGAACGGCACGCCGGTTGCCGCCCCCAGGCTCTCGGCATCTGACACGCCGTTGAGCCCGAAGTAGGTGGAGGGGTCCCCGAAGATCCCTCCTGCCCACGTGGGGCCGAACGTGAGGCTGTACCCCCACAGGCTCCACGCGACGGCCACCACGCCGATCGCCCCGAAGTTGAGCATCATCATGTTGAGCACCGACTTGGCGCTCACCATGCCTCCATAGAACAGCGCAAGGCCAGGCGTCATGAGCAGCACGAGCGCCGTCGCCATGATCATCCAAGCCGTGTTGCCCGCATCAATCACCACGGTGTCCTCCCCATCAAGAGCTTCCTCAGCGCCGACGCAGGTGTCGGCTGCGCCTAGCGTGGCGCGCGCGCGTTACGGCGCTGAGTCCAGCGTGTGTAGGGGGTGGAAACTTTTGTCAGCCCTCGAGGAGTCCGTCAACAAACGCTTCGACATCAAACGGTGCTAGATCGTCTACGCCTTCGCCGAGGCCGACAAACTTGACCGGCACTCCGAGCGAGTTCTGGACGGCGAGCACGATGCCACCCTTGGCCGTGCCGTCCATCTTGGTAAGCACCACCCCCGTCAAGGGCACGGCCTCCGCGAACACGCGGGCCTGCACCAAGCCGTTTTGGCCGGTGGTCGCATCGAGGACGAGCAGCGTCTCGCGCACGGGCGCCACCTTCTCGACCACGCGCGCGACCTTGCCGAGCTGGTCCATGAGGCCGGCCTTGTTCTGCAGTCGGCCGGCAGTGTCGACCAGCACCACGTCCACGCCCTGCTCTTGCGCCGCGTGCGCGGCTTCAAATGCGACCGATGCGGGGTCGGCGCCTTCCTTGTCGGCGCGCACCGTCACGACGCCCACACGGGTTCCCCACGTCTCAAGTTGGTCGGCTGCGGCAGCGCGGAACGTGTCCGCTGCACCGAGTAGCACCGAGTAGCCTTCCGCCACCAGCACCCGTGCGAGCTTGCCTACGGTGGTGGTCTTGCCCACCCCGTTGACACCGACCATCAGGACTGGCGCAAGGTCGCCTGCCCCGGCAGATCCGACATTGAGACGCCTGTCTGCATCGGGATCCATGGCCTCGATCAGTGCTTCGCGCACGGCGTCGTGAGGTGTGGACTCTCCCCCTTGGACGCGAGCGCGCACGGCCAGCAGGATCTTCTCCGTCATCGTCGAGCCGACATCGGCGGTGAGAAGTGCCTCTTCGAGTTCATCCCAGGCCGAATCGTCGTAGTCACTGCGGCCAAAGAACGACGCGAGGCGGGAGCCGAAGGCTCCACCTACCCGCGAAGTCCGGCGCGCGAACCTCGCGGAGGGGTCCTCCGGAACTTCGGCAGGCGGGGCACCACGGACGGTGTCTGGAGCAGCGTTTGCCGGCGCGGATGTGTCGGTCGGCGGGGTCGTGGTGCTGGCACCACCACGAGCCCGGTCCTGCGGGGGGCTGTGACGGCGCGAGCGCCATCCCCACCAGGCTCCCGTGAGGGCGAGTAGGCCAGCAAGGCCCACGACGATGCCGTCGGCGTTTCCAGGAATCCAGGAGACATCCACGGTGTCAGTGTCCCAAAGATCGGGCGGCGAAGCCTACGCTGGCGCGCCGGTGCGTCGCGAGGGATCCCGTTCCACCGTCGGCGGAATGGAAGCCGGCCTGGAACGGCGCTGAGGCTCCTCGAGGGCGCCAATGAGGCGCCAGTCGCCGTCGTCACGCGGCACCGACTCGAAGGCTTCGAGCCCCTCCTTGCGCGGGGCGAGGCCCAGCAAGACGCGCATGAGGTGCGCACCACGACCCTCCGCGGCGAACGCGAAGATGATGGCCAGGAACGAGAACGCGACCGCCCAGGCAATGACGTCGATCATGTAGCTAAACACGAGTGACCCTTCATAACGGACATTAAGGACATAATACTCTCGCCGTTGAGAGGATCTGGCAAGCGCGACCGATGCGCGCGTCCATTGACTTCAACGCAGGGCGGTCGCGCGCGTTCCCGCCGACCGCTACGCGTGGTCCCCCATGCGCTGGCTCACCACGGTGGTGACTCCGTCTCCGCGCATGGTGATGCCGTACAGCGCGTCCGCGACTTCCATCGTGCGCTTCTGATGGGTGATGACAATCAGCTGGGAATCGTCGCGAAGCTCTCGCAAGATCTCCAACAGGCGCCCAAGGTTGGTGTCGTCCAGGGCGGCCTCTACCTCGTCCATGACATAGAAGGGGCTGGGCCGCGCCTTGAAGATCGACACCAGCAGTGCCACCGCCGTCAGCGAGCGCTCGCCACCCGACAGGAGCGACAACCGCTTGACCTTCTTGCCTGCGGGCCTAGCCTCGACATCGATGCCTGTCTCCAGCATGTTCTTGGGGTCAGTGAGCACGAGCTTGCCCTCGCCGCCAGGGAACAGCCTCGGGAAGATGCGCTCGAACTGCGCGGCCGTGTCCACGAACGCCTCCGTGAAGATCTTCTCGACGCGCTGATCGATCTCGGTCACGATGTCCAGGAGGTCTTCGCGAGACGACTTGATATCCGCCAATTGATCCTGAAGGAACTTGTGACGCTCCTCCAGCGCCGCAAACTCCTCAAGCGCGAGCGGGTTCACGCGGCCCAGTTGACCCATCGCGCGCTGAGCGGTGCGGAGCCGCTTCTCCACGACCTCCCGCACGAAGGGCTCGTGGTCCTCTTCGCCCGCCTCGGAGACCACGGGAACGTCGTGTTGGGGGCCAAACTCGGCGACCAACTGTTCAGGGTCAAGGCCCAGTTCATCGACGGCGCGCATCTGCAACTGCTCCAGCCGCACCTGCTGCTGCGCACGCGCCACCTCGTCACGATGCGACTCGTCCGTGAGCCTCGCGTACTCGCCGGCGAGTTGATCGACATGAACGCGCAGCTCGGATAGCGAGGACGTGCGTTCGGCGCGCGTGGCCTCCACCTGGGCGCGGGCGTCGTCCGCCTTCGCCACCGCTGTGTCGATGTGCGGCATCGTGGCTTGGACGCCTGCAATGACCTCGCGAGCCGCCATGGCCTGACGTTCACGGCGCTGAGCGGCCTCCTCAGCCCTCGCGCGGGCGTCTCGCTCCGCGGTCACGGTGCGCTCGAGGCTCTCTGCTCTGGCGGCCAGGGCTCGCGCACGCTCCTCTGCAGTGCGTAGCGCGAGTCGCGCCTCTGTTTCTTTGGCGCGCGCCTGCTGGGAGGCCGCGGCATCGGCGTCGCGTTGGCGCTGCGCGTCCGCCGTGTCCGCCTCCGTCTGCTCCGGCTCCGCCTGCGCGGCGCCCAACCGTTGCACCAGCCCGGCCAAGTCCTCTTCGTCGCTCGCGATGCGCGCGCTGGCCTGCTCCACTTGGCTGGCGAGCCTCTCGGCATCTGCTCGTGCTGAGCGTGCGGAGGCGGACAGGTGGCCGAGTTGTTCCGCGACAGCTGACATGCGCGCGTCCGACTCATTCAGCCTTGCCAGCGTGGCGTCGTGGTCCTCGTGCGCCTGCGCCTCGGCCTCTTCGGCCGCACGCTGCTCGAACAACGCCGACTCGATGAGGCGGACCGCCTGATCCCGCCCTTCGCACGCGTCGTCGTACGCGGCCTGCAAGTGCATGATGCTGGGGGCATCGCCCGCCCCGCCAGACGCGTTCCTCGCGCCGAGCAGGTCGCCCCTCCTGGTGACGGCGACAACGTCAGCGTGCGCCGCGACCAGTGAACGCGCGGCCGCGAGATCGTCGACGACCACGACTGAAGACATGAAGGACCGGACTGTTGCCGCGAATCCATCCGAACCCGCAATGAGTTCCGAGGCCCAGCGTGCGCCAGCCGGCAAGTCGATCGAAGGATTGGCAACCTTCGCGCCCTGGTCGGCCACTACAAAGCGGGCGCGGCCGGCATCCTCGTCGCGCAGCCAACGGATCGCGTCGACGGCGTCGCCTACCGAATCGACGGCCGCTGCCTCTGCGAGCGGCCCCAAGGCCGCCGCGATCGCGTCTTCAGCCCCGTCGTTGACTTCGATCAGCGACGCGACGGTGCCGCGCACAGAACGCACGCCAGCGGCAAGCAACTCGCCCACGCCGTCCTTGCGCTCGAGCGACAGTGAGAGCGCCTCGACCTTCGCCGACCAGGTGTCCCGTTGACGCTCCGCCTCGCGTAGCCGCTGCCGTACTTCTTCCAGCCGCTCCTTGGCCGCGTCCCACGCCTCGACGGCGGCCTCGTGGGCCGAGTCGAGGTCCTCCTCGCCGCGTTCGACATCGGCCACCGTGGTTTCGAGTCGCTGGAACTCGGTATTCGCCTCGTGCGCACGCTTGTCGGCTTGCGCCTGAGCCTCGCGCAGGCGGCCGATCTCCGCCTCCATGGCCTCAATGCGCGACCGTCTAGCAGCGACGTCGCCAGCGAGTCGTGCGACGCCCTCGCGGCGATCGGCCACCGATCGCAACAGGTTGGCAAGGTGCCTTTCCGATGCTTCGGCGGCGCGCTCCGCCTCGCCGCGAGCGCTCTCCGCCTGCTCGAGTGCCTCGGCCGCGTCGCGCACCTCTGCATCAAGCTCCTGCCTCGCGGCATGCGCGCGTTCCAGTTGCTCGGCCAGGTCCACCAAGTCAGTGGGCGGCATCGAGTCGACGGACGAGCCGAGCATCCGGACCCGCTCCTCGGCGAGCGCCCCCAGGTTGCGAAGCCGCTCCCTGATCGACGACAGGCGGTAGAAGGTGTCGTTTGCGCGGGTGAGTGCAGGCGTGGCTTCTGCCGACGCGCGCTCCAGTTCCGTGAGGGAGTGACGCGATTCCGCGAGCGCCTTCTCGACCTGGGCCCTCCGCTCCAACAGTGCCGACTCGTCGGCACGTTCCTCGGCAATAGCGGAGGCGAGCGTCGCGATGTCGTCGGCGAGCAACCGCGCAGCGGCGTCGCGCACCTGCGACTGAATGGATTGCGCCTGGCGCGCCACCTCTGCCTGCCTGCCGAGCGGCCCCAACTGGCGGCGAATCTCGGCCGTGAGGTCTTGAACGCGGGTCAGGTTTGCCTGCATCGCGTCCAGCTTGCGCAGCGCCTTGTCCTTGCGGCGCCGATGCTTGAGGATGCCGGCGGCCTCTTCGATGAAGTGCCTGCGCTCCTCTGGCGTGGCGCGCAACACGGCGTCGAGTTGGCCCTGGCCCACTATCACGTGCATCTCGCGGCCAAGGCCGGTATCTGACAGCAGGTCCTGAATGTCGAGCAGCCTGCACGGCGATCCATTGATCGCGTACTCGGAGCCGCCGGAGCGGAACAGGGTGCGCGTAATCGTCACCTCTGAGTATTCGATGGGCAACGCGCCGTCAGCGTTGTCAATGGTCAGCGACACCTCGGCGCGGCCCAAGGGTGGGCGGCCGGACGTGCCCGCAAAGATGACGTCAGCCATGTTGCCGCCGCGCAACGTCTTGGCGCCCTGCTCGCCCATCACCCAGGCGAGCGCGTCCACCACATTGGACTTTCCTGAGCCGTTGGGACCCACCACACACGTGATGCCGGTCTCGAACTCCAGGGTGGTCGCCGACGCGAAGGACTTGAATCCTCGTAGCGTCAGCGTCTTCAGATGCACGGGCTCAGCCTAGTGAACGGTGAACGCACTACGGACGACCGCCACAGCCAGGCGTCCAGGCGTCGTCCCTACAGCGCGGGAAACCAGATGCCGATCTCACGGTCAGCGCTCTCGGGACTGTCCGAGCCGTGAACGAGGTTCTGCAGCACCGCGGTGGACCACTGGCGGCCCAGGTCACCGCGAATGGTTCCTGGCGGCGCCGCGGTGGGGTCCGTGGTGCCAGCGAGCGAGCGGAAGCCTTCGATGACGCGCTCCCCCTCGGCCACGATCGCGAGTGAGGGGCCGGACGTCATGAACTCCACGAGCGGCTCGTAGAACGGCTTGCCCACGTGCTCCTCGTAGTGCTTGGCCAGCAACTCCGCGGTGGCCGTCCGTAGATCGATGGCAACGAGGGTGTAGCCCTTTGCCTCGATACGGCGCAGGATCTCTCCTGCCAGTCCGCGCTTGACGCCGTCGGGCTTCACAAGAATCAGGGTGCGTTCTGTCATGCAAGCGAGCCTAACGGGTTCGAGGCTCTGCCAGGATGGCCACATGATCACGCTCGATGACTTCGCCACCTATCCCGACTTTCCAGTGGAAGGCGTTCTCTTCTACGACATCGCGCCCATCCTGGCGAGCCCGCAGCGGTTCCGTGCGGCATGCGACGCCCTGACACCTCCCGTAGGCGAGGGCATTGACCTCATCGCGGGAGTCGACGCGCGGGGGTTCATCTTTGCTCCAGTGATCGCGCAAGATCTGGGCGTGGGGCTGACGATGGTGCGCAAGAAGGGCAAACTACCAGGCGAGTTGCTGGAGGCAGACGCGACAATTGAGTACGGCGCTTCAGAGCTTTGCCTCAGCCCCGACGGGATAGAGGGCAAGCGCGTGCTCGTCATTGACGACGTCCTGGCGACGGGAGGCACCGCTGGAGCGGTGGCGGATCTGCTGACCCGGGCGGGTGCCGCTTCTGTTGCCTTCGCGTTCCTCATGGAGATCGCCGCCTTGCGCGGTCGCGAGGTGCTGGCGGCCTACGAGGTGCACGCGGCACTCACCGTCTGACCTGGCGACGGGCCCGCTTCTACGACGTGTAGTTCGACTGGCGCTTGTAGCCGGGCGACCATCGAGCTCCCAACAGCACGAGCGCCATCAGCACCAGCATGGCGGCCACTACTTGGAACATGATGTAGCCCCACGAGACGGTCAGTGGCACCTCGTCGAGCGTGCGCAGCCAGCCAGTGTGCGTGGCCAAGGCCCACACCATTGCGCCGCCCCCAATCACCAGCAGCGCCACCAAGAACCACACGGGCGCTTGCGGAGTCCTGGGGAACTCGCGCAAGTAGTTGGCCCATCGCACCAAGGCGAAGAGCGCGGCAAAATTGAACAACACCAGGCCGAAGAAGAGCGACGCCTGAACCGTACCTGGAGCCCCACCTTCGCCCTGATCGAGGGTGCGAGCCAGTTCGACGAGAGACAGCCGCTCGAAAGAGTAGAACAGCATGCCGAGGCCCACGGCGGCGACGGCGAAAGCCAGGCCCATGCGAGTGAGAAGGCCGTTCACGAGGTTCCTTCCTGCGTGGCGCCGTGGCCAGCGTGCTCCGCCCGTTCCCTGTCGATCCGCGCGCCGAGTCTGACCCCGAGCGCGTAGACACCTAAGAACATGATGCCCACAAAGGCGATCGCTCCCACCCACAGCCCACCAGCGATGAGCGGGGCATGAAGAATCCAGCCCAGGATTCGGCCCCACCTCGTGTTGGCGCGACCAGAGGCGAAGGCGAACGCGGCAGCGAGCGCGGATCCGGCCACCCACACAGCCCCGCCCGACACATCCACGACGTCGGCGCGGCTCAGTCCCCACGTCACGAGGGTGGCGAAGAACGTCGCGAGCGACTCGAGCAGCAGCGTGCTCTGCGTGAAGACCACGAGCGCCGGTCGCTGCTCGCGAGCCATCTCTTCCCGAGTCATGACCGTGCCCCGTGGCGCTGCGGCTTGTCGACGCCCAGCAGCGTTCTGGCGTCTGCGACCACCGTGATCGAGCCGACGACGAGCACCCCGCCGCCCATATCGTCGTCGCGCTCAGCACGCTGCACGGCGGCGTCGAGCGCGCTCGGAACGTCGGCGGCCGTCACCACGCGGTCCTCGCCAAAGTGGGCCACGGCCACGCGCGCAAGCTGCTCCGGATCGATCGCTCGCGGAGAACTCGACCGCGTCACCACCACGCTGTCCAGGAGCGATTCGAGTCCCGCGAGAATGCCGTCCGCGTCCTTGTCGTCAAGCACTGCTACCACACCTACCAGCGTAGAGAAGGCGAAGGACTCCTCCATCGCCTCGGCCAGCGCGCCGATGCCGTGCGGGTTGTGGGCGGCGTCCACCACGATCGTGGGCGAGGTGCGCACAATCTCGAGCCTGCCAGGAGAGGTGACGGCCGCGAACCCTGCCTCCACCGTGTCGCCTGCGAGCGACCGCAAGTCTCCGCCATCAGCCAACAGCGCCTCGACCGCAGTGAGCGCCATGCTGGCGTTGCGCGCCTGGTGCGCCCCGAGCAGCGGCACGTACACGCCCTCGTACGTCGCGGAAGGCGTGCGCAGGGTCAGCAATTGCCCGCCGACGGCGGCGGCGCGGTCCACCACCTCAAGATCCTCGCCCTCGCGGATCACGACGCGAGCCTGCTCCAGCGCGGGAGCGATGGTCTCCGTCACCACGTCCGCCTGCTCCGCGACGATCGCCGCGCAGTCGGGCTTCACGATGCCGGCCTTCTCCGCGGCAATCTGGGCCAGCGAGGAGCCCAACCACCGCTCATGGTCGAGCGCGATCGGCCCGATCACCGCAACGTCGGCGTCGGCAACGTTGGTGGCGTCCCAGACCCCTCCCATGCCCACCTCGATCACGGCGACGTCCACTGGGGCGTCGGCGAAGGCGGCGAAGGCGAGCACCGTGAGCACCTCGAAGAAGCTCATGCGCGGCCCGCCTGCGTCCGCAGAGCGCGCGTCCACGATCCTGATGAAGGGGGCCACCTCTGACCACAAGCGCACGAACGCCTCTTGGCTGATCGGCTCGCCGTCGATGGCGATGCGCTCGCGCACGGACGTAAGGTGCGGCGACGTGAAGAGCCCTGTGCGCAGCCCGTGGGCGCGCACCAGCGACTCCGCCATCCTGGCCGTCGACGTCTTGCCGTTGGTGCCGGTCAGGTGAATCACCTTGTAGGCGCGCTGGGGATCGCCCAGCAGCGTGCACGCTTCGAGGACGCGATCGAGCTTGGGCTCGAAGTCGTGTTCCGGATTGCGGGACAGGATGTGGGCGTAGATCTCGCGCTCGGCCTGCTCAAGGCTGAGGCGGCCGAGGTCGGCTTCGCTCATGGGCACTACTCTCCCACGCGGCGGGACTCGACGCGGACTTCCTCACCGAGCAAGCCTGTGGACTGACGGATACAGTGGGCCCGTGCGCCGATACCGGAATGTCCGATTCGTGGCGCTTGCATGCGCCGCGGCGGTGACGACGGTCGCGTGCGCCACCGCGGTGGTGGAAAACGATGCCACCATCTCGCCCGATGCGGATCAGGCGATGGTGCTGGCCGACGCTGGGGCCGCCTACCCCTTTGACGCGCCCATCGCTCTCGCGTCGTCGATCGTGTACACGCGAACGGGCAACCCGGACGGGACGGCCACCATCCCCGCGGCGGCTGGGGAAGAGGACGTCTCCGATCCGGACCACGTCGTGGGCAACGGAACGCCAGCGTCCTGTACCCCAGCGGCGCTCGCGTCCGCCGTACGAGGCGGCGGGGTCGTCGTGTTCGATTGCGGCCCCTCGCCAGTGACGATCACGCTGGATCGCACGCTCTACACGTGCAATACCCACAACTGCGCGCACCCGTGGCAAGGCGGCGTGCCGGTCCAGAAGATGGTGCTCGACGGTGGGGGCCAGATCACGCTCAGCGGAAACGACGAACGCGGAATCTTCTACGCAAACGCGTGCGAGGAGGAGTTCGGCTGGCTCAGCTCGAACTGCAACAACGAGACCACGCCGCTGATCGTCTTCCAAAACATCACCCTGACCGAAGGAAACGCCACGAACGGCCCTGCCGGGTTCGACGGCGTCGGCGGCGGAGGAGGCGGGGGCGCCATCGCGATGAGGGGCGGGCAGTTCAAGGCGGTCAATGTGGCCTTCACCGACAACCGATGCATTGCGCAGCACTCCGATGCCGGAGGCGGCGCGGTGCGGCTCACGCTGAGTGCGAGCACCCACTACATCGTGAACTCCACATTCGAGGGCAACGCTTGCGCCAACGGCGGCGCCATCTCAGGGCTTCACGCGTCGATCCAGGTGCTCAACTCGTTGCTGCTCGACAATCAAGCGACGGGCACTGGCGCGTCGTCCGGCCTTGGCGGCAACGGCGGCGGCATCTACGGCGACGGCAATGCCTTCCACTACCTCATCGACGGCACGGTCATCTCTGGGAACTACGCCGACGAGGGCGGTCCAGGGATCTTCTACGTCTCCAACAACCGCACCGGCACCCTCACCATCCGCAACTCGCAGCTCGTCGACAACACGGGCGAGGATTTCTACACGGCGCCCTACCGCGACATCTTCTTCTTGGGTGCGTCGATGTCGATCACCGGGTCCGTCGTCGAATAGCGGAAGCACTTGCTCACCGGTGAGTGAGCGCGATCCCCTAGAGTCGTCGCGTGGGGATGCCAGGGGACGTAGCGCACATGCGGTTCGCCCACCCGTTCCGCACCTACCAGAGCCTGATCCTCGATCGCATTGGGCACCGCCTCGACGCTCCCGAGGCGCGCGAGGTCTTCCACATCGTCTCTCCGCCCGGCTCTGGCAAGACCATTCTTGGCCTCGAGATGATTCATCGCCTCGGCGAGCGGGCGGTGATCTTCGCCCCCACCACCACGATCCAGCGTCAGTGGGCGGACAAGGCCAGGATGTTCTGCGCCGACGACGCCGAGCACGCCGAACTCGTCACCACCACGCCCGACGCGAGCGCGTCGATTTCCGCGCTGACCTACCAGATCATCTCGACGGTCGACACGGCATCTGACTCCCTCCGTGACGCCGCCAGGGCCCAGTGGGAGTTCGAACTGAGCGCCCATGACGGCGCTCCCGTCGGGGCGGTGCGGGAACGGCTCGACACGATGCGAGCGAACAACCCGAGTGCCTACGCCAAGGAGATCAGGCGCCGCATCGGCATCGTGCGCCGAAGGGCCTTGACGGAACCGGACTCGGACATCGGTGCGCTGCTGCACCCCAACGCGAGAGCCCTGGTCGACGCTCTGGTGAACTCCGGGGTGCGCACCGTGGTGCTCGATGAGTGCCACCACCTGCTCGACTACTGGGCGATCGTGCTCGCCTATCTCATCTCGCGCATCGACACACCACGCATCATCGGACTGACCGCGACCCTCCCCAGCCTTGAGGACGGCACGGAGTACGAGAACTACCACGGACTCCTCGGAGACGTCACGTACGAAGTGCCGACTCCTGCCGTGGTCAAGGAGGGCGACCTCGCGCCGTACAGAGACCTCGTTGCCTTCGTCGATCCCACTGACGATGAGGCAGAATTTCTCGAAACGGCGAGGTCTCAGTTTGCCGACGTTGTGACTGACATCGGCTCGCTGCCCTCCTTCAGATCGTGGCTTGTCGAGGGGCGCATGGCAAAGGGGCCGGATGCGCCGTCGCGGTGGAACTCGCTTCTGCGGGAGGACACGCCGCTCGCAGTAAGCGCCCTGCGGCACGCCCACCAAGCGGGACTCCCCGCAAGCCTCCCCGCCGGCCTCCCTATCCCGTACAGCGCGCGCCAAGAGCCCACTTTCGAGGATTCGCTCGCCGTCCTCGAGCGCTACGCGCTCGACTACCTCAAGATCAGTGCGGACCGCAGCGATCACAAGCGCCTCACCGAGCTCAAGCAATCGCTCGCCCCTTTCGGCTTGGGCCTCACGGAAGCGGGACTGCGGCAGCGTCGACCCATCGCAGAATCGGTGATGTCGTACTCGCTCGCCAAGACGCGTCAGGCCGCGGCGATCCTCGATGCCGAGGCGTCGGCGCTCGGCGATCGCTTCCGCGCGGTGGTGGTCACGGATTTCGAGAAGACGGGATCGATGTTCGCTGGCGACGCGAAGGGACCCCAACGCGGTAGCGCTCGGCGCGTGTTCACCGAACTCACTCAAGACCCTCGCAGTCACGACCTTGACCCCGTCTTGGTGACGGGCACGACGCTATGGATGGACGCAGACCACGGTCAACCGCTCATCGACTGGTTCAACACCTGGCTTGAGGGCCAAGTTCTCGAGGCGCGATGCCGGACAGTGCGGCACCCCTTGGCAACGGCCCTCGAGGTTCAGGCGGACGGCAGGGGGTGGTCGAGCGGAACCTACGTGCGCATGGTGACGGCCGCGTTTGAACAAGGAGTCATCAAGGTCTTGGTGGGCACCAGGGGGCTCTTCGCGGAGGGATGGGACGCCCTGTCCCTTGCCGTCATGATCGATCTCACCACTGCGGCGACCTCCACTTCCACTCAACAGCTCCGTGGGCGGGCGATCCGCCTCGATCCCACATGGCCGGACAAGGTGGCCCACAACTGGGACGTCGTGTGCCTGCCGCCCACGAAGAACCCGCCACAATCGTCGTTTGCGGACGTCCGTCGCCTTGCCAGGCGCCACCGCTCCGTATGGGGGATCACTCCCGACTATGGGGTGGCGCCTGAGCACGTTGGCAGGATCACCAGGGGACTCGTCCACGTCGATCCCCGATTGGACAACGCGCTCGCGCGGCTCTCGCCCAACGATGGGATGGCGCGCGTCCTCACCAACGCACACCGTGCTCGTCAGGCGATCCGGGACATCACCGCCGCGAGTTTCGCGCAAATCGCCCGGCGACCAGAAAGCCGCACCATGTGGCGCATCGGCGACCCCTACGACAACGACGCGAGCGTGGCCACCACCCTCACGAGGCCCAGCCTGCCGATGCGCTCGGTCCACAGCGTGTCCGCGACCCTGCGCAAGTTGCTGGCGGAGTTCAGGGGCTCGCTGGTGGGCATGGCCGCGCTCATCGCGACCGCCGTGTTCTCGCCGCAACTGCTCCGAGTCCAGGACGCGCGAATCGTCACTGCCGTGATCGCCGCTGGCGTTGTCGGGTGGACCGCGTATGCGGTGGTACGCGGCGTCAAGATCTACCGAACGCTCATGCGCGGCGACCATCCCGACTTGGTGCTCAAGGACATCGGCAGGACCATCACGCTGGCGCTCATCGAGCTGAGGCTCGTGAGCGTGCAGACCCAACCGGAAGACGTCATGGTGGTGGAGACGCCGTCGCTCAGCTTCGAGGTGAGGCTGGCGCGGGCGTCGTTCGACGACGCGACCCTGTTCGCGCGGTGCATGGCCGAGGCCCTCGCCCCCATCGACCGCCAGCGCTACGTCATTGGCCGCGACGTGTCCAAACTGCCCGCGGTGTGGTTGCGTCCGGCCTGGACGGTGCTGCGTCGCATTGCGGGCGCCGACGCCGGGGTCACCTTCCATGCCTTGCCTGAGGTTTTCGGGGCGCGCAAGGAGCGCGCGGTCGTGTACGCGCATCACTGGAACCGCAACGTGGGTGCTGGCGAACTGATCTACACGAAGACGCCTGCAGGCTTCGAGGCGCTCCTGGACATCAGGCAACGGCAGGCCCCCGAGTCTGCGGCGACGGTGTACGACATCTGGCGATGACGCCCGCGCGCCAGACTGCGCCTCCCCTAGGCCTTCGCTACGGTGACCGACTCGTCCCCGGCGGTCACCTCGAGCGACGTCGCCAGCACTTCGCCAGCGATGAGCTCGCGGTGAGTCTCGACAGCCGCCACTCGCTCGGCTGGCACCGTCAACGTCAGCGCGATCCGGTCGCCAACGTTAAGGCCCTCCGCCTTGCGCGTGTCCTGGATCGACCTGATGAGGTCACGCGCGTAGCCCTCTGCCTCCAACTCAGGGGTGAGCGCGGTGTCGAGCGCCACGAAGCCGCCAGACGGCAACACGGCCGCGACCACGGCGTCGTCTCCCCCGCCGCCGATGACGGTGGCGAGTTCGTACTCCCCCTCCTCCAGGGCGATGCCGCCTGACGTGACCACGCCATCCACTTCTGACCAGTCGCCCGTCTTGGAACCCTTGATGGCATCCTGGACGGCCTTGCCGATGCGCGGTCCCGCCGCGCGTGCGTTGACGGTGAGGCGAACCTCGACAGGGTTGGCCCTCTCGAAGGCCTCAACGGTCACGCTCACCACCGTCTTGACGTTGAGTTCTGACGCGATCAGCGCCACGTAGGGGCGCAGGGTCTCAGGCTCCGGCACCGCGACCTCTAGGGCCCCAAGCGGCTGGCGCACCCGAATCTGAGCCTTCTTGCGCACCGCGTGCGCCACCGATACGACCTCGCGCACCTGGTCCATCGCGCCGCCAAGCGTCGAGTCCGCCCACGCCGTGGGGGCGACGGGGTAGTCGGTGAGGTGCACGGAGCGCCCGCACGTGAGCCCTCGCCACACCTCCTCAGTGGTGAGCGGGAGCAGCGGCGCGGCGAGTCGGGTGACCGTTTCCAGCACGGTGTAGAGGGTGTCGAACGCGTCCGCGTCCTCATCCCAGAACCGGTCGCGCTGGGTCCGGACGTACCAGTTGGTCAGCAGGTCCATGTATTGCGCTAGGGCGTCGGACGCGCCGGGGACGTCGAACTCCTCCATCTGCGCCGTCACGGTCTCCACCAGTTCGGCCGTCTTGGCCAGCGCGTAGCGATCCATGACCGGCAGCGAGGCGACCCTGGCGTCGTCAATGGCCTTGCCGAGCACGCCAGCGCCGCCGTTTGCCGCGCCCGCGTACAGCGTGAAGAAGTAGTACGTGGACCACAGCGGCAGCATCACCTCGCGGACGCCCTCGCGGATGCCCTCCTCCGTGACCATGAGGTTGCCGCCGCGCAGGATCGGCGAAGACATGAGGAACCAGCGCATCGCGTCTGAACCGTCGCGGTGGAACACGTCGTTGACGTCCGGGTAGTTGCGCAGCGACTTGGACATCTTGCGGCCATCGCTTCCCAGCACGATGCCGTGACTGACGCACGTGGAGAAGCTGGGCCGGTCGAAGATCGCGGTGGCGAGCACGTGCAGCGTGTAGAACCAGCCGCGGGTCTGCCCGATGTACTCCACGATGAAGTCGCCTGGGTAGTGAGACTCGAACCACTCCTCGTTCTCGAACGGGTAGTGCACCTGCGCGAAGGGCATCGACCCGGAGTCGAACCACACGTCCAGCACGTCGGAGATGCGGCGCATGGTCGACGCGCCGGAGGGGTCGTCGGGGTTGGGCCTGGTGAGATCGTCGATGTACGGCCTGTGAAGGTCCGGCTCCCCTGCCTCGTTCAGCGGCAGCCTGCCAAAGTCGCGTTGGAGCTCCTCAAGCGAGCCGTACACGTCCACCCGGGGGTGCTCAGGGTCGTCGCTCACCCAGACGGGGATGGGCGTGCCCCAGTACCTGTTGCGACTGATGGACCAGTCGCGCGCACCCTCGAGCCACTTGCCGAACTGGCCGTCCTTGATGTGCTCGGGTACCCAGGTGATCTGCTGGTTGAGCTCGACCATCCGGTCGCGGAACTCGGTGACTCGCACAAACCAGGAGCCGATGGCGCGGTAGATGAGCGGGTTGCGGCACCTCCAGCAGTGTGGGTAGCTGTGGTTGTAGGTCTCGTGGCGCAGCACCGTTCCTGCGGCCTTGAGGTCGCGGATGATGTTCGGGTTGGCGTCGAACACCTGCTGGTCTTCATAGTCAGGCACCTCACTGGTGAAGCGCCCCTTGGAGTCGATAGGGATGACTGGCTCGATGTCCGCCTGGGCACACACCGCCATGTCGTCCTCACCAAAGGCGGGTGCAAGGTGAACGATGCCGGTGCCGTCCTCCGTCGACACGAAGTCGGCCTCAAGGATGCGGTGCGCGTTCTCCCGCCCAGCAAAGTAGTCGAAGGGCGGCTCGTACCGCAGCCCGGCGAGGTCGGAACCCTTGACCGTCGCCACCACCCTGACGTCGTCCCCCAATTCGCGCGCGTACGCGCCCACGCGGCCGGTCGCGAGCACCATCCGTTGTCCGATGAACGGGCCTTCCACCGGAACCACCACCGAATACTCGATGTCCGGACCCACCGCCGCAGCAAGGTTGGACGGCAGCGTCCACGGCGTCGTCGTCCATACGAGCACGGAGGCGCCCGCGAGGCTGCCTGGCGCGTCGACCAATGGAAGCAGCACCGTCAGCGCGGGGTCCTGGCGGTCCGCGTACACGTCGTCGTCCATCCGCAACTCGTGGTTGCTCAGGGGCGTCTCATCGCGCCAGCAATACGGCAACACTCGGTAGCCCTCGTAGGCGAGCCCCTTGTCGTAGAGCTGCTTGAAGCCCCAGATCACTGACTCCATGAAGGTGACGTCGAGCGTCTTGTAGTCGTTGTCGAAGTCCACCCAGCGGGCCTGGCGCGTGACGTACGCCTCCCACTCGTCGGTGTACTTCAGCACCGAGTCGCGGCACGCCTTGTTGAACGCGGCGATCCCCATCTCGTCGATCTGGGACTTGTCGGTGATGCCCAAGATGCGCTCGGCCTCGAGCTCTGCAGGAAGGCCGTGCGTGTCCCAGCCAAACCGGCGTTCCACCTTCTTGCCCCGCATCGTCTCGAAGCGAGGCACCACGTCCTTGGCGTAGCCAGTCAGCAGGTGCCCGTAGTGCGGCAGACCGTTCGCGAAGGGCGGGCCGTCGTAGAAGACAAATTCCTCAGCGTCGTCGCGATTGTCAATTGACGCCTGAAACGTGCCGTCGGCCTTCCAGTACGCGAGCACGTCCTCCTCGAGGGAGGGGAAGCTGGGAGAAGAAGAGACCTCTCCAGCGGGACGATGCAGGGGGTAGCGGGCGTCGCTCACGGTGATTCCTTTGGTGAAGCAGGCATTGGCGGTACGGGCATCAGGTCAACTCATGCGAGGACGCTCCGACCCGAGGGACAATGTCCTCAAGGAACCTTGCGCGGTACCACCTCGCTTGCCTGCCTCCCCTCGCGGGACGGCCGACCACTCATGCCCCTGCTTTCACAAGGACGCCGCTGTGACGGGCTGCCCGTGCGGTTCTACTGAGGCTGACGCCCGTTCTTCCGCAAGCTCACCGGTGATCGCCGGGTCGACGCTGTTGTCACGCATCTTACCGGGCGCTCAGAGCGCTCGCGAGCGACACTAGGGGCGAAAGGAGATCATCATGCTCGGATCCAGCAAGGCCATTGGCTCGTTCTCGACAGACTCCGTAGAACGCGCGGCCGCTTTCTACGGCGACATGCTCGGCATTGAGACGTCAATCATCGATGCGGGCGCACCGCTCCTCCAGCTCACCTTTCCGCACGGTGCCACGTTCATGGTCTACGAGAAGGAGGATCACACCCCCGCTTCGCACACAGTCCTGATGTTCCCCGTCGCGGATGTGAGTGCCACCGCGCGGCGTCTCGCCGAGGCGGGCGTCCCGCTCGAGCGGCTGCCCTTCACCGCAGACGACGGCGTGGCGCGGGACCCGTCCGGCACCATGCCAGATGTCGCGTGGTTCAAGGACCCGGCGGGCAACTGGCTGAGCCTCCTCGCCTCTGACGTCTGAGTCGTCGAAGGTGGACCATGACCGCCGCAGTTGTCACCGGGGCGGGTTCGATCTAGCGTGATCGGCATGGTGAGAAGCACCGCTCAACGATTGCGACCCGCTCTTGCGTGCGCGGCCGCCCTCGCGCTGACGTCGGCGTGCACCTCCACCACGCCCGACGATTCCTCGCCACACGCTTCCGATCAGCCCCCCATCTCCGCAAACGGGGCGGTGCCAACTCCACCAAGTGACGCGCCTCAGGTGATCGGCGGGGTCGCAGAGGTCACTGTGACCAGTCAGCGCGATGTCGCCACCGGGCTCGACGTGCCCTGGGCGATCGCCTTCACACCTGACGGGGACGCGCTGGTGAGCGAGCGCGACGCCGGCCGCATTCTGCGCATCGGACAGGACGGCGCCACCTCCGCCCTCACGGGAGCTGGCGCCCAAGACCTCGCGTCGGCGAACGACCCCCAAGGCGAGGCGGGTCTGCTGGGCCTCGCGCTACACCCAGACGATCCCTCCGTGCTGTATGCCTACCAGACTCGGCCGGACGGCAATGCGGTGCTACGCATGTCGCTCAACGGCAACTCTTTGAGCGCACCCACCGTCATCCTCGACGGCATCCCGAAGGCGCGCAATCACGATGGAGGGAGGCTCGCCTTCGGCCCGGACGGCTACCTGTACGTCTCGACGGGCGACGCGGGCAACGCGGACCTCGCACAGGACAAGGGCTCTCTCGCCGGCAAGATTCTGCGCATCGTCGCCGACGGTGGCGCAGGGGACGGGCTGGCCGCACCGGGGAATCCCTTCGGTACCCTCGTGTGGACGTACGGACACCGCAACGTTCAGGGAATGGGTTGGGTTGCGGACGGGCGCATGTACGCCTCCGAGTTCGGCCAGAACTCTACTGACGAGATCAACCTCATCGAACCCGGTCGCAACTACGGGTGGCCCATAGTCGAGGCGCGCGACGGCGCGCCAGAAGGCACGGAACTGGGCGAGACGGTCGACGGCCTGACGTACCCAGTGGTCGAGTGGGCGACAGACGACGCGTCACCCTCTGGGATGGCCGTGACCGTCGAGGGCCTCTATGTGGGGGCGTTGCGCGGCGAACGCGTGTGGCGGGTTCCGCTCACTGGGGAGGGTGTCGCGACCCCGCACGTCCTGCTCGACGGGCTGGGGCGCATCCGCAACGTCGCGGTCGGCGCAGACGGCGAGTTGTACCTCCTCACCGGCAACACCGACGGACGGGGGGACGTTCGCGACGGCGATGATCGCCTACTTCGCGTGACGATCTCGCCATAGAGTTTGGGGTCAGTCGGCGAGCTTGAAGTCGAGCCTCACCTGACGGTGGGAGACGCGGCGCTCCTGAGCGGGGTCCGTCAGGTACGTCTCGAGTCGGGCCGTGAAGGTGTTGCCGGTGTCGTCCCTGAGCCGCTCGATCTCGAGCCCCTGGGCGGCACACCATTGCGTCAACACCCTGTTGGCCTTGATCCCGTGGTTCATGTAGGTGAGAGTCGCGTAACGCCCGGCTGGCACCGTGTCGGCAACGATGCGCGGCTCCCCCGCCGCCTCTACCGCCGCGAGTGCCGCCTCCTCGCTCACCACGGGGACCGCCGCAGACACGGTGGCCCGGTCGGACAGGTCGATCACGTGCAGGCGCAGGAACGCCGGGCCGCCGACGTCGACGGGGTGACCTTGCAGCCACCGTTGGAGCTCCGTGCGCATCGCAGCCGTGTGCGTGGCGAGTCCCCTGAAGGGAACACGATCCTTGAACGCCACGTACGGCACCTGCGGACGCTCCACCACTTCCGGATCAGACACGATCTTCATGAGGAGAGTCAATCATTTCTTGGGATGCGTCACAGCACCCGCGCGGGTCGGAGCCCCGCCCTCTAGCGGATTCGGCCGCGCGTGCCTAGGCTCGCGGCCATGCAAGGAATGCGAAGCCGCCTCACGGGGCCAGATGCCCTCACCGTGGCGCGCATTCCGCTCGCCTTCGCGCTCGTCGCTATGGCGCCCCATCGCGGTGTCGCGCTCGCCCTCTTCACGGCGGGCTGCGCGACGGATGTCGCCGACGGGTGGTGGGCCCGGCGCAGTGGCACCGCGAGCGAACGCGGCGCCCGCCTCGACTCCGTGGCCGACACTGTCTTCTTCGCGGCCGCCGCGTTTGTGGTCCTCACCACCGTGGAGCTTCCGCTCGTACCCGCCCTGGCTGCAGGTGCCGGGATCGTCGCGGCCACCCGTGCGGCGAACCTGGCGGTCACGAGGCGTCGTTTTCGCCGATGGTCCGTCATGCATACCGACCTCAACCGGGCATCGGGCGCGGCCCTTGCGGTCGTTGCCGCCATCGGGCTCACACAGGGCCAGTTGTCCTTGCCAGTGCTGCTGGCGGTCATCGTGATCGCCCAACTCGCCGCCACGGAGGAGTTGACGATCGTGAGCACCTCACCCTCCTACCACCCGGACAACAGGGGCCTGCTCAGGGCAACAATTGCGCGTGCCATTCGTTGAGCCAACAAGGGCCTTATGATCGAGGCCCTGCGCTAGGAACACCCGAGTGCGCCTGTCCGCGCGAGCGGGCCCCACCGCCACATCTGTCACTTGCACCACGCTTGGAAGTACGCGCTTGTCCGACACCCTTGGGCCGATCGTCCACGACGATCCCGACCCCACGAGAGAGTTGCCCCTGGTGACCGACTCGGACACATTCGGCGTCTCCATGAACGATGACATTGAGCCACAGGAAGACGTCACCACGGCGTCGATGCCGATCATCGCGAGCGCCAGCGCGGTCGTGGTGGACGACGCCGACGCTGGCACTCGGTCTATCGAGGCGATCGCGTTGTCGCCACGCCACGCCAAGGTGGCGCTGGCAACCCTTGCGACCGGCGCCTTCGCAATGGGCGCCAACGAAGCGTCAATCGTGGCGTTGAGTCAGTCGATCGCTTCGGGGCTTGCTGTACCCATTGCGTCGATCGGCCTGCTGGTGACAGTCTTCGCGCTGACTGTGGTGATGGCCGCTACTCCCTTGACGTTGCTGGCCTCCAAGGTCAGCAAGAGAGTCACGCTCTCCGTCACGCTGGGCGTGTGGACCGTGGGGGTCATCGTTGCCGCGTCTTCGCAAAGCCTGATCCAGTTGGCTGGCGGCCGCATCATCTCCGCCGCAGCGCACGCGCTGTTTTGGGCGGTGGTGGCTCCCGCCGCCGCCAGTCTGTTCGCGCCCCATCTGCGCGCTCGCACCGTGACGCGCGTCATGGTGGGCTCTGCCGCGGCGGGAGTCGTAGGCACGCCGCTTGTGACGCTCACGGGCACGACGTTCAGTTGGCAGGCTCCGTACTGGGGTCTGGCAATACTCGGGGTGCTGCTCACCGTCGCTCTGAGCCTGGCACTGCCTCGCGAAACGCGCCGCGTGGGAGGCCACCACACGCCTCACACGCGCGGCGACATTCCGTCTCGTCGGATGTTTGTCAAGGTCCTGGCCGTGGCGTTTACCGCCACTGTTGGCATGAGCGTCAGCTGGACCTATATCGTCCCCTTCTTCACCCGCGAGGCGGGCATCAGCTCGGCGTACATTCCCCTGCTCTTTGCCTTGGGAGGCGTTGTTGCCGTCGCGACCACGCTCGCCGTGACGCCGCTGCTTGCGCGCAATGTCGTCCATGCGGTCAGGGTGGGTCTGGCGATGCTTGTCGGGGCCTGGGGCCTCCTCGCGCTCGCGACCCCATGGTCGGCGATCGCGGCACAAGTGCTGCAGGCGGCCGGTTGGGCGGCGTTGCTTGCGGCACTCCTGAACTGGGCCATGCGGCACACGCCGTGGCGCACTGATCTAGGAGCGAGCATGTACACCGCCGCGGTGAACTTCGGGGTGGCGGGAGGGCCTGTCGTCGGCGCCACCATCGTGGCCACGTGGGGCACAAGGGCGTTGCCAGTGGCCTCGCTTGCCATCACCATGATTGCGGGGGCCATCACCACCACCGTGGACGCCGACACGCTGCGGCGACTCAGGGTTCCACGGCGACTGCGCGTGGCCGTTCAGGCGCGTTTCGCGTTGCGGGAACGACGCCAGGCGTGGGCGCGGCGCACCAGGCCGACGGCGCTCAGACCGCGCGGCCGCGCCGTCGCTTTCACACAGGGTGCGGCGAAGGCTCGCAGTGCGCTTCGTCATCGCAAAGGACGCCTCCGCCACTGAGCGCCAGTCCGTAAGGCGCGCTGGGCCACGACGATCCGTCCCGCGGCCGCGACACCGACGCGATTCACCAGCTCGTGGGCTCGTCCTCGCCGCGGTCCCTGGTCGCATCGGACGGCGCAGGAATTGTCGCGAACGTCACGACCATGGTGACCGCCTCGTCGTGCGTCTCTTGGGCGCTCGCCCGGTCGAAACTCGTCTCGAGGCGCGCGGTGAACTCTGCGAGTTGCTCGCGGTTCAGGTGCAGGACCTCGCGTCGCAGGTGAGCCTGATGGGGTTCCCAGTCGGGGCAGGCGGCCCATTGCGCCGCGTCCACCGACAGCGATCGCGCGAGCGTGTCTGCGGCGGCGACAAAGCCATGCGCGGTGGCCGTGGAGTGCTCCGAGTCGGGTGCGTCGACCACGCGATACACGCGCTCCATGGCACCGCCGCGTTGGCGACGCTCCACGACGGCGATGATCCCGGCATCAACAAGGCGGGCGATGGCCCTGTACAGCGAGGCCTGTGCCACGTCTGGCAAGCTCTTGGAGAGTTGCTTGGTGGTGAGATCTTCGGAGCCCATGGCAAGGACAACCCGCATCCTGACCGGATGCAGTAGCACTTGCGCTTGGAGGCTCCCCACAATTCGTATTGTAGGGAAGTGACACCTACCCCTGGTGCCGATTGTGGATTATCGTTCATACTCACATCTGATAACGGCGCGTTTTCGGTTCGCGCCCTCACCAGTGGCGCGCGTTAGCGACGCCGTCCCACGCCGGGAATGAACTTGCCGGTGCGCGCGGCGTAGGAGGAGTAACCGTCGTATGTGCTGACGAGGAGTCCCTCTTCAAGCCGCGTCTTCGCGTCGAAGAAGGCCGCCAGGATCCCGGTCACGACCCACACGGCGAGGCTTCCTCGCGCAGTCGCCACCCCCGCGCATCCGACCAGCACCGAGGTGTACATCGGGTGCCGTACCCAGCGGTACACCCCGCGGGCCGTCATACCTGTGCCGTTGGGGTGAGGCAGCGGGGTGAGCGCGCGACCCAAGTGGAGAGCGGAGGCCGCGGCACCGACGGCGCTCAGCAGGATCAATGCAGCGCCGACCTCACGCGCAGCGGGCACCTGTGGTCCCCACGACGACGGCCAGAGGGCCACTGCGAGGAACAACACCCCCTGGGTGGCGACCAGAAACCATCCCCATGCCCTGGACGTGAAGCGCCGCGCTGAGTCAGCCATGAGGTCAGGCTACCGAGCGCTCGACACGCGTGAACACTCCACGGCAACGGTCGCGCTCGACAGTTTCGAGGCGCACACTGGAGTTGTGGCCGAGATCTTGCTATTTCATCACGCGCAGGGCCTGACCGAGGGGCTGTGCCTCCTCGTCGACCGCCTGCGCGCGGCCGGTCATACGGTGCACGCTCCCGACATGTTCGGTGGCAAAGTCTTCCCTCACCTCGACGACGGCGTCGCGCACGCGGGCCGTATCGGCCACGATGCGATAGAAGACATTGCCCGCCGAGCCGCCCTTCACCATCCCTCCGCCGACACGGTCATGGGGTTCGCGCTCGGAACCTTTCCTGCCCAGTTGCTCGCCCAAGAGTGGCGCCGCATCCGCCACTGCGTCTTGGTGGGCGGGGCCATGCCGCCGGAAGAGATCGGGGGCGAATGGCGGCACAACGTGAGACTCAGCATCCATGTCGCCGATCCCGACGACTGGGTCCCCGCCTCCGAATTGGCGCCCTTGCTGCTGCACGCGCCAGAGGCGCACGTGCACCGCTACGCCGGCAAGCGGCACATGTTTGTTGACCCCTCGAGCGCCGACTACGACGCGGATGCGGCAGACCTGTTCGAGGAACGCGTGATGGAGTGGCTCGACGCCGTTCCGCATCGCCAGCCGTAGCAACCCCATCCATGGGGTCGACCGCCCCGAACACCAGTCATGCTCACCCTGACCGTCGTCGGCATCGTGTCCGGCCTCATCACCGCCATCAGCCCGTGCGTGCTCCCCGTGCTGCCCGCCATCCTGACGTCATCCATTCAAGAGGGGGCGCGATCCCGTCGGCGACCGTTGGTGGTGGTCGGAGGGCTCGTCACGAGTTTCGCTGTGTTCACCTTGCTCGGCGGCATCCTGTTGTCAAGCCTCGGGCTTCCTGCCGACGTCCTCAGGTGGGCCGGGATCGTGACGCTCGCGATCGTCGGCGTGGGATTGGCCGTGCCGGCGGTGGGCCACATCCTGGAGCGCCCGTTCCAGGGCACCAGGCTTCCTCAACTGAACAGGGACGGCAACGGCTTTGTCATGGGCCTGGCTCTAGGCCTCGTCTTCGTTCCCTGCGCCGGGCCGATACTGGCCTCGATCACCGTATTGGCCGCGACCAACGGGCTCAGCTGGGGACTCGTGGCGCTGACCGTGGCCTTCTCCGTTGGCATCGCCATCCCGCTGCTCGCATTCGGCGTGGCCGGCCAGAGCATCGGCTCACGCATCAGAGCCGTGCGCGAGCGCCTGCAGGCGATCCGCGTCGCATCGGGTGTGGTTCTCATCCTTACTTCGGTGGTCATCGCCACCAACATCGCTGAGCCACTGCAGCGCATCGTGCCTGGCACGCTCGCCGAGATCCAAGAGCGGATCGAGAACAACAACGGTGTGCGCGGCGAATTGGACACCCTCACGGGCAGGGAGGACCAGCCCGCGGCCCCGGCCGGCCAGCTGTCGTTCGACGACTGCGAGGAGCAGACCTCCGACCGTCTGGCCAATTGCGGCCCAGCCCGCGAGTTCGTAGGGATCGAGGAATGGCTCAACACGGAGGGAGGAGAGGCGCTCAGCCTCAAGGACCTCGAGGGTGAGGTGGTGTTGCTCGACTTCTGGACCTACTCGTGCATCAACTGCCAGCGCACCTTCCCGTATCTCACCGCCTGGGACGAGCGGTACCGCGACGACGGGCTGACGATCATTGGCGTGCACTCCCCAGAGTTCACCTTCGAGAAGGTGGTCTCCAATGTCGACGACGCCGCTGATCGCTACGGCATCGAGTACCCGATCGCCATCGACAACAACTTCGAGACATGGCGGGCCTGGGACCAGCGGTTCTGGCCAGCCCACTACCTGATCGACCAGACGGGAACGGTGCGCCAGGTGCACTACGGCGAGGGTGGCTACGAGGACACCGAGCGCCTCATTCAAGAGTTGCTCGACACCCCGGCGCAGGACCTCGTCGAGGCGGATCCGGGCAATCACACTCAGGGTCGAACCCCCGAGTTGTACCTGGGATGGCAGCGACTGGCGTACGCCCAGAACGATGGGGTCGCCACGGATGAGCGAGCGACGTACGACGGTACCCCCACGCCAGAGCTCCACCATTTCTCCTACGACGGCACCTGGACCATCGAAGGCGAGAGGGCCATCGCCGGCCCCGACGCGCGCCTCAACCTGCGCTTCTACGCGGCGGACGTCCACCTGGTGCTCGCTGGCATCGGCGAGGTCACGGTCACCCTTTCATCCGAACCAGACGTCACCCGCACCGTGCGCGTGGACGGCACGTCCGACCTGTATGACCTGTACGAGGGAGTACCAGTGGAGGATGTCATGACGCTTGAGTTCTCCGAAGGGGTCGAGGCCTACGCCTTCACCTTTGGCTGATCCCATCCAGCACAGCAGTCGCCTCGAATCACCCCCGTGGGGACACACCCCATCACCCCCACACCTGGAGGAATCATGAAGACATCACGAATGCTCGCGGCCCCAGCCACCATCGCGCTCACGGCGGCCCTGTTGGCTGGCTGCGGAGATCCCAACGACGACTCGTCTGAAGAGCCAGCCATGTCGGAAGACGCGATGATGTCGGAAGACGCCATGATGGAAGACGAAGGGTAGACCCCGCCTTCCGCTCAAGGAGACCCTGTGAACTCGCAACGGCACCTGAGGGTGGTCGGCGACGCGGCGGCACCCGCCGCGTCGCCGACGGCCCCCGCCGAGGGCGCGCTCAGCCGTTCAGCCGTCATCGGCCAACTGTTGGTGCGCGTCGGCCGGGGCGACGAGTCGGCCTTCGACGAGTTGTATACCGCGACAGCGGCTTCCGTCTTTGGTGTCGCGCTGCGGGTAGTCCGCGACCGCGCTATCGCGGAGGAGGTCGCCCAAGACGTGTTGGTCGAGGTGTGGCGGCGCGCAGCCAGGTATCGCCCAGAGGCAGGCAGCGGGCGCACCTGGATTCTCACGATGGCGCACCGTCGCGCGATCGACAGGGTGCGATCCGAGCAGGCACACACTGACCGACTTCGGGCCCACGGCTCCACGATCACAGGCAGCCACGACGAACCCGACACGGTGGTCGACATGGCGCATCGGGAGTGGGAGGTACGGCGCGTCCGCGAAGGGCTTGCTCTCCTGACGGAACGGCAGCGAGAGGCCCTTGACCTCGCATTTGCGAAAGGCTTCACCCATCGCGAGGTGGCCGCCTCGCTCGGCATTCCTCTGGGCACGGCCAAGGCCCGCATCAGGGACGGACTCATCAAGCTTCGCGACGCCTGGGAGGAGGAGCGATGAACGACACCATTGACGATCCGCATTCGCTGCTCGGCCCCTACGTCGTTGGCGCTGTCGACGAGGTTGACCGTCAGTTGTTCGAGAATCACCTGCGCGGATGCACCGAATGCCGCGAGGAGTGTGCGCGCATGTCCGACGCCGTAGCCACCTTGGTCGACGCAGAGGCGGTCGCTCCCCCGGCGACGCTACGCGCCGCGGTGATGGGTAGGGCCGCCCAGACGGCACAGCTGCCACCCACCGTCGTTGGCGACGCCGGCTCTCACGGACCGCGCAAGCGACGCCGCTGGCCGCTCGTCGGCGCTGCAGCCGCAGCGGTGATTGCTGTGACGGGCATCGGCGCCGTCCTCGCCACCGCAGACGACGCTCCCGACGCGTCGGCACTCGAGCGCGAGGTCATGATGGTGTCATCGGCGCCCGACGCACACACCATGGAACTCAGCCTGGGCTCCTCCCATCTGGTGATGAGCGAGCGGATGGGCGGCGTGGCGCTCATGGGGCTCGATGCGCCCGCGCCCGCAGAAGGCATGGAGTATCAGCTGTGGCTCGTGCTTGACGACGGCCAGATGATGGCTGGCCCCACCTTCATGCCGGACGCCGATGGCAAGTTCATGGCCATGATGCACACGGACTTCAAGGACGTCACTGAGTTCGAGATCACGGAGGAACCGCGGGGCGGCTCGGCCGTACCCACGGGCGAGATGGTCGCTGCTGTCAGCCTCTAGGACTGCGGCGCGGGGCCAGCGGAAGTGCCCCAGCGGACGCTGAGCGGCAGGTCAAACGGCGGCGGCGCGTCTGGGCCCTCGCAGGCGAGGGTCACCCACCGCGCGATCAGGCGACCCTTCTCGGTGCCGTCCTGGACCACGCTCGTGAGGTCCAGCGCGGCAAACACCCCCTCCGTCAACCCGTCGAAGCCCGTGATCGAGACGTCTTGCGGAACGCGCATTCCCAGATCCCTCGCGGCGTCCCACACGCCCCACGCGTACACGTCTGCTTGACAGACGATCGCCGTCGGGCGTTCGGCTGGCGGGAGTGACAGCAGCTTCTTTCCCGCCTCGTAGGCGTGCTCTCGCGTGACGATCGGACACACCGCAATCTGCGAGGGCGTCAGGCCCACGCTTGCGAACGCCTCGAGCCTCGCGCGAGGCACCCGTTGCGGAACGCTTGCGGGCAGGCCCGCCATGAGGTCCTTGGCTGCCGCGCCATCCAGAAAGTCGGACTGCGAGTGGTCGAGGGAGGGAGGGAGGGTCACGGTGGCGATGCGTTGGTG